>NZ_CP059903.1:0-315500 GCF_014127485.1 Nocardioides dongkuii | reverse complement strand
CGACCAGGCGTCGAGCAGGTAGGGCACCGACGAGGAGTCGGTGGCGGTGAGCCAGACGTCCTGGGTCACCGCGACCAGCTTGCGGTTCTCGGCGTGCTTGGCGTTGGCCAGGTAGTAGAGGTCGGTGTCGCCCTCGACCCGGCGCAGGTGCTGGACGGTCGACGTCTCGTGGCGGACGTCCGGGGTGACGCCGAGCTCGGCGAGGGCGGTGCCGACCTCGGCCTCCGGCACGGTCCGGGTCGTCGGCAGCGCGGCGATCCGGGTCATCAGCGAGCGGACCTCGGCGAGCTCGGCCTCGGTGTGCACGCCGACGGGGTGCACCTGCGACCAGTCGCCGATCAGCACGATCGGCAGCCCGGCCCGGCCGTAGCCGAGGACCTTGCGGGCGGCGTCGAGGTCGATGGTCATCTCGCTGCCGCGCAGCTTGTCCGGCCCGATCACCATCGCCTTGTACGCCGGCCCGTCCGGCGCGAGCCGGCCCCGGCGGACCTTCGCCAGCGGCAGGTCGAGCAGCGACCCGGTCGCGAAGGAGTGCGACCAGCCGATCGCGGTGCCGTTGTTGGTGACCCAGTGCGGCCCGACGCCGGTCGAGGCCCAGCCCTTCTGGCGCAGGAAGACGATGTCGTACTTCGGGGCGCCGGTCTGCAGCACCAGCTGGGTCCGGGCGAGGTAGCCGGCGACGTCCGGCATGTGCCGCCACTGCGGGGTCCGCGGGCCCCAGGCCTCGCCGTACCCGATCGCGCCGTCGTAGTACGGCGAGAACGCGGCGAATCCGGGCCAGGTCACGCCCGGGGCGTCGGCGTACGCGAAGCCGTGCAGCACGCACTGGTTCACCCCGGCCGCGAAGATGCTGTTCAGCGTCTGCAGCGCGCGGTCCCAGGTGGTGTTGTAGGCGGCGCCGTTGTAGCAGGCCGCCTCGCAGGACAGGATCGTGTGCCCGGCGAGGTCGCGGCCACCGGCCATCACCCGGTAGTCGTCGAGGTTCTTGAAGCCGAGCGACTCGGTCTCCGGCACGTCGAGCAGCGCGGAGTGCTCGACGGTGTCGGTCTCCAGCCCGTAGGGCTGCACCCGCAGGCCCATCCCGAGGGAGCGCGCGAAGCGCTGGAGCGGCAGCAGGTGGTGGTCGCGGTAGAGGTCGCTGAGCACCTGGTTGAAGTCGTCGCGGACCCGGGTGGTGGTCGCGGCGTCGAAGGTGAACAGGTACTTCTCGTGCGCCTCGACGACGACGGGCAGGTAGGGCAGCAGGTCGTAGCCGGCGCGCGTGCGGAACTCCGCCAGCATCCGCGGGGTCCAGATGGTCGCGTCGGTCTCGATCTCGAGGGAGTCCTCGAAGAGGTAGCCGCCCGCCTTGCGGAGCAGCAGCCGCAGCTCGCGGTCGAGGACCCGGTCCTCCCACAGGTCGACGACGGCGTCGGAGCCGGCGGCGCTGAAGTGGTCGACGACGTACGACGGCGGGTCGGTGTGCGGCCCGGCCTCGGGCTGCTGCCCGGAGCCGCGGCGCCAGTAGGACAACAGCACCCAGGCGCCTTCGGCCGGCGCGGTCCAGGTCAGCCGGCCGTCGCGGACCCGGTCGGTCAGGTCGACCCGCGAGGCGGGGTCGAGGGTGGTGACCGCCTTGACGGTGCCGAGGTCGCGGAAGGCCTGGACGGCCACCAGCTCGCTGCGGGTGCTCGCCGCGTCCGCCGCGACGACGGGCGCGGGCACCACGCCGTCGTACGACGCCCCGGCGGCGACCGTGGCCTGGCCGTGGGCCAGCTCGGTGCAGGCGGCGTCGTCGTCCGGGGTGACCGTCGGGACGGCGGCCGGCCAGGACGGCCCGACCGTGATGTCGATGCGCACGTCGCGGCGGGCGCCCCGGGCGAGCGCCGCCTTGACGCCGCGCACCCAGGACGGGGTGCCCCAGCCGTACCGGCCGAGGTCCATCTCGATGTCCCGGGCGCGGAGGCTGTGGGTCACGTCGGCGATCTCGAGGACGCCGAACCCGGCGTCGGCCACCTGGTCGACCTCGCGCTCGATCTCCCGGGGGTCGACGAGCCCGTTGGGCCACCACCAGCGGAAGCCGGCGGCGGTGGCGGTGCCCGGCCGGGCGAAGGACCGGAGCAGCTGCTTCGCCGCCGCCGGACCACCGCCCGTGGCGCCCGCGGGCACCGCGCCGGAGACCGCAGCGACACCGAGGCCTGCGGCGGCGCCGCCGAACAGGGTCCGGCGACGGACGGGGTGAGGGGTCGGACGGACGTCGTTCATGCGTGCTCCCGGGGGGGGTGGTGGTGGGGGGTCAGCGGGACAGGCGGGCCTCGGCCGCGTCCCAGTCGGAGCCGGGACGGGGCTCGTAGCGGTGCAGCTCGTGGGTACGGCGGACCAGGTCGCGCATCGCGGCCAGGTCCGGCAGCCCGGCGCCGAGGGTGCGGGCCTGGACGAGCACGTTGCCGAGCGCGGCGGCCTCCGACGGGCCGGCCAGGACGGGGATCCCGGCGGCGTCGGCGGTGAGCTGGCACAGCAGCGCGTTCTGCGAGCCGCCGCCCACGACGTGGATGACCGAGACGTCCCGGCCCGCCAGGTCGGCGGCGGTGCGCAGGTGCCGGCGGTAGGCCAGCGCCAGGCTGTCCAGGACGGTGCGGGCGATCGCGACCGGGGTGCGCGGGATCGGCTCCCCCGCCTCCTCGGCCAGCCGCTGGACCCGGGCCGGCATGCCGTTCTCGGCCCCGGTGCCGGGCGGCAGCAGCCGCGGGTCGTTGATGTCGATGACCGTACGCAGCGCGGGCGCGTCCTCGGCGCCCTCGAGCACGGCGGCCAGGCTCGCCTCGCGGATCCGCTGGTGGGCCCAGGTGCGCAGGCACTCGGAGAGCACCCACAGGCCCATCACGTTCTTCAGGAACCGGACGGTGCCGTCGACGCCGCCCTCGTTGGTGAAGTCGGCGAGCCGCGCCGCCTCCGTCAGCACCGGCTTCTCCAGCTCCAGGCCGACCAGCGACCAGGTGCCGGAGGAGATGTAGGCGAAGTCGTCCTCGACGGCCGGCACGCCCACGACGGCCGAGGCGGTGTCGTGGGAGCCGACGGCGACGACGGGGACGTCGCCGCTGACGCCCAGCTGCTCGGCCACGTCGCCGAGCACCGGGCCGATGACGTCGCCGGGGTCGCGCAGCGGCGGCAGGATCGCCCACGGCAGCCCGACCCGCTTGGCGAGGTCGACCGCCCACGTGCGGGTCTGCACGTCGTACAGCCCCGTGGTGGAGGCGTTGGTGCGCTCCGCGCCGACCTGGCCGGTCAGCCAGTAGGCGAGCAGGTCGGGCAGCAGGAGCAGCTGCTCGGCCGACTCCAGCGCCGCCGTGCCCCGCGCGGCCGCGAGCTGGTAGACCGTGTTGAACGGCAGGTTCTGCAGGCCGGTGGTGGCGTACAGCTCGGCCGCCCCCACCGTCTCCAGCACCCGGGCGGCGACGCCGTCGGTGCGGGAGTCGCGGTGGCTGAAGGGGTTGCCCAGCAGGTGGCCGTCGCGGTCGAGCAGGCCGTAGTCGACCGCCCACGAGTCGATGCCGATGCCGTGCAGCGGCCCCGTGCGGGCGACCTCACGGACCCCCGCCAGGACCTCGCGGTGGATGCCGAGCACGTCCCAGAACAGCGAGCCGTTCGCCTCGACGCCGCCGTTGGGGAATCTGTGCATCTCCTCCAGGTGCAGCGAGCGCGGCCCGACCCGGCCGGCCATGATCCGGCCGCTCGTCGCCCCGAGGTCGACGGCGGCGACCCGGACCGACCGGGCGGAGCCGGCGATCATCGCAGGAAGGCTGCGGCGACGCCCGCGTCGACGGGCACGTGCAGACCCGTGGTGTGGCTCATGTCGGGCCCGCAGAGCACGAAGACGGCGTTGGCGATGTTCTCCGGCAGCACCTCGCGCTTGAGGATGGTGCGCTGCGCGTAGAACTTGCCGAGGTCCTTCTCCTCCACGCCGTAGACCGCGGCGCGGTTGGCGCCCCAGCCGCTGGCGAAGATGCCCGAGCCCGCGACGACGCCGTCGGGGTTCACGCCGTTGACCTTGACGCCGTGGGCGCCGAGCTCCGCGGCCAGCAGCCGGACCTGGTGGGCCTGGTCGGCCTTGGTCGCCGAGTAGGCGATGTTGTTCGGGCCCGCGAAGACGGAGTTCTTCGAGGAGATGTAGATGATGTCGCCGCCCATCTCCTGCTCGATCAGCACCTTGGCGGCCGCCTTGGAGACCAGGAAGGACCCCTTGGCCATCACGTTGTGCTGCAGGTCCCAGTCGGCCTCGGTGGTCTCGAGGAGCGACTTGGAGAGCGAGAGGCCCGCGTTGTTGACGACCAGGTCGACCCCGCCGAAGGCGAGCACGGCCGCGTCGACCATGGCCTGGACGGCGTCCTCCTTCGACACGTCGGCAGCGACGCCGATGGCGACGTCCGGGCCACCGATCTCGGCGGCGGCGGCCTGCGCCTTCTCGAGGTCGAGGTCGGCGACGACGACGCAGGCACCCTCGGCGGCGAGCCGCTTCGCGGTGGCCTTGCCGATGCCGCCGGCGGCGCCGGTGACCAGCGCGATCCGGGTGGCGAGCGGCTTGGGCTTCGGCATCCGCTGGAGCTTGGCCTCCTCCAGCGCCCAGTACTCGATGCGGAACTTCTCGGCCTCGTCGATCGGGGCGTAGGTCGAGAGACCCTCCGCGCCGCGCATGACGTTGATGGCGTTGGTGTAGAACTCGCCGGCCACGCGGGCGGTCTGCTTGTCCTTGCCGAAGCTGAACATGCCGACGCCGGGCACCAGCACGATCAGCGGGTCCGCGCCGCGGATCGCGGGCGAGTCGGGGGTCGCGTTGCGGTCGTAGTAGCCCTGGTAGTCCTCGCGGTAGGACACCGCGAGCTCCTTGAGGCGGGCGATGCTCTCCTCGACCGAGGCGCTCGCCGGCAGGTCCAGGACCATCGGCTTGACCTTGGTGCGCAGGAAGTGGTCGGGGCAGGAGGTGCCCAGCTCGGCCAGGCGGGGGTGCTCGCTGCTCGCGAGGAAGTCGAGGACCACGTCGTGGTCGGCGAAGTGGCCGACCATCGGGCGGTCCTGGCTCGCGATCCCGCGGATGGTCGGGGCCAGGGCCGCGGCCTTGGCGCGACGCTCGGCCTCCGGCAGCGCGGCGTACCCCTCGAGGGCGGGGCCGAACGGCTCGGCCTTGCTGTGCTCGGCGATGTACGCCGCGGCGGTGTCGATGATCCACAGCGAGTTGGCCTCGGCCTCCTCGGAGGTGTCGCCCCACGCGGTGATGCCGTGGCCGCCGAGGATGCAGCCGATCGCCTGCGGGTTCTGCTCCTTGATCGCGGCGATGTCGAGGCCGAGCTGGAAGCCCGGACGGCGCCACGGCACCCAGACGACCCGGTCGCCGAAGATCGTGGCGGTCAGCTGCTCGCCGTCCTTCGCGGTGGCGATGGCGATGCCGGAGTCGGGGTGCAGGTGGTCGACGTGCGCGGCGTCGACGAGCCCGTGCATGGCGGTGTCGATCGACGGCGCGGCGCCGCCCTTGCCGTGCAGGCAGTAGTCGAACGCGGCGACCATCTCGTCCTCGCGCTCGATGCCCGGGTAGACGTCGACGAGCGCGCGCATCCGGTCCAGCCGCAGCACGGCCAGGCCGGACTCCTTCAGGGTGCCGAGGTCGCCGCCCGAGCCCTTGACCCAGAGCAGCTCGACGGGCTCACCGGTGACCGGGTCGGTCTCGGTGCCCTTCGCCGAGGTGTTGCCGCCCGCGTAGTTGGTGTTCTTGGGGTCGGCGCCGAGGCGGTTGGACCGGGCGATCAGCTCGGCCGCAGCGGGGTTCGTCATGGTTCCTTCCGGAGGGTGGTTCATACGGTGTCGAGGTGCGGGCGGGTGCCCGGGACCTCAGGTCCAGGAGAGCTGGGTCCCGCCGACGCGGGACCCCTCGATCTCCTGCTGGTAGCCGGACGCGGCGTACGCCTTCATCGGGCTGGCGGGCAGGCCGCGCTCCTCGCGCCACGCGGCGAGGTCGGCGCGGACGTCGGTCTGGTAGGCGTCCATGAGGACCTCGTGCGCGCCGAGGACGTCGCCGGCCTCCTGCGCGACGGTGAGCGCCTCCCGGTCGACGAGCAGCGCGCGGGCGGTCATCTCCTGCACGTTGAGGACCGAGCGGATCTGGCCGGGGATCTTGTCCTCGACGTTGTGGCACTGGTCGAGCATGAACGCGACGTCGCTGTGCCCGGACTCGGCGGCGGGACCGTAGCCGCCGCCGCGGATCACCTCGAACATGATCCGGAACAACTGGAACGGGTCGGCCGCGCCGACGATCAGGTCGTCGTCGGCGTAGAAGCGCGAGTTGAAGTCGAACGAGCCGAGCTTCCCGAGCCGCAGCAGCTGCATGACGATGAACTCGATGTTGGTGCCGGGCGCGTGGTGGCCGGTGTCCAGGCAGACCGTCGCCCGGTCGCCGAGGGCGCTCACCTGGGCGTACGACGTGCCCCAGTCCGGGACGTCGGTGTGGTAGAAGGCCGGCTCGAAGAACTTGTACTCGAGCACGAGGCGCTGGTCCTCGCCGATCCGCTCGTAGATCGCGGCGAGCGACTCGTGCAGGCGGTCCTGGCGGCCGCGGAGGTCGGCCTGGCCGGGGTAGTTGGACCCGTCGGCGAGCCAGATCTTCAGGTCGCGGGAGCCGGTCGCGCCCATGACGTCGATGCACTCGTAGTGGTGGTCGATCGCCTTCTGGCGGACCTTCGGGTCCACGTGGGTCAGGGAGCCGAACTTGTAGGCGTCGTCCTGGAAGGTGTTGGAGTTGATGGTGCCCAGCGCCACGCCCTGCTGCTCGGCGTACGCGCGGAGCGCGGCGTAGTCCTCGACGCGGTCCCACGGGATGTGCAGGGCGACCTTCGGTGCGAGGCCGGTGAACCGGTGCACGGTCGCGGCGTCGGAGATCTTCTCCTCGACCGAGCGGGGGGTGCCCGGGGTCCCGAACACCTTGAACCGGGTGCCGGAGTTGCCGAACGCCCAGGAGGGCAGCTCGATGGCCTGGCCCTCGAGCTGGGGCGCGATCTGGCTGAACGTCGTCATGTCACTTCGCTTCTCGTGCGTGGTGGTGGTCGAGCTGGTCCTCGAGGTGGAAGACCTCCTCGAGGACGAGGAAGCCCTGGTCGGGCGGTACGCCGTCGAGCTCGACGAAGAACTCACCCATCTCGGCCTGCCAGCGGGCGTTGACCTCGGTGGCGGCCATGCCCGCCTGGGCGGCGGCGAGGTCGGGAGTCTCGAGGTAGCCGATCAGCAGGCCGTCCTCGCGGAGGAACAGCGAGTAGTTGTGCCACCCGGTGTCGTGGAGGGCGGCGAGCATGTCGGGCCACACGGCGGCGTGGCGTTCCTTGTACTCCGCCATCCGGTCGGGGCGGACCTGGAGCTGGAAGCAGACGCGCTGCAACGGTTCCTGCCTCTCGGCGTGGTGGGGGGACCCGGCCGGCCCCGCGGAGGGGCCGGCCGGGCGGTGCGGTGGTGCGGTCTGGCTGCTGACTCGGCGGTGCAGGTGGCCTCTCGGCTCACCGGGTCTCGACACGCCGGTTGCGACTTCGTTCCTCAGTCGCACGGCTTGCTCGACCACCGTCATCGAGTCCGCTGACGCGTCCTCGATCAGAAGTCGAACTCGTCGATGTTGTCCGCGTTGAAGACGAACGGGTCACCGAGGAGCACGGTGTTGTCGGCGCCGACGGTGTAGTCGCCGAGCTTGCCGGCCTCGAAGGAGTCGCCCTCGCCCTCGATCTCGCCGTCGACCAGCGCCTTGGCGGTGTACGCCGCCAGGTAGCCCAGGTCGGCCGGGTTCCACAGCGCGAACGCCTCGACGGTGCCGTCCTTGACGTACTCACGCATCTGGTTCGGGGTGCCCAGGCCGGTCAGCATGACCTTGCCCTTCGCGTCCGAGGTCGAGAGGTAGCGAGCCGCGGCCGCGATGCCGACCGTGGTCGGGGAGACGATGCCCTTGAGGTCCGGGTGGGACTGCAGGAGCGCCGCGGTGCGGTCGAACGAGGTCTGGTCGTCGTCGTCGCCGTAGACGGTGTCGACCACGGTCACGTTCGGGTGGTTGGCCTCGAGCTCGTCCTCCATGAGGGCGATCCACTCGTTCTGGTTGGTCGCGTTCGCCGCGGCCGAGAGGAACGCGATCTCGCCCTCGTCACCGATCTGCTCGGTGATCAGGTCGACCTGCGCCTGGGCGATGCCCTCGGCGTCGGCCTGCGAGATGAACATGTCGCGGCAGTCGGGGTTGGTGTCGGCGTCGTAGGTGACGACCTTGATGTCGGCGCCGCGCGCCTCCTCGATCGCGTCGCACAGCGCGTCGGGGTCGTTGGCGGAGATCACCAGGGCGTTGCGGCCCTGCTGGGTCGCGGTGTTGATGTACTGCACCTGGCCGTCGGGGGAGGCCTCGGCCGGGCCGACCTCCTCGTAGCTGCCACCGAACTCCTCGATGGCCTCCTCGCCACCGGCGTTGCTGGTGTCGAAGTAGGGGTTGCCGAGGTTCTTGGGGATGAACGTGACGGAGGCGCTGCTCTCGCCGCCGCCGCCGTTGCCGCCCTCGGAGTCACCCTCGTCGTCGCTACCGCAAGCGCTCATGGCCAAGCTGGCGACCAGCGTGAGAGCCGCGAGGCTCGCGAGTCGTCGATTCTGGAGCTTCATTGTTCTTACCTTTCGATTCCATCCGGCGAGATGCCGGATTCAGCTCAGCGACCGCTTGCCGGCGCTGTCCGAGGTGCGGCCCGAGGAGCGCGCCCCCTTGCTCGCGGCCACCGCGCGGTGGGCCAGTGCGAGAAGACTTGTGGACATCACGGAGAGCACCAGGAGGCTTCCGATGACGATGTTGATGATGTTGACCGTCTCGCCGTTCAGGAGCATCGCCCGCTGGATGACGCCGATCAGCAGCACGCCGGCGATCACGCCGGGGAGGGCGCCGCGGCCACCGAAGATCGAGACGCCGCCGAGCAGCACCGCGGCGATCACCTGGAGCTCCAGGCCGACCGAGTTCTCGGCCCGGGCCACGCCGGTGACCAGCGTCGTGTAGATGCCGACGAAGCCGGCCACGGCGCCCGCGAGGACGAACAGCACCGCCTTGGTGCGGGCCACGTCCACGCCGGTGAAGCGCGCGGCCTCGTCGTTCAGGCCGATCTCGTAGATCCCGCGCCCGAACGAGGAGAAGTGCAGCAGCAGGCCGAAGGCGATCGCCAGCACCAGGAACGGGATCAGGATCATCGGGTAGGGCTGGTCCTCGACGATCCGCTCCTTGGCGAGGTCGGTCCAGCTCTCCGGGAAGTCGGTGCGCGACTCGGTGCCGAGCAGACCGGCCGCGATGCCGCGGTACAGCGCCAGGGTGCCGATGGTCACCGCGATCGAGGGCAGCCCGACGTACGCCACCAGGAAGCCGTTGAACGCGCCGCAGACCGCGCCGATCAGGACGGCGACCAGCGCCGCGAGCCCGATGGAGAGACCGGCGTCCGCGTGCAGCATGCCGAAGGCGACGCTGGTGAGGCCGACGGTGCTGGCGACCGACAGGTCGATCTCGCCGGTGATGATGATCGCGGTCATCGGGAGGGCCAGCAGCAGGATCGAGGCCGAGTCGCGGAACAGGTAGTACATCGTCTGCGGGCCGTCGAAGTAGTCGACCTCGGAGCGGGAGTAGACGATCGCGGCGATGAGCAGCGCGATCACTGCGAACTCGCGGCTGAGCACGACGCGCTGCCAGAACGGGCGCGAGTACGACGGGTAGCTGCGCTGCTCGCGCGCCCCGGAGTCCGGCGTCTGCGTCAGGGTGCTCATCGGACGACCTCCTGGGAGTCGCTGCCGGCGCTGCCGGACGTGGCGGGGACCGGTGGCCCGGCGTCGGGCCCGTGCTCGCGGGCGGCGATGAGCGCGCGCTCCTGGCGGTTCACGAGCACGCGGTCCAGGACGATCGCCCCGACGATGAGCAGCCCGACGACCGCCTGCTGCCAGAAGTCGGAGATCCCGAGGACGGGGAGCGAGCGGTTGATCGTGACCAGCAGGAAGGCGCCCAGGGCCGCGCCCCAGACGGTGCCGCTGCCGCCGAAGATCGCCACGCCGCCGATGACCGCGGCGCCGACGGCCTCCAGCTCGATGCCCGAGCCGACGGTCGAGCTCACGGTGCCGAACCGGGCCGCGGAGACGACGCCGGCGAGGCCGGCGAGGGCGCCGCTGAGCACGAAGGCGAACATGATCCGGCGGTTGACCGAGAGGCCGTAGAGCCCCGCGGCGTCCGGGTCGGACCCGATCGCGTACAGCTCGCGGCCGCCGCGGGCGGTGCGCAGGTAGTAGCCGACCAGGGCGAGCACCACGAGCGCGACGATGGTCAGCACCGGGATGCCGAGGATCGAGTCGGTGCCGAGGTCGCGGAACGCGCGGGGCATGTCGCCCGCGTTGATCCGGTCGCTGCCGGCCCAGGTCAGGAAGGCGCCGCGGTAGATGTACATGGTGCCCAGGGTGATCACCAGGGCGGGGACCCGGCCCCAGGCCACCAGCACGCCGTTGATGACCCCGAGCGCGGCGCCCATCGCGATGCCGGCGAGGACCACGACGATGATCGGGAGGCCCGGCTGGTCGATGAACAGCCGGCCGGTGAGGTACGCCGTCAGCCCCATCGTCGAGCCGACCGACAGGTCGACGTTGCGGGTGATGATCACCGCGGTCTGCCCGACGGCGAGCAGGACGAGCATCGAGGGGGTCAGCAGCAGGTCGCGCCAGCCGGTGGAGCCGAAGAGGAACGAGCTGCTCTTGGCGGTCGTGACCGCGATGAGCAGCACCAGGACGACCGCGACCGCCAGCTCGCGGGAGCGCAGCACGTCGCGGAGGACGCGCGCCGTCGGCGACGCGTCGCTCGGGCGGCTGAGGCTCGTGGCCGAGGGGGTGGTGCTCATGCCGGGACCTCCGTACCGGTGTGGGTCACGGTGTTCGTGGCCGCGAACATGACGTTCTCCGCTGTCGCCTCGTCGCGGTCCAGCTCGGCGGTGATCCGCCCCTCGCAGACGACCAGCACGCGGTCGGCCATGCCGAGGACCTCGGGCAGCTCGGAGGAGATCATCAGGATCGCCAGGCCCTGGCCGGCCAGCTCGGAGAGCAGCCGGTGCACCTCCGCCTTGGTGCCGACGTCGATGCCGCGGGTGGGCTCGTCGATGATCAGCAGCTTCGGCTCGGTGGCCAGCCACTTGGCGATGACGACCTTCTGCTGGTTGCCGCCGCTCATCGTGGTGGCGTGCATGTCGAGGGCGTTGGTCTTGACCTCGAGCCGCCCGGCCCACGGGCCGGCGGCGCGGTTCTCGGCGCCGGCGGTGAGCACGCCCATCGTCGTCAGGCCGCTCCGGATCACGCCGGCGACGTTGCGGGCGACGGAGGACTCGGTGACCAGGCCCTGCTTGCGGCGGTCCTCGGGGACGAAGGCGATGCCGGCCCGGATCGCGGCCCGCGGGTTGCGCGGCGGCACCTGCTTGCCGAGCAGCTCGACGCGGCCGGCGTCGTACCGGTCCACACCGAAGACGGCGCGGGCGATCTCGGAGCGGCCGGCGCCGACCAGGCCCGCGAGGCCGACGATCTCGCCGGCGCGCACCTGGAAGGAGACGTCGCGGAAGACCCCGGTCGAGGCCAGGCCCTGGACGTCGAGGACGACCTCGCCGATCGGGGCGGGGGTCTTCGGGAACAGCTCGGCGACCTCGCGGCCGACCATCTCGGAGACCAGCCGGTCGACCGTCGTGTCGGCGATCTGCTGCGTCGAGACGTAGGAGCCGTCGCGCATCACGGTGACGGTGTCGCAGAGGTCGAAGACCTCGTCGAAGCGGTGGGAGATGAAGACCAGGCCCCGGCCCTCGTCGCGCAGGCTGCGGGCGACCGCGAAGAGCCGCTCCACCTCGACGCCGCTGAGCGCTGCCGTGGGCTCGTCCATGATCAGCAGCGCCGCGTCCAGCGAGATGGCCTTGGCGATCTCGATGATCTGCTGGTCGGCGATCGAGAGGCCGCGCGCCGGGCGGCGCGGGTCGATCTGCACGCCCAGCCGGGAGAAGAGTCCCTCGGCCTCGGCGTGCATCCGCGCGCGGTCGATGCGTCGCCCGGCGCCGAGGGGCTGGCGACCCATGAAGATGTTCTCGGTGACCGAGAGGTCCGGGAAGAGCGTCGGCTCCTGGTAGATCACCGCGATGCCGGCGCTCTTGGACTCCGCGGTGGACCCGAAGTCGACGTCGCGGCCCTGGAACCGGAAGGTGCCGCCGTCGCGGCGGTGCACGCCGGAGACGATCTTGACCAGCGTCGACTTGCCGGCGCCGTTCTCCCCGATCAGGGCGTGGATCGAGCCGGGGTGGACGACGATGCTGCCCGACCGGAGCGCGGCGACCGCCCCGAAGGACTTGGTGACGTCCGCGAGCTCGAGGACTGGGCCGTCCTGCTGCGCCTCCGGCATTCCTGACTCCCTGCATTGAAAGGTTTCACAAACTAAGGGGACGGTAGGTGACTGCTGTCACAACGTCAAGACGGTGTGCCGAAATTGGTAGGAAATCTCTAAGCCGCCCCCCGGACACGTGGCAGGGCTAGGCTGCCTGAACGTTTCAATCAGGGCCGAAGGGGGTCACGCGTGGTGGTGCAGCAGGGCCGTTCGGCCTCGGTCAAGGACGTTGCTGCGGCCGCCGGCGTCTCGCTCGGCACCGTCTCCAACGTGCTGAACCGCCCTGCCCGGGTCAGCACCGCGACCCGCACCCGCGTGCTGGACGCGATGGCGGAGCTCGGTTTCGTCCGCAACGAGTCCGCCCGCCAGCTGCGCTCGGGCACCAGCCGGACGCTCGCCTACGTCATGCTCGACGCCGGCAACCCGTTCTTCACCGACGTCGCCCAGGGGATCGAGTCGGCGGCCGCGGACGTCGACCTCTCCCTCCTGCTCTGCAACAGCGGGAACGGGCCCGCCCGCGAGCGGGCGCACCTGGTCCTGCTGCAGCAGCAGCGGGTGCAGGGCATCCTGATCACGCCGGTCGACCCCGACTCCGAGGTGCTCCGCGAGGTACGCCGCCACGGCACCCCGCTGGTCATCGTCGACCGGATCGGCGACGACCAGTCGTTCTGCTCGGTCGCCGTGGACGACTTCCTCGGCGGCCGGCTCGCCGTCGAGCACCTGCTCGACCGCGGCCACACCCGGGTCGCGTTCATCGGCGGACCCACCACGCTCGGCCAGGTGCGCGAGCGCCTCGAGGGCGCCCGAGCCGCCTGGGCCGCCAGCGGGCTGCCCGAGGAGGACCTGGTGGTGGTCCCGACCAGCGCGCTGGTCGTGAACGAGGGCCGCGAGGCCGGTCAGCGACTGGCCGGGCTCCCCCAGCGGCGGCGACCCACCGCGGCGTTCTGCGCCAACGACCTGCTCGCCCTGGGGCTCCTGCAGCACGCGATCGGGTCCGGCGTGCGCGTCCCCGAGGAGCTCGCGATCGTCGGGTACGACGACATCGAGTTCGCCGGCGCGGCCGGGGTGCCGCTCTCCTCGGTGCGCCAGCCCCGGCAGGAGCTCGGGAGCACCGCGGCGCGGCTGGTCCTCGACGAGGCGTCCAACCCCGACCACGAGCACCAGCAGGTGCTGTTCACGCCCGAGCTGGTCGCGCGCGCCTCGACGCTCTGAGGTCCGTCGCCGAGGTCCGTCGCCGCTCAGGCGTGCGCGAGCAGGCCCTCGCTGCGGGCGACCCGCGCGGCGTACGCGATGGTGGCGCCGACGGCGAGCACGTTGAGCGCCAGCAGGGCGGCGTCGCGGATGACCACGAACGTCTCGACCGGCATCGTCGACTCCAGCATCCACAGCGCCATGCCGGCCTTGCCCAGGCAGAGCACCGCCCACATCACGGTGAGCCGCCAGAAGAGCCGGCGGATCGGCGGGCGCAGGTGCAGCTCGCGGTCCATCGGGTAGAAGTCGCCGGCGAGCCGGGCGACCAGCGGGCGGGCGGTGGCGAGCGAGAGCAGGAACGCCCCGGCGACCACGCCGTCGCTGATGATCGGCTGGAGGAAGTACAGGTAGGTGCTGTCCGCGAGCAGCGCGACCACGGTCCGGCCGGTCATCACGACCGCGGTGAGGATCAGCAGCCCGGAGGCACGCCGGCCGGTCACCGCACGCCAGCCGATGGCGCCGTAGGACCACGCCAGCGCCGCGATGATCGCGGGCCAGACGCCGAGGGTGAGCATCACGGTGCAGAAGAGGACCGCCGGGACGACGCAGGCGACGAGCAGGCTCGCGGCGGTGCGGCGGACGATGGTGAGCAGGCGGGGACGTGGCGGGGCGGAGAGAGAGCTCATGCATCCTGCCCGGCCCGTGCGGCCTGTCGAGGTCACCTGCACGGTACCCACATCGGCGTCCCGCGGACCGACCTTCGCGGAAACCGGCTCAGAGCCCCATCCGGTCGACCACGTGCTGGGCGATCGCCAGGCTCGAGGTCGCGGCCGGGGACGGCGCGTTGCGGACCGTGGTGATCCCGTCGGCACCCTCGATCCGGAAGTCGTCGACCATCGAGCCGTCCCGGTCCACGGCCTGCGCGCGGACACCGGCGCGGGACCGGACGACGTCCGCCGGGCCGATCTCGGGCACGTACCGGCTCGCCGCCGCCAGGTACGCCCGGGTGGACAGGCTGCCGCGGACCTCGCCCACCCCGGTGCGCCAGTGCTGCCGCGCCATCCGCCAGAACCCGGGCCAGGTGACCATGCTGCGGACGTCGGCGAGGCTGACGTCGCGGCGCCGGTAGCCCTCCCGCCGCAGCCCCAGCACGGCGTTCGGGCCGACCTCCAGGTAGCCGGAGACCCGCCGGGTGAAGTGCACGCCGAGGAACGGGAAGCGCGGGTCCGGCACCGGGTAGACCATCCCGCGCACCAGGTCGCGCTTGGCGGCGGACACCGCGAGGTACTCGCCGCGGAACGGCACGATCCGCGGCCCGTCGACGCCGTCGGCGAGGCGGGAGACCCGGTCGGCGTGCAGCCCCGCGCACACGACCAGCCGGTCGAAGCGGTGGGGCCCGCGGTCGGTGGCGACCTCGACCGCGCCCACCCCCCGGCGTACGCCGGTGACGGTGGTGGCGAGCCGCACCTCGCCGCCCGCGCGCTCGACGTCCGCCCCGAACGCCGCCGCGACCGTCGGGAAGTCGGTGATGGCGGTCGCCGGTGAGTGCAGGGCGACCAGGCCGGCCGCGTGCGGCTCGACGTCGGTGAGGTCACGGCCCGCCACCCGGCGCAGCCCCGGGACGCCGTTGGCGCGCGCGTTCGCCTCGAGCGCGTCGAGCCGGGGGAGCTCCGCGGGGTCGATCGCGACCACGAGCTTGCCGCACTCGTCGTACGGCAGGCCGCGCTCGCGGCAGTACTCCCGCAGCAGCAGCCGGCCGCGCGTGCACAGCTCGGCCTTGAGGCTGCCCGGCGCGTAGTAGATGCCCGCGTGCACGACGCCGGAGTTGCTCGCGGTCTGGTGGGCGCCGAGCCGGTCCTCCTTCTCGAGGACGACGACCCGCGTGCCCGGGTGGCGCTCCGTGAGCTCGCGGGCCACCGCGAGGCCGACGATCCCGCCGCCGACCACGCCGATGGTGCGTTCCGCCATGCGGGCCATGCTCGCACTCAGGCGTGTGGAGCGCCGTGCCAAGGTGGCGGCATGAGTGAGTCGAGCACCTCGTCCGTCGTCGTCGTGACCGGGGCCAACGGCCTGGTCGGGTCCCGGGTCTGCGCCGCGCTGGTCGAGCGCGGCGCCACCGTCCGGGCCGTCGTACGCCGTGCGGGCGCGGCGCCGGCGCTCCCCGGCGTCGAGGAGCGGGTCGGCGACTTCGGCGACCCGGCGTTCGCGGCCGAGGTGCTCGCGGGGGCGAGCGCCGCCGTCACCACCGTGCACCCGATGGGCAGCGACCGGGACGCCCAGCAGCGGATCGGGGTCGAGGACACGCTGAGGTTCGCGCGCGCCGCCGCCGATGCGGGCCTCGAGCGGCTGGTCCACGTCTCGACCGCGGCCGTCTACGACCGCTCGCCCGGGGTCGGCGACGTGGACGAGTCCTCGCCGCTGGTGGCCGACGACGCCGGCGACTACCCGGTCACGAAGCGGGACGTCGACCTCGCCCTGGACGCGGTGGACGGGCCGACCCGGGTGCTGCTCCGGCCGCCCGCGATCCTCGGCGCGGGCGAGAGCTCGGTGTGGAACACGCTGCGGCCCGCGGCGATGCGCGAGGACGAGCGGGCGCGGCACGCCGTACCCCACCAGACGTTCGCCTGGGTGCACGTCGACGACCTCGCCGCGATCGCGGCGGACGTGGCCTCCGGCCGGATCGCCACCGCGGCCGACGCCGCGACCGGGCCGGTCGCCGGCGCCTGCACCGCCGTCAACGTCGTGGGCGGCTGCGCGACCGTGCGCGACTACCAGGAGACGGTGACCCGGGCGCTGGGCGTGGAGCCGGTCTGGGACGACGCCCCGGCGTGGACCGGCGAGCTCCTCGCCGACCGCGCCCGCGCCTGGGGCTGGACGCCGCAGGTCGACCTCGCCACGGCGCTGGCCGAGATCGAGTCCGGTCTGCGCTGACCGGGGACGGGAGCGACAGGGTGGCCGACCGGGACGACGTACGGCTCTCGAAGCACCTCTCGCTGGTGCTCCGGCACCGGCCGGGGTCCGTGGGGCTGGAGCTCGACCCGCGGGGCTGGGTCGAGGTGGCGGCGCTGCTCGCCGCGCTGGGCCAGCACGGCCGCAGCGTCACCCGCGAGGACCTCGACCGGGTGGTGCGGACGAACGACAAGCAGCGCTTCGAGTGGGACCGCGCCGGCGACCGGATCCGGGCGCGGCAGGGGCACAGCGTCCCCGTAGAGCTCGGGCTCGCCCCGGCCGAGCCGCCCGCGGTGCTGTTCCACGGGACCACTCAGCGGGTCGTCGCCGCGATCCTCGCCGAGGGGCTCGGCCGCCAGCAGCGGCACCACGTGCACCTCTCCCCCGACGCCGCCACGGCCCGTCGCGTGGGCGCCCGCCGCGGCGAGCCGGTCGTCCTCGAGGTCGACGCGGCCGGCATGGCCCGCGCCGGCCACCGGTTCTGGCGGACCGCCAACGGCGTCTGGCTCGCCGACCGCGTGCCGCCGGAGTTCCTCACCCCGGGATAGTCCGGCACGTTTCGGTTGCCGAGGGCGCCCGATCACGACCGGAACGTGCCGGACTATCCCTGCGGGGGCTGGCGGGATAGTCCGACACACTCTTGTCGTTCCCGAGCCTGCAAACAGCACAGGTGTGTCGGACTACCCGAAAAAGCGCGACTCAGCAGCCGGGCTGCTCGACATACAGCAGGTCGGAGAGATAGTCCGGCACGTTTCGGTTGCCGAGGACGCCCGATCACGACCGGAAGGTGCCGGACTATCCCTGCCAGGGGCTGGCGGGATAGCCGACACACTCTTGTCGTTCCCGAGCCCGCAAACAGCACAGGTGTGTCGGACTACCCCAAAAATGCGCGACTCAGCAGCCGAGCTGCGCGACGGACAGCAAGGTCGGAGAGATAGTCCGGCACGTTTCGGTTGCCGAGGACGCCCGATCACGACCGGAACGTGCCGGACTATCCCTGCCGGGACTGGCGGGATAGTCCGACACACTCTTGTCGTTCCCGAGCCCGCAAACAGCACAGGTATGTCGGACTACCCGAAAAAGCGCGACTCAGGAGCCGGGCTGCTCGACGTACAGCAGGTCGGAAATCGCGGCGATCCGGCCGGGGGCGGCGTCCAGGCGGACCACGAGGTCGCCGAACGTCCCGGCCGGGACGGCGAGCGTGAAGGCGCCGTCGGGGCCGATCTCGGCGCTCGCGAGCGCAGGGTCCGCCGCGCCGGGACGGCCCAGGAGGAGGACGGCGTCCGGGACGGCGGGGCTGACGGTGCCGGTCACGACCGGGGCCTCCCCGGCGGTCTCGATCCGGGCCGTGATCGCCGGCGTCATCGGAGGCGTGGCGGACGGCGAGGGCTTGGCGGACGGGGTCGGGTCCGCAGTCGGCGACGGCTCCGCGGACGGGGTCGGCTCCGCGGACGGGGTCGGCTCCGCGGACGGGGTCGGCTCCGCGGACGGCGAGGGCTTGGCGGACGGAGACGGCTTGGCTGACGGCGAGGGGTCGGCGGACGGCTCCGCGGACGGCGACGGCTCAGCGGACGGCGAGGCCTCCGCCGGCGCCGCAGGGGGCGTCCCGGCGCGCCCGACGGTGACTATGTGCTGCGCCGAGGTGCTGCCCTCGGCGAGGGGCCGGTCGACGAACCGGAAGCGGTACGTCGTGGTCCGCGCCGGGTTGACCTTCACGACGGGGTCGGCGGCAGCGGCGTCGACGACCTCGACGACCTCCCAGGCCGATGTGCCGGCCTCGCGGCCCTCGAGCACCAGGGTGGACCGGGGGACCCGGCTCCCGGTGTGGTCGCGGACGGCGCCGGTCAGCCGGGCGGTCCCGTCGGCGGGGACGGCCCGGTCGCCGGTGATCGAGGTGGTCGTGGCGAGCCCCTCGAGGTCGTAGGTGCGGACGCCGTCGGCGCCGCCGATCCGCAGGGCGTCGAGGGAGAACGGCCGGCCGTCGCAGCCGAACCCGAGCGAGTAGAGGCCGGCGCCGTCGCCGCCCCGGCTCGCGCTGAACGGCTTCACGCGCATCGGAGCGGAGGGGCCGGCCTGGAGCACGGCACCAGTGCCGAGGTCGTGCTTGGTCCAGCGGTAGGAGAGCCGGGTCGCGTCGTACCGCTGCCAGCCGCCGGCGGCGACCAGGTCGGCGCGGCCGAGCCAGACCCGGGGGGTCCCGGCGTCGGCGGGCTCCTGGTAGCCGGCGTACGCGACGCCCGTCGAGCCGGCATCGGCGTGCACGGCGATCTCGGCGGTCGTCGTGCGGCGCACCGAGCCGACCATGAAGAGCGGCCCCGCGGCGTTGCCGCCCGCGAGGTCGAACCCGAGGCTGCGGGCTCCGGCGGGGGCGGCGCCCGGCCCGAGGCCGACGTACGGCTGGGGGCTCTCGGGGGTCACGCCGTGCAGGGTGGCGCAGCCGGTGAGCGAGAGCTGGGCGGTCAGCGGCTCGGGGAGGCCGGTGCCGCGGACGACGACGCTGCCGTCGGCCGCCTGCGCGGGCGCAGCAGCGAGAGCGGCGGCCGACAGCACCGTGGCCGCGAGCGCGCCGGTCGCTCGTCCTAGGATCCTCGACCGCACTCGACCATTGTGCCCCCGAGGAAAAGCCCGGTCAGCACCAATCTCGGGGATCGGCCGTCCGCGGGTCACACCTCACCCCGATGGGCGATGAAGAACTCCTCGAGCAGCGCCGTCGACTCCCCCGCGAGCAGCCCGGCGACGACCTCCGGGCGGTGGTTGAGGCGTCGGTCGCGCACCACGTCCCAGAGGCTGCCGGCGGCGCCGGCCTTGGCGTCGTACGCCCCGAAGACGACGCGGTCCACCCGGGCGAGCACCGCGGCGCCGGCGCACATCGTGCACGGTTCCAGGGTCACCACCAGCGTGCAGCCGGCGAGCCGCCACTCCCCGCGGGCGCGCGCGGCGGCCCGGAGGGCGACGACCTCCGCATGCCCGGTCGGGTCGGCCTCGGCCTCCCGCACGTTGCGGCCGGCGCCGAGCACGGCGCCGGTGTCGTCGACGACGACCGCACCGATCGGTACGTCGCCGGTCGCGAGCGCGGACCGGGCCTCGGTGAGCGCGGCCAGCATCGGCTCGCGCCAGCGGTCGTGGAGCACGGGGTCGGTCGCCCGCCCTCAGGCGGAGGTGAGGCCGACGGCGTCGTCGAACAGCTCGCCGAAGCCGAGCCTCCGGGCGATGTCGGACAGCATCTCGTCGGGGTAGAGGTCGAAGTCGTCGAGCAGGACGCCGAGGTCCGTGGCGTGCATGCCGAGGTCGGCGAGCAGCTCGAGGTCGCCGGCCGGCACCTGCTCGTCGTCGTCCTCGGGGAGCAGCAGGCCGAGGTACTCGACGGCCGAGGCGGCGAGGTCCCACTCGTCGGCGGCGGTGATGTCGGAGAGCAGCACCCGGGTGCTGGGCCCGGAGACCCGGACCAGGATGAAGAAGTCCTCGTCCATCGCGACCAGCCCGACCGCGCCGTGGTCGCCGGGCAGCCGGCGCAGCGCGTCGCCGAGGGTCTCGACGTCGACGAGGTGGTGGCGGGTGAGCTCCTGGACGGTCCACTCGCCCTGGTCCCGGTAGGCGGCGAGAGCGAAGTCGACAGCGTCGAACTGGTCGATCACCTGACCACCTCCCGATCCGAGAGCACCCGGCCGGGTGCCCTTCCAGGGTCTCAGGTCTCCGTCGTGGGGCCAACCCCCTTCCCGGCCGTGGACGGCGCCGCAGCGACTAGGGTTCGCCCCATGCGCACCCACGTCGTGGACCACCCGCTCGTCTCCCACAAGCTCACCACGCTGCGCGACGTGCGGACCGACTCGCCCACCTTCCGCAGCCTCACCGACGAGCTGGTGACGCTGCTGGCCTACGAGGCCACGCGCGACGTCCGGGTCGACCCCGTCGACATCAACACCCCCGTCTCCCCCGCGACCGGGGTCCGGCTGACGACGCCGAAGCCGCTGGTCGTCCCCATCCTGCGCGCCGGGCTCGGCATGCTCGACGGGATGATGCGGCTGCTGCCGACCGCCGAGGTCGGGTTCCTCGGGATGGTGCGCAACGAGGAGACGCTCGAGGCCGCGACGTACGCCGAGCGGCTGCCCGACGACCTGTCCGGCCGCCAGTGCTACGTGCTCGACCCGATGCTCGCGACCGGCGGCACGCTCGCCGCCGCGATCCGGTTCCTCACCGATCGCGGCGCCGACCACATCACCGCCATCTGCCTGCTGGTCGCGCCCGAGGGGTGCGCGCGGCTGGAGAAGGAGCTCGAGGGCCTCGGCGTCCCGGTCACCGTCGTCACGGCGGCGATGGACGAGCGGCTCGACGAGAAGGGCTACATCGTGCCCGGGCTCGGCGACGCCGGCGACCGGCTGTACGGCATCGCCGGCTGACGCACCGCCGCGCTCAGAGCGCCTTGACCGCGCTGAGCACCTTGGACAGCGTGTCCTTGGCGTCGCCGAAGAGCAGCGTGGTGCGCGGGTCGAAGAGCAGCTCGTTCTCGATGCCCGCGAAGCCGGGTCGCATCGACCGCTTGAGGAACACCACCTGGCGGGCCTCGTCGACGTCCAGGATCGGCATGCCGTAGATCGGGGCGCCGGGGCTGGTCTTGGCGGCCGGGTTGACGACGTCGTTCGCGCCGACGACCAGCACCACGTCGGTGTGCTTGAACTCGGGGTTGATGTCGTCCATCTCGACCAGCTGCTCGTAGGGCACCTGCGCCTCGGCGAGCAGCACGTTCATGTGGCCCGGCATCCGGCCGGCGACCGGGTGGATGGCGTAGTCGACCCGGGCGCCGCGCGCGAGGAGCACGTCGACGAGCTCGCGCAGCGTGTGCTGGGCCTGGGCGACCGCGAGCCCGTAGCCGGGCACGATGATCACGCGCTCGGCGTACCCGAGCAGGATCGCCACGTCCTCGGGCGTCGCGCTGCGCACCGGCCGGTCGGAGGCCTTCCCGGCCCCGAGGGTGGAGCCGCCGCGCAGGGCGCCGAAGAGGATGTTGGCCACCGAGCGGCCCATCGCGCGGGCCATCAGCAGGGTGAGGAAGGTGCCGGAGGCGCCGACCAGGGTGCCGGCGACGAGCAGGACGACGTTGCCGAGCACGTAGCCGCCGGCCGCGACCGTGAGGCCGGTGAACGCGTTGAGCAGCGAGATGACGATCGGGACGTCGGCGCCGCCCACCGGCAGCACCAGCAGGACGCCGACGACCAGGCCGACGACGGCCAGCACCACGCCCAGCGGGACCGCGGGATCGGTGACCACGACGACGCCGAGCGCCACCGCGGTGAGCAGCCCGAGGCCGAAGACGACCGGCAGCCCCGGGAAGAGCACCGGACGGGAGGTCATCAGCTCCTGGAGCTTGGCGAAGGTGACCACCGAGCCGGAGAACGAGACCGCGCCGACCACGATCGTGAACGCCGTCGCCACGACGTCGAACTCGGGCGTCAGCGCGCCCATGTGGTCGAGCTCGAGCAGCGCGACGAGCGCGGCCGCGCCGCCGCCGACGCCGTTGAACAGCGCCACCATCTGCGGCATCTGGGTCATCTGCACGCGCCGCGCCCCGAGCACGCCGACCGCCGAGCCGACGGCGATCGCGGCCAGGATGGGCACCAGGTGGTCGAGCTCGAGGTAGAAGAACGGTACGGCGACCGCGACGACCGCGGCCCCCGCGCCGACGAGGTTGCCGACCCGGGCGGTGCGCGGCCCGGCGAGGCCCTTGAGCGCGAGGATGAAGCAGACGGCGCAGGCGAGGTAGACCAGCTGGGCCCAGGTGGGGATCACGAGCGGCCCCCGCGCCGGCGCGTGAACATCTGGAGCATCCGGTCGGTGACGACGAAGCCGCCCACCATGTTGATCGCGGCCAGCACGATCGCGACCAGCCCGACCACCAGCGCGAGGGTGCCCTCGGTGCTGCCGGTGACGATGACGGCGCCGAGCAGGATCACCCCGTGGATCGCGTTCGCCCCCGACATCAGCGGGGTGTGCAGCGTCGAGGAGACCTTGGCGATCACCTCGACGCCGACGAAGACGCTGAGCAGGAAGATCGTGAGCCAGACGACGGGCTCGCTCATGGGACCGGCCCTTCGACCAGGAGACGGGTGGGCTCGTGCAGGATCCGGCGGCCGCGGGTGACGCAGGAGCCGGCGACGATCTCGTCGTCGAGGTCGGGGGCGAAGACGCCGTCGGCGGTCATCAGCGCGACCAGGTTGACGACGTTCTGGGCGTAGAGCCGCGACGCCGGGCCGGGCATCTGCGCGGCGACGTTGCGGCCGCCCCAGACCTGCGCGTTGCCGATCCGGACCACCTCGCCGGCGACGACGCCCTCGACGTTGCCGCCGCTCTCGGCAGCGAGGTCGACGACCACCGACCCGGGCCGCATCGCCTCGACCATCGCCGCGCTGACCAGCAGCGGCGCCGTGCGGCCGGGGACGGCGGCGGTGGTGATCAGCGCGTCGGCCGCCGCGACGTACGGCGCGAGCAGCTCCATCTGGCGGGCCGCGCGCTCCTGGGTCATCTCGCGGGCGTAGCCGCCGGCGCCCTCGAGGGCCGGCAGCTCGAGGTCGATCGCCTGGGCGCCCATCGAGCGAATCTCCTCCGCGGCGGCCGGGCGGACGTCGTACGCCTTGACGACGGCGCCGAGCCGGCGGGCGGTCGCGATCGCCTGGAGGCCGGCGACGCCCGCGCCGAGCACCACCACCTCGGCCGGCGGGACGGTGCCGGCCGCGGTCATGTTCAGCGGGAAGAAGCGGCGCAGCATGCCGGCGGCGACCACGGCGCAGCGGTAGCCCGCGACCAGCGCCTGCGAGGACAGCGCGTCCATCGCCTGGGCGCGCGAGATGCGCGGCACCAGCTCCATCGCGAACGCCGTGGCGCCGACATCGCGCAGGTCGGCGACGAGCGAGAGCTCCTGCGCGGTCGGGAGGAACGAGATCGTGGCGGCGCCCACCCGCAGCCGGCGTACGGCGTCCGGCGCGAGCGGCTGGACGGAGAGCACCACGTCGGCGTTCGCGACCGCCTCGTCGTCGATGCCGGCCCCGGCGTCGACGTACTCCTCGTCGGTGATCAGCGCCCGGCGGCCCGCGCCGGGCTCGAGGTCGACGTCGTACCCCAGCGCGGTGAGGCGGCCGACGAGCTCGGGCACGAGCGCGACCCGCGCCTCGCCCTCCCGGGTCTCCCTGACGACTGCGATCCTCACCTCCGCGAACCTAGTCCACGAGACCAGGCCGTCGGGAGCACCGCGCGCGGGCCAGCCCGGACGGTGCCGCCGCATGGCACGGGCGGGCTATCGCGCGCGCCGCGGACGCGGCCCACACTCGAGGTGGGTGGGGACTCGCCGAGGAGGCAGCATGAGCACGTCGACCCACACGCGCAGAGCGGCCGAAGCGCCACCGCCGCCTCCCGGGCGGCCGGTGCCGGGCATGGCGCTGCGCACCTACCGGTTCCTCAGGTTCTCCGTCCTGGCGGTCATCGCCGCGCTGACGACCTCGCTGGTCATCGAGATCGCGGAGACCGGGTGTGTCCAGGGCTCCATCAGCGCCTACTACTTCACCGACGCGCGGTCCTTCTTCGTCGGTGCGCTGGTCGCGATCGGGCTCGTCATGATCGTGCTGTGGGGCAAGTCCCCTGCCGAGGACGGCTGGCTCAACCTCGCCGGGATGCTGGCCCCGGTGGTGGCGTTCGTGCCCACCACCGAGACGGCGGACACCAGGAAGTGCGCCCTCGAGACTTCCAGCGGCGCGACCGTCACCTCCGACCGCCAGGAGGTCGCCATCGTCGAGACCGCCGGGCGCAGCGCGATCGACAACAACATGCTCGCCTACCTGGTCGTGATCGGCCTGGTGCTCCTCGCCGTCCTGGTGCGCGGGCTCCTCGCCCACCGCAGGACGCACGAGGCACTGGTGGTGGACCACCCCTACGCCTACTGGCTCCCGTTCGGTGCCGCGTCCGCGCTCTGGCTGTTCGGGGTCGCGCTCTTCCTCGAGGACGGCCGGACCTGGCTCTACGACCACGCGCACATGTGGTCGGCCATCCTGCTGTTCGTCTGCGTCGTCGCGGCCGTCATCGCCATCGGGTTCCAGAAGCGGAACGGCGAGCGGGGCGGTCCACCGAGCCGGGGATGGGCGAGGTTCTACTGGTGGCTCGCCGCCGCGATGACGCTCGGCGCCGGCCTGGTCGTCCTCCTGTCGCGCGCGGTATTCCCGGACCACGTCATCCTGCTGCTGGAGGCGTGGATGATCCTCGGGCTTGCGGTCTTCTGGGTCGCGCAGACCATCGACCGCTGGTACGACGGCGCCCCGACACCGGCCGACACGAAGGCCGGCACCGCGGGCACGTAGCGTTCGACCCCCAGCCCACGACCCAGGAGACGACATGACGGCGAGCCGATCGGCCCGCGAGCGCAAGGCCGCCGCAGAGGCCGGGCCCCTGGCGAAGGTGAAGATCGAGGTCGACGAGCAGGACCAGCTGGTCTACAAGGTCAGCTGCACCGAGTGCGTCGCGCGCGGCAGCAAGGCCTGGTCGGCGTACCGCCCGGGCGGCGACAACGGCTACCTCGCCGCGATGGACCGCTGGACCTTCCACCTGCACGAGAAGCACCCGGACGCGGAGGCGCCCTGCCTGGCGTACCTGGCGGCCGCCCAGCAGCGGCTGCACGAGCGGCGCGAGCAGGGCTGACCTCGGGCGGGCGTCAGTCGAGGCAGAACTCGTTGCCCTCGACGTCCTGCATCACGATGCAGGACTCGTTCACCTCGTCGGCGGGCAGCAGCCGCACGCGTACGGCGCCGAGCGCCACGAGCCGGGCGCACTCGGCCTCCAGCACGGCGAGCCGCTCCTCACCGGTGAGGCCGGCGCCGGTGCGGACGTCGAGGTGCAGCCGGTTCTTGACCACCTTGCCCTCCGGGACCCGCTGGAAGAACAGCCGCGGTCCCACCCCGTGGGGGTCGACGCACGCGAACGCCGAGCCCTGGCGCTCGGCGGGCAGCGCCCGGTCGAAGTCGGCCCACGTCGCGAACCCCTCCGGGGGCGGCGGCACGACGTACCCGAGCACCTCGCACCAGAAGCGGGCGACCCGCTCGGGGTCCGCGCAGTCGAAGGTCACCTGGAACTGCCGCACGGACGCCATCGCCCCACCCTAGGGTTCGCCGGGTTCCGCGCAAGCCCTCTGCAGCACGACCTCGGACTCCACCGGCACGAAGCCGAGCTCGTCGTTGATCGCGCGCATCCAGACGTTCTGGTCGTCGCTGCTCGTCCGCACCCGCGTCGCGCCGCCGTGCTCGCGGCCGTGCTCGCGGGCGGCGAGGAGGGAGGCGACCTTGACCGCCCGGCCCAGGCCGGCCCCGCGGTGCTGCGCGAGGACGAGGGTCCCCTCGACGTGGGCCGGCCGGTCGGGGTCGGCGCCGACGACCAGGCAGGTCCAGGCGGCGACGGCTCCGTCCGCGGTGACCGCGACCGACTCGATCGCGGTGCGGCCCTGGCGCCGCCACAGGGCGATCTCGTCCAGGTAGTCCTCCTCGGAGACCGGCGTGGGCTCCCAGCCCAGGTCGCCGCTCGGCGCCTCCGCGTCCACCAGCCCCTTGAGCACGCCGACCTGGGCGCGGAGGTGGTCGGGGACGCCGTCGAGGTAGGTCGCCACCGTGACGCCGTCGGGTGGCCGGCGGGCCGGCAGGTCGGCGGCGGCCAGGTCCAGCTCCACCACCGTCTCGGTGCTGGCCCGGGCGTAGCCGAGGGGCTCCGCGAACCTCCGGGCGAGCTCCTCGGTCGCTGTCGCCGTCGGGAGGTACGCGCTCGCGACGAACCGGGTCACGGCGGCCGGGCTCCCCTGCTCCGCGGCCCGGACCAGCCGGGTCCCGACGCCTCGCCGCTGGGCGCGCGGGAGGACGCAGGCGTCCACCCAGCAGGTGTCCGGGGTGTCGTGGCCGGTCGAGCCGACCGCGAAGCCGATCAGCGCTCCGTCCTCGACGGCGCCCACGAGGTGGTGCGACCACCCGGTGTCGGCCTGCCACGCCGCGACCCGGGCGGACTCGTCGAGCGGCACCCACCCGTCCCGGGCGTGCCGGGTCGCCGCGCACTCCACGGCGTACACCTCGCCCAGGACCGCGCGGTCCCCGAGGCGCAGGGCTCGGAGCTCCACCGTCACGAGGTCAGCTGCCGCCGGCCGGCAGCGCCTCGAGCATCACGTCGGGGTTGTCGCGCGCGGTGACCTTGGCGCGCCACTGGTCGACGAAGAGCGCCAGGTGGGTGCCGTCGCTGCGCTGCAGCACCTCGACGCCCCGGATCCCGGACAGCGCCGCGGCGCCGGCGGCGTCGGTACGGCGGGCCACCTGGTAGTCGAGCCGGCTGAAGCGGATCGGCGCGTTGAACTCGTTGGTCATCCGGTCCTCGACCACCTCGAACTGCATCGGGCCGACCGCGGCGAGGACGGGGTTCTGGTCGCCGCGCAGGTCGGAGCGGAGCACCTGGACGACGCCCTCCTGGTCGAGCTGCTCGATGCCGCGGCGGAACTGCTTGTAGCGACCGATGTCGCCGGCGCTGGCGGTCACGAAGTGCTCGGGCGCGAAGGTCGGCACGGGCGGGAACTCGATCGGGTCGCCGACGTACACGGTGTCCCCGACGCGCAGCGCGTTGGCGTTGACCAGCCCGATGATGTCGCCGGGCTCGGCGTTCTCGACCGACGTCGTCTCGCGCCCGAAGACCGTCTGGGCGAACTTCGTCGCGAACGGCCGACCGGTGCCGGCGTGGGTGACCACCATCCCCCGCTCGAACGTCCCGGAGACCACCCGCGCGTAGGCGAGGCGGTCGCGGTGGGCGGCGTTCATCCCGGACTGCACCTTGAAGACGAACGCGCTGAACTCGTCGTCGGGCCGGCGGACGGAGCCGTCGACCCCCGGGGTCGGGTTGGGTCCGGGGGCCAGGTCCAGCAGCAGGTCCAGGAGTTGCGCGACGCCGAAGTTCTGCAGGGCCGAGGCGAACATGACCGGCGTCGTCTCCCCGGCGAGGAAGCGCTTCTGGTCGTGGTCGGCGTCGTCGAGGCCGAGCAGCTCGTGCTCCTCGACCGCGTCCGCCCACACCCGGGCGTCGTTCTCGTCCACCTCGTCGGGACCGAGCCGCTTCTCCGGGGCCCGCGTGGCCCCGCCGGCCGTGCGGGTGTACTTCACGAACTCGCCCGTACGGCGGTCCAGGACGCCGCGGAAGTCGCCGGCCTCGCCGACCGGCCAGGTCAGCGGCGTGGGACGGAGCTTGATCTTCTCCTGGATCAGGTCCATCAGCTCCAGCGCGGAGAGGCCGGGGCGGTCCCACTTGTTGATCACCGTGATCACCGGGATGCCGCGCAGCGCGCAGACCCGGAAGAGCTTGAGCGTCTGCGGCTCCAGGCCCTTGCCGGCGTCGACCAGCATCACCGCGGAGTCGACCGCGGACAGCACCCGGTAGGTGTCCTCGGAGAAGTCGCTGTGGCCCGGGGTGTCGACCAGGTTGATCACGTGGTCGCGGTAGACGAACTGCAGCGCTGCCGAGGTGATCGAGATCCCGCGCGCCTTCTCCATCGCCATCCAGTCCGACACCGTGGCCCGGCGGTCGCCCTTGCCGTGCACCGCGCCGGCCTCGGTGATCGCCCGGGCGTGCAGCGCGAGCGCCTCGGTCAGGGTCGACTTGCCCGCGTCGGGGTGGCTGATGACGGCGAAGGTACGGCGGGGGCGGGTGTCGGGCACCGCACGAATCTACGCGGCGCGCGCCCGGACCCGTGCTTCACCGGCGCGGAGCCGCCGCTCACACCCGCGCGCAGATCCTCGCCAGGAAGTCGGTGAGGTTGGCGCGCAGCCGGTCCACGCGGGCCTCGACGCCGATCGTCTCCGACCTGCCCGCGGCATAGGATCCGTGAGCCCGACCACAGGGGGACGGGACGACCGAGGGGGATCATGGCTGAGGCAGACCAGAAGCACGACTGGGAGTCGACGTTCAAGACCTTGGCCTGGGTCGGCTTCGCCACCATCCTGATCGGGCTCTTCGGGTTCGGGTCGGTCCCCGTGATGCTCGTCGGCGGCGTCATCCTGGCCGTCTTCGGGTTCCTCGGCTACGGCACCTGAGCACGGTCGTCCAGCGGCCCCGTGCCGCACCCTTCCCAGGATCGACACGCCGCCGCACACTAGGGCTCCGAGGACGGGGGGCGACCATGGTGCTGCGGGTGTTGAGAGTCGGTGTCGGACTGCTCCTGGGCACGTCCGGCGCGCTGATGTTCGCGGCGTCGTGGCAGCGCTGGGCCGGCGCCTGCTCGTGGGGCGACGGCGACAGCGGGCCGTGCTCGGTGCGCCAGGACCACCTCTACGACTTCGTGGTCCCCACTGGCCCGTGGGAGCCGGTGGGGAACGCCGCGGAGCTGGCCGGGTGGTCGCTGCTGGTCCTCGCCCTCGCGTTCGTAGCCCTGCCGTGGGCCCTCACCGGCCGCCGACCCGGCGTCTTCTCGGCGACGGCGCTGGTCGGCGTGGTGCTGGCGACGGCGGCGGTGGGCGTCGCCACCCTGCGCTCCGGGCTCAGCGGCGACGTCGTCGAACCGTTCGCCCCCTACCTGGTCGGGTACGTGTGGTTCCTGGTGCCGACGGTCCTGCTGGGCCGGTTCGCCGTCGCCGCCCGCGGCTGGGCGCTGGCCGCGGCGATCTGGCTGTTCCTGGCCACGCCGTTCATCGCGCTCACCTCCTACGCGATCGGCCCGTACGACGCGCGCCCGTGGTGGGAGGCGGCCTGAGGCGTGCTCACCGCGCTCGCCGGTCTGTGCCTGCTGGGGGCGGCCGCGTTCGGCGCCCGGCCACGGCGCGAGCACCCCGGAGACGCCCACGTCCCGGATGCCGCACAGCCGTCCCGCACGATCTCCCCGACCGGGATTCATTGACAACGGAGCCGGGAAGGGGTGGGGTCGTCCCACCACACCCTCTTCGATTCGAGGTCCAGCCGTGGTCCACAGCGCTCCGACCGCCGACGACGACCTGGCTGACGAGGGTGGCGGCCTCAAACGGTCCATCACCGCTGGGCAGCTCTTCTTCTACACCCTGGGCGACGTGCTGGGGTCGGGGATCTACGTCCTCATCGGCCTCGTCGCCGCCGCGGTGGGCGGGGCGTTCTGGATCGCGTTCGCCGTCGGGGTCTCGGTCGCGGCGATCACGGGGTCGGCGTACGCCGAGCTGGTGACGAAGTACCCGCAGGCCGCCGGATCCTCGCTCTACGTCCAGAAGGCGTTCGGCAACAAGGCGCTCACCTTCTTGATCACCGTGTCGTTCCTCGCCGCCAGCTTCGCGGCCAGCGGCTCGCTCGCGGCCGGCTTCGCGTCGTACTTCGCCGAGGTGTGGGCCGGGCCGCCCGCGCTGCTGGTGTCACTCGTCTTCGTCGCCGTCCTGGTGCTGATCAACTACATCGGCATCACCGAGTCGGTGGTGATGAACATGCTGATGACCTTCGTCGAGCTCAGCGGCCTGCTCATCGTGATCATCATCGCGATCTACTACGTCGGCCAGGGCAAGGCCGACTTCGGGACGCTCACCGACATCAGCGTCTCCGGCAGCCCGGTGATGGCGGTCCTCGCCGGCGTGGCGCTCTCCTTCTTCGCCATGACCGGCTTCGAGAACACCGCCAACGTGGCCGAGGAGACCATCGACCCGTACAAGGCCTTCCCGCGCTCGCTCATCGGCGGCATGGTCGTGGCCGGCTTCGTGTACGTGCTGGTCTCCATGGCGGCGGCGCTGACGGTGCCCACCGACCAGCTCGCGGACTCCGAGGTGGCCCTGCTCGAGGTCGTCGAGCAGGGCATCCTGCCGTTCTCCACCGACGTGATGACCACCATCTTCACGATCATCGCCCTCGTCGCGATCACCAACACCACCCTGGTCACGCTGGTCACGCAGCCGCGCATCCTCTACGGCATGGCTCGGGAGGACGTCGTCCCGGGCGTGTTCGCCAAGATCCACCCGACGCGGCGCAGCCCCTGGGTCGGGCTGCTCTTCAGCGGGCTGGTGGTGGGCGGCCTGCTCGTCACCGGGACGTTGATCACCGAGGCGGGCGGGGACCTCGACGTGGTCGAGCGGCTCGCCCTCGTGACGGTGGTGTTCCTGCTCGCGATCTACGCGCTCGTCATCGTGACCTGCCTGAAGCTGCGCGGCCGCGACGAGGACGAGCGGGCGTTCCGGGCCAACACGCCCCTGCTCCTCGTCGGGCTGGTCGGCAACCTCGCGATCCTCTACTACGTCATCTACGACGACCCGGGCTCGCTGATCTGGTGCGCAGCGCTGCTCGCCATCGGCGGGGCCCTGTACGTCGCGGAAAAGCTCTTCGGCAGCAAGTCCGGGTCCGCCACCACCTCCGACCGGTCAGGAGACCGCTGATGCACGTCATCGTCGCCACCGACGGCTCCAAGCAGTCCCTGGCTGCCGCGCGCCACCTGAAGTCCTTCGCCGACCCCAACGCCATCAGCGACATCTCGGTGGTGGCGGTCATCCGCCCGCTGGCCGCCGTGGCCTTCGCCGACGAGCTCTCCGAGAGCGAGCACAAGGCGTCCTGGGACTCGCTGTCCTTCCGGGAGGCAGCCGAGAACGCCGTCGCGACCATCGCCGCCGAGTTCGACGGGTGGGGGCCCAAGGTGCACCAGCGGGTGCGCTCCGGCTCCCCCGCCAACGAGATCATCAAGGCCGCCAAGCAGTACGACGCCGGGCTGGTGGTGGTCGCCGCGGGCGGCAGGGGGATCAGCGAGAGCGTGCTCATCGGCAGCACCGCACAGCGGGTGCAGCACTACGCGCCGTGCCCGGTCCTCGTCGTCCGCCCGCGACCCCGGAAGGCCACGAAGGCCAAGAAGTCCTGACCGACCGCGGTGCCGGCGGCGCCGCGGCGCTCACGGGCCGAACGGGAGCTCCTCCACGACCTCGTACCGCGGCCGGCCGCGCGGGCCCTCACCGAGGTACGACGCGACCAGCGCCAGCCGGTCGACGGTCCACGGCGGGCCGGCGTACGCGTCGAGGAGCCGGACCCAGTTGCTGACCTCCGCCGGCCGGCCGAGGCGGGCGACGGTGAGGTGCGGGCGGAACCGCTGCCCGTCCACCTCGATGCCCGCCTTCGCGGCCGCCGCGCGGGCACCGGTGGCGAGCCGGTCGAGCTCGGTGCCGGACGCCTCGTCGAGGTCCAGCCCCGCCCACAGCACGCGCGCCCGCGCCGCGTTCGGGAAGGCGCCGCCGCCGGCGACGCGCGCCGCGAAGGGGGTACGCCGCGCCGCAGCGCGGCCGAGTCGCTCGACGAGGTCGTCGAGTGCCCGGTCCGGGACCGAGGCGAGGAACGCGAGCGTGAGGTGCAGCTGCTCGGCGCCGGCCCAGCGGAACGGCGCCGCGTCGCGGCGTACCTCCAGGAACTCGTCGAGGTCCTCGACGACGTGGTCGGGCGGCACGACGGCCGCGAACATCCGCACCGCGCCTCAGACGTGGGTGCCGAGCATGGACCCGATGGCGTAGGTGACGCCCATGGCGAACAGCCCGCCCGCGACGTTCCGGACCACGGCGCGGCCCGAGGGCCCGTAGCCGAACCGGGCGCTCGCCCAGCCGGTGAGCGCGAGGGCGACGGTGACCGAGGCGACCGTCACCGGCACCCGGGCGTCGGCGACGACGAGGGTGATCGTCAGCAGCGGCAGCAGCGCGCCGATGGTGAACGCGAGCATCGAGGCGAACGCCGCCTCCCACGGGTTGGTGATGTCGTCGGGGTCGATGCCGAGCTCGGCCTCCGCGTGCGCGCCGAGGGCGTCGCGCTCGGTCAGCTGCTCGGCGACCTGCAGGGCGAGGTCGTCGGTGAGGCCCTTGTCGACGTACAGCGCGGCGAGCTCCTGCAGCTCGTCGACCGGGTCGTCGTCGAGCTCGCGTCGCTCCTTCTCGAGCAGCGCGAGCTCGGAGTCGCGCTGGGTGCTGACCGAGACGTACTCCCCCGCCGCCATGCTCAACGCGCCCGCCGCGAGCCCGGCGACGCCCGCGACCAGGATCGGGCCGCGGTCGGCCGTCGCGCCCGCGACGCCCATCACCAGGCCGGCGGTCGAGACGATGCCGTCGTTGGCGCCGAGCACGCCTGCCCGCAGCCAGTTGAGCCGGCTGTTCAGCCCCTCGCCCGCGTGCGGCTCGGCGTCGTGCGGCCTCGGCGTCAGCTCGACGCCGTCCGGGCCAGGCAGGTCGCTCATGGCTTCGATGCTCCCACTCCCCGCCGCTCGCACAAGGCGAACCGGCGCGGGACGGAGTCGGGCACCGGGCCGCAGACCTGTGGAGAACCCCGCCGAGTCGGCGCACATGTGCGCCGACTCGGCGGTCAACTCACGCCGGCTCGGCGTCTACAGGCCGAGGTCGCGGCCGATGAGCTCCTTCATGATCTCGTTGGAGCCGGCCCAGATCTTCGAGACGCGAGCGTCGCGCCAGGCGCGGGCGACGCGGTACTCGTTCATGAAGCCGTAGCCGCCGTGCAGCTGGACGCAGTGGTCGAGGATCTCGTTCTGCACCTGCGAGGTCCACCACTTGGCCTTGGCGGCGTCGGTGGAGGTGAGCTCGCCCTTGCTGTGCGCGACGACGCACTGGTCGACGTAGGCCTGGGTGACGTCGACCTGGGTGAACATCTCGGCGAGCAGGAACTTGTTGTGCTGGAAGGAGCCGATGCCGGCGCCGAAGGCCTTGCGGTCCTTGGTGTACTGCAGCGTCTCGACCAGGATCTGCCGGGCGTGCGCGAGGTTGGAGATCGCGCAGCCGAGCCGCTCCTGCGGCAGCTTCTGCATCATGTGGATGAAGCCGCCGTCGAGCTCGCCGACGATGTCGGCGTCGGTCAGCCGGACGTTCTCGAAGAAGAGCTCGGCGGTGTCGGACTCGTCCTGGCCGACCTTGTCCAGCTTGCGGCCGCGGCTGAAGCCCTCGGCCGTCGACGGGATCGCGAACAGGGTGATGCCGCGGGCCTTCTTCTCCGGCGAGGTGCGCACCGCGGTGAGCACGAGGTCCGCGGAGTAGCCGTTGGTGATGAACGTCTTCGACCCGTTGACGACCCACTCGTCGCCGTCGCGGACGGCGGTGGTCTTCAGCGCGGCGAGGTCGGAGCCGCCGGACGGCTCGGTCATGCCGATCGCGAGCAGCAGCTCGCCCGCGGCCACGCCGGGGAGCCACTTCTTCCGCTGCTCGTCGGTGCCGAGCTCGACGATGTACGGCGCGGTGATGTCGGCGTGGATGCCGACGCACGACCCGAGCGCCGCGTTGACGTGGTTGAGCTCCTCCATCAGCACCGCGTTGAAGCGGTAGTCGCCCGCCTCCGAGCCGCCGTGCTCCTCGGGGATCTCCAGGCCGAGGAAGCCCTGGCGCCCGGCCTCCAGCCAGAACTCGCGCGGCAGCGCCTTGTCGGCGGCGTGCTGCTCGACGTGCGGGATGACCGACCGCTCCAGGAACTCCCGGACCGAGCTCCGGAACGCCTCATGGTCCTCGTCGTAGATCTCACGCTTCATGGCGGCGATCCTACTCGTCGGTAACCGGTTCCTGAACCCTCCGGGGCATGAGGAACCCCACGACCAGCAGCGCCAGCGCCGCCAGGGCGGACCCCACGAAGACCGCGTGAATGGCGGGCTCGAGGACGTCGGGCGTCAGCCGCTCCAGGTCCGGTACGCCGGCGCCCACCCGGTCGGCGACCACCGCGTTGGCGATCGCCCCGAACGCCGCGACCCCGACCGCGCTGCCGACCGACCGCGCGAACATCACCGCGCCGGTCGCCACGCCCCGGTGCTCCCAGGTGACCGACGACTGGGCCGCCACGACCGACGGGCTCGCGACGTACCCGAACCCGATGCCCATCACGAAGCACGGCAGCGCCAGCCGCAGGATCGAGCTGTCCTGGTCGAGGCCGACGAGCAGCGCCGCGCCGCCGAGCCCGATCACGCCGCCGAGGACCATCGTGGTGCGGAAGCCGACGGAGAGGTACAGCCGCCCCGAGGTCGCGGCGGCGATCGGCCAGCCCAGCGTCATCGCCGCGAGCGCCAGCCCGGAGACCAGGGCGCCGCGGCCGAGGACCTCCTGCGCGAACAGCGGGACGTACGACGAGAGCCCCATCATCAGCACCCCGACCACGAGCGAGGCGAGCATCGCCGCGACCAGGACGCGGTGGGTGAAGACCCACAGCGGCAGCACCGGCTCGGCGGCCCGCCGCTCGACCAGCACGAACGCCGCGAGCAGCACCGCCGCGCCGCCCAGGAGCGCCACGCTGGTGGTGGAGGTCCACGCCCAGTGCACCCCGCCCTCGAGCAGCGCGAGCAGGAGCAGCACGCCGCCCCCGGCCAGCAGCACCGAGCCCGCGACGTCGATGGTGTGCCGGCGCCGCTCGACCCGCTCCTCGAACCGCCGGACCAGCATCCACGCCGCGGCGAGGCCCAGCGGCAGGTTGACGAAGAAGATCCAGCGCCAGGAGAGGTGGTCGGCGAAGAGTCCGCCGAGGGTCGGGCCGACGACCGCGGAGATCGCCCACACGCTGGCGACGTAGCCCTGCACCTGCGCGCGCTCGGCCATCGAGTAGAGGTCGCCCACGATCGTCATGCCCATCGGCTGCACGGCGCCGGCACCGAGGCCCTGCACCGCGCGGAAGACGATCAGCGACGTCATCCCCCACGCGAGCCCGCACAGCAGGGACCCCAGCAGGAACAGCCCGATGCCCAGCAGCATCACGGGCTTGCGGCCGAGCTGGTCGGCGAGCTTGGAGTAGAGCGGGACCGAGACGGCCTGGGCCAGCAGGTAGACCGAGAACAGCCACGGGAACCGGGTGAACCCGCCGAGGTCGTCGACGATCGCCGGGACGGCGGTGGCGAGGATCGTGGAGTCGATCGCGACCAGCCCGATGCTCAGCATCACCGACAGCAGGACCGGGCCGCGCTCGCTGCGCAGCCCGACATCGGCGCGTCGGATTCGGCTGACGTCCACGCGCCGGGACACTAGTCTCGCTCCCGCTCATTCCCCAGTCGGATGTGGTGCACCCCATGACGTCAGGCGCCGCCGCCCCGGGCCACACCGGCGTACGCCGCGACATCCAGGGCCTGCGCGCGGTCGCCGTGCTGGCCGTCGTGCTCGACCACGCCGGCGTCGACCTCCTCGCGGGCGGCTACGTCGGCGTCGACGTGTTCTTCGTGGTCTCCGGGTTCCTGATCACCGGGCTGATGATCCGCGAGGCGGACCGCACCGGCCGGGTCGGCCTGCTCGGCTTCTACGCGCGGCGGGCCCGCCGGATCCTCCCGGCGGCCACCCTCGTCCTGCTGGCGGTGCTCGCGGTCGCGGCCGGCGCCCTGGCGTACGGCCGGGTCGACCAGGTCACGAGCGACACCCTCTGGGCCGCGGGGTTCCTGGCCAACGTGCACTTCGCCGACCTCGGCACCGACTACTTCGCGGAGGGGCTGCCGCCCTCGCCCGTCCAGCACTACTGGTCGCTGGCGGTCGAGGAGCAGTTCTACCTGGTCTGGCCGCTCCTGCTGGTGGGCCTCCTCGCGCTCGCGCGCCGCCGGTCGCGGCACGCCTCCCCCTGGCCGCTGGTCGCCGCGGCGGTCGCGCTGCTGGTGGCCGCGTCGTTGGCGTGGTCGGTGGTGCTGACCGGCCGGGAGGCGACCGCGGCGTACTTCTCCTCCGTGACCCGCGCCTGGGAGCTCGGCGCGGGCGTGCTGCTCGCCCTGACCGCCGCGCGGGCGGCGGCCCTGGGCCCGGTCGCGCGCCGGGTGCTGGCGGCCGCCGGCCTGCTCGCGATCGCGACGGCGCTGGTGACCTTCGACGCCCGCACCCCGATCCCCGGCCACCACGCACTGCTGCCGGTGCTGGGAACGGTGGCGGTGCTCGCCGCCGGCACCGGGTCCGAGGCCGTGGGCGCCGCCCGGCTGCTCACGCTCCGGCCGCTGACCTGGCTGGGCGACCTGTCGTACTCCTTCTACCTGTGGCACTGGCCGGTGCTGGTCCTCGGCCCCGAGGTCGTGGGCGGCGGGGGTGCCCTGCGGACGGCGGGGTTCGTGGTGGTCGCGCTCCTGCTGTCGATCGCCAGCTACCACCTCGTCGAGGACCCGGTACGCCGCCAGCGCTGGCTCACCGGCCGCCGGTGGCGCAGCCTCGTGCTCTGGCCGGTCGCGCTCGGCGTGGTCGTCTCGGGCACCGTGGCCGCCAGCTCCGTCGCCACCCACCGGGTCGAGGAGCGCCTCGGCGACAACAGCGTCTACCTCGCGCTGCGCGACAACGACGTCCCGGTCGCCGACCAGCTGCGGGACTCCCTGGAGCGGGCCGACGCCGCCTCGCCCGTCGCGTTCCCGCTCACCTCGGCCGACCAGGTCGACGACCTCGCGAAGGACCTGTGGCACCGCCGCTACCGGTGCAACGCGGGACCGGACGAGACGGCCGTCGAGACCTGCCCGGTGGGCGACCCCGAGGCGGACCGGACGATCGTGGTGCTCGGGGACTCCCACGCCGGCCAGTGGCTCCCGGCGATCGACCGGATCGGCCGGAAGCTCGGCTACCGGGTGGTCCCGCTGGTGAAGTTCGGCTGCACGCCGTACGACGTGGCCCTGCGCACCCCCGACATGAGCCGCGAGTACACCGAGTGCACCGAGTTCCGGGCCTGGGCGGCCGAGCGGCTCGAGAGCCTGCACCCCGACGTGCTGCTGGTCGGCGGGCGCTCCCTGCAGGGCAACACCAGCGCCCGCGGCGAGGACCGGGTCCCCGCCTGGGAGACCGGCGTGGCCACGACGCTGCGCGCGCTCCGCCCGCTCACCGACGACCTGCGCGTGCTCGGCGACGTCAGCCCGCTGACCACCGACCCGATCGCCTGCCTCACCGACCCCGACGCGACGATGGCGACCTGCACGACCCCCGAGGTCGAGCGGGTGGTCACCGGCAACGCGGTCGTCCGGCGCGTGGCGGAGGGCCTCGGGGTCCCGTACCTCGACCTGCCCGGCCTGGCCTGCCAGGACGCCCGGTGCCCGGTCGTGGCCGGCGGGCTGATGGTCTACGGCAACGCCGACCACGTCAGCATGGCCTGGGCCCGGCGGGTCACCCCCGAGGTGTCGAGGATGATCAACCTCACGCCCTGATCCGGCGTCAACAGTGGTGACATCTCCGCGGCGTGGGTACACGTCGAGTTCGGGATCGGCCCGTTCTGGAAGGTGTGCTTTGAACGATCAAACCGCGAACTCGACCCTCGGTGACGCTGCTGTCGAGACCGCGCTGGAGGTCTGGCCCGGCCAGGCCTACCCCCTCGGCGCGACGTACGACGGCTCCGGCACGAACTTCGCGCTCTTCAGCGAGGTCGCCGACCGGGTCGAGCTCTGCCTCTTCGACGCCGACGACGTCGAGAGCCGCATCGAGCTCACCGAGGTCGACGCCTTCGTCTGGCACTGCTACCTGCCGCAGGTGCAGCCCGGCCAGCGCTACGGCTACCGCGTGCACGGGCCGTGGGACCCCGAGCAGGGGCTGCGCTGCAACCCCAACAAGCTGCTGCTCGACCCCTACGCCAAGGCCACCAGCGGTGAGATCGACTGGCACCCGAGCCTGTTCTCCTACACCTTCGGCGACGAGGACTCGCGCAACGACGAGGACTCCGCGCCGCACATGACGTACGGCGTGGTGATCAACCCGTTCTTCGACTGGGAGGGCGACCGCCGACTCAACGTCCCCTTCAACGACTCGGTCATCTACGAGGCCCACGTCAAGGGCCTGACCCAGCTGCACCCCGAGGTCCCCGAGGAGCTCCGCGGCACCTACGCCGGGCTCGCGCACCCCGCGATCACCGCGCACCTGCAGAAGCTGGGCATCACCGCGATCGAGCTGATGCCGGTCCACCAGTTCGTGCAGGACAACACCCTGCTCGAGAAGGGGCTGCGCAACTACTGGGGCTACAACACCCTCGGGTTCTTCGCGCCCCACGAGGACTACAGCACCGCGACCCGCGCCGCGCAGGGCCTCGGCCAGCAGGTCCAGGAGTTCAAGGCGATGGTCAAGGCCATGCACGCCGCCGGCATCGAGGTGATCCTCGACGTGGTCTACAACCACACCGCGGAGGGCAACCACCTCGGGCCGACGCTGAGCTTCAAGGGCATCGACAACGAGGCCTACTACCGCCTGGTCGAGGACGACGAGCGGTACTACATGGACTACACCGGCACCGGCAACACCCTCAACGTCCGGCACCCGCACTCGCTGCAGCTGATCATGGACTCGCTGCGCTACTGGGTCACCGAGATGCACGTCGACGGCTTCCGCTTCGACCTCGCCTCGGCGCTGGCCCGCGAGTTCTACGACGTCGACCGGCTGGCGACGTTCTTCGAGCTCGTGCAGCAGGACCCGGTGGTCAGCCAGGTCAAGCTGATCGCGGAGCCCTGGGACGTCGGGCCCGGCGGCTACCAGGTCGGCGGCTTCCCGCCGCAGTGGACGGAGTGGAACGGCAAGTACCGCGACACCGTCCGCGACTTCTGGCGCGGCGAGCCCGCGCTCGGCGAGTTCGCCTCCCGGATCGCCGGCTCCTCGGACCTCTACGAGCGCTCGGGACGCCGTCCGTTCGCGAGCATCAACTTCGTCACCGCCCACGACGGCTTCACGCTGCACGACCTGGTCGCCTACAACGAGAAGCACAACGAGGCCAACGGCGAGGACAACAACGACGGCGAGAGCCACAACCGGTCCTGGAACCACGGCGTCGAGGGACCGACCGACGACCCGGAGGTGCTCGCCTTCCGCGCCCGCGAGCAGCGCAACTTCATCGCGACGCTGCTGCTCAGCCAGGGCACCCCGATGCTGCTGCACGGCGACGAGATGGGCCGCACCCAGCAGGGCAACAACAACACCTACGCCCAGGACTCCGAGCTGAGCTGGGTGCACTGGGACCGCGCCGACCAGCCGTTGGTGGAGTTCACCGCCGCGGTCGCCCGGCTGCGCGCCGAGCACCCGACGTTCCGCCGCAAGCGGTTCTTCACCGGCGAGCAGGTCCGCGGCAGCTACGGCGAGAAGGTCGACGACATCGTCTGGCTGCACCTCGACGGCCGCCCGATGGGCGACGACGAGTGGGACGGCGGCGAGCAGGCCATCGGCATGTTCCTCAACGGCAACGGCATCGCCGGCAAGGACGAGCGCGGCCAGCGGATCACCGACGACCACTTCCTGATCTACTTCAACGCCGACGGCGACGCGGAGGTCACCCTGCCCCCGCTGGAGTTCGCGGCCGGCTGGGACGTGGTCATCGACACCGGCGGCGACGCCGACGCCGACGGCTCGTACGACGCCGAGGGCACGTTCACGCTCACCAGCCGCAGCCTGGTGGTGCTCCGCGAGCACCGGGAGGCCGAGGCCGAGATCGACCACTCCGTGGCCGCCTCGGTCGCCATGCAGGCCCGGCGGGCCTGAGGCATGGCGGACCAGCAGCGGGTGCCGGTCAGCACCTACCGGTTGCAGATCACCGAGGACTTCGACCTCTTCGAGGCGGCGCGGCGGCTGCCGTACCTCCACGAGCTCGGCGTCGACTGGGTCTACCTGTCGCCGCTGCTGGCCGCGGAGCCGGGCAGCACCCACGGGTACGACGTGGTCGCGCACGACCACATCGATCCCTCCCGCGGCGGCGAGGAGGGCCTGGCGGCGCTGTCCGGCGAGGCCCGCCGCCTCGGGATGGGCGTCCTGGTCGACATCGTGCCCAACCACGTCGGCGTCGCGACGCCGTCCGAGGACCCCTGGTGGTGGGACGTGCTCAAGCTCGGCCGCGAGTCCGAGCACGCCACCGCGTTCGACATCGAGTGGGCGGTCGGCGACGGCCGGATCCGGATCCCGGTGGTCGGCGACGACGACGTCGCCGACGACGGCTCGATCGGCCACCTCCGGGTCGTCGACACCGACGACGGCGCCGAGCTGCTCTACCACGACCACCACTACCCGGTGGCGCCCGGAACCTGGACCGAGGGCGACGACGCCCAGGACGTGCACGCCCGCCAGCACTACGAGCTCGTGCACTGGCAGGTCGCCGACGAGGGCCTGAACTACCGCCGCTTCTTCGCGGTCAACAGCCTCGCCGCGCTGCGCGTCGAGGACCCCGAGGTCTTCGCGGAGTCCCACATCGAGATCCGCCGCTGGTTCGACGAGGGACTCGTCGACGGGCTCCGCGTGGACCACCCCGACGGGCTGCGCGACCCCAAGCGCTACCTCGACGAGCTGGCCGACCTCACCGGCGGCGCCTACGTCCTGGTGGAGAAGATCCTGGAGCCCGGCGAGGAGCTGCCGTCGTCCTGGGCCACCGCCGGCACCACCGGGTACGACGTGCTCGCGCACATCGACCGGGTGCTCACCGACCCGGCCGCGGAGGAGCCGCTCACCGACCTCGAGACCCGGCTGCGCGGCGAGCGCGTCGACTGGGCGCGGATGATCCACGGCACCAAGCGCGAGGTGGCCGACGGGATCCTCAACAGCGAGGCCCGGCGGATCACTCGCGAGGTACGCCGGGTCCTGCCGTCCGACGTCGACCGCGCCGCGTCCACGGTCGAGAAGGTGGTCGACGCGATCGCCGAGCTGCTCGCCTGCTTCCCGGTCTACCGCTCCTACCTGCCCGAGGGGCGCGAGCACCTGGACCAGGCGTTCGAGGCGGCCCGGCGCGAGCGACCCGACCTGGCGGCGACCTTCGACATCCTGCTGCCGGTGCTCAGCGACGCGTGGGCCGCGCCGGCCCGCCGGTTCCAGCAGACGAGCGGCATGGTGATGGCCAAGGGCGTGGAGGACTGCGCGTTCTACCGCTACTCGCGGCTGACCTCGCTCAACGAGGTCGGGGGCGACCCGAGCGAGTTCTCGCTCCCCGTCGACGAACTGCACGCACTGATGGCCCAGCGGCAGGTCGACTGGCCGCACGCGATGATCACGCTCTCGACCCACGACACCAAGCGCGGCGAGGACGTGCGGGCGCGGATCACGGCGTTCGCGGAGGTCCCGGACCACTGGGAGCGCACGCTCGACCGGCTGCTGGAGCTGGTGCCGCTGCCCGACCCGGGCTTCGCCGCGCTGCTCTGGCAGGCCGTCATCGGCGCCTGGCTGCCGGAGGACCCCGCCCTGCGCGACCGCCTGCACGGGTACGCCGAGAAGGCGATGCGCGAGGCCGGCGACCGCACCACCTGGACCGACCCCGACGAGGCGTACGAGGCCGCCGTGCACGGGGCCGTCGACGCGGCGTTCGACCGTGACGACGTCCGCGCGGCGATCGAGGAGTTCCTCCCCCACGTGGTCGGCCCCGGCTGGGTCAACGCCCTCGCCGCCAAGCTGCTCGCGACCACGCTGCCCGGCGTCCCCGACGTCTACCAGGGCAGCGAGCTGTGGGAGCAGTCCCTCGTCGACCCCGACAACCGCCGGCCGGTCGACTTCGACGCCCGCGCCGCGGCGCTCACCGCCGCCGAGTGGTCGCCGCTGGGCACCGCCCTCGACGACCCCGGCACCGCCAAGCTGCGGGTCACCCACGCGGCGCTGACCGCGCGCCGGGACCGGCCGGAGCTGTTCGGCTCCTACGCGCCGGTCACGGCGCGCGGCGCGGCCGCCGACCACGTCGTCGCCTACGACCGCGGCGGCGCGATCGCCGTGGTCACCCGACTGCCCGGCGGGCTCGCCCGGCGCGGCGGCTGGGGCGACACCGAGCTCGAGCTGCCCCCGGGCCGCTGGCGCGACGTGATCGCCGACCGGCCCGCCTCCACCCGGCTGGCCGACCTGCTCGACGGCTACCCCGTCGCCCTGCTCGTGAAGGAGAGCTGATGACCCGCGGACCCTTCGACGTCTGGGCGCCCCGCCCGAGCCGGCTGCGCCTCGCGGTCGGCAGCCAGGTCGTCGAGATGACGCGCGGCGACGACGGCTGGTGGACGCCGGCCGGCGCGGTGCCCGACGCGGTCGAGGTCGACTACGGCTACCTCGTCGACGACGACGAGACCCCCCGGCCCGACCCGCGGTCGCGGCGCCAGCCCGCGGGGGTGCACGAGCGGTCCCGCACCTACGACCCCGCGTCGTACGCCTGGCAGGACCAGGACTGGACCGGCCGGCAGCTCGCCGGCGCGGTCGTCTACGAGCTGCACGTCGGCACCTTCACCCCCGAGGGCACCCTGGACGCGGCGCTGGAGAAGCTGCCGCACCTGCGCGAGATCGGCGTCGACTTCGTCGAGCTGCTGCCGGTCAACGGCTTCAACGGCACCCACAACTGGGGCTACGACGGCGTGCTCTGGTACGCCGTGCACGAGGGGTACGGCGGCCCCGCGGCGTACCAGCGCTTCGTCGACGGCTGCCACGCCGCCGGCATGGGCGTCATCCAGGACGTCGTCTACAATCACCTCGGGCCGTCGGGGAACTACCTGCCGATGTACGGGCCCTACCTCAAGAGCGGCGCGAACACCTGGGGCGACCTGGTCAACCTCGACGGCGAGGGCGCGGCGGAGGTGCGCCGCTACATCCTCGACAACGTGCGGATGTGGCTGGCCGACTACCACGTCGACGGGCTGCGGCTGGACGCCGTGCACGCGCTCGACGACTCCTCCGAGACCCACCTGCTCGAGGAGATGGCGATCGAGGTCGCAGCGCTCTCGGCGCACCAGCGCCGGCCGCTCACGCTGATCGCGGAGTCCGACCTGAACGACCCGAAGCTGGTCACCCCGCGCGAGGCGGGCGGCTACGGGCTGGACGCGCAGTGGAGCGACGACTTCCACCACGCGGTGCACGTCGCGCTGACGCGGGAGACGACCGGCTACTACGCCGACTTCGAGCCGCTCGCCGCGCTGGCGAAGGTGTGCGAGCGCGGGTTCTTCCACGACGGGACGTTCTCGTCGTTCCGCGACCGCGACCACGGCGTCCCGATCGACACCGCCGCGATGCCGGCCTGGCGGCTGGTGGTGAGCAGCCAGAACCACGACCAGATCGGCAACCGCGCCGTCGGCGACCGGATCACCGACCACCTCGACGACGACCAGCTCGCCTGCGCGGCGCTGCTGACGATGGCCGGGCCGTTCACCCCGATGCTCTTCCAGGGCGAGGAGTGGGCCGCGTCGACGCCGTTCCAGTTCTTCACCTCCCACCCCGAGCCCGAGCTCGGGAAGGCGACGGCGGAGGGCCGGATCGCGGAGTTCGCGGCGATGGGCTGGGACCCGGCCGTCGTCCCGGACCCGCAGGACCTGCAGACCTACCAGCGCTCGAAGCTCGACTGGTCGGAGACGACCGGCGGCCGGCACGCGCGGATGCTGGTGGTCTACCGCCGGCTCGCCGCGCTGCGCCGGGAGTGGAGCGAGCTCACCGACCCGGCGTTCCCCCGCACCCGCTGCGACGTCGACGAGGAGCGCCGTACCTTCGTGATGCACCGCGGCGACCTCGCCGTGGTCGTGAACCTCGGCGACGCGGAGGCGCGGCTCGAGCTGCCGCACACCCGGCTGCTGTTCGAGACCGGGTCGGGGGCCGAGCTGGCCGACGGCGCGCTGGTGCTGCCCGCGCACGCCGGGGCCCTGCTGGCTCCCTGAGCCCCGCCACCCACCCACCCGTCGAGTTGGGCCGAACTCACCGTTGAGTTGGGCCGAACTCACCCTCCAGTTGGGCCTTCCTCACGTACGGCGCGTAAGGAACGCCCAACTCGAGCGGGAGGAAGGCCCAACTCGCGCGGCCTCGGGGCCGACCTGGTGACCGCGGCCGAGCGCGGCTGGGACGCGGTCGCCGACGGCGCCGTGCTCCAGGAGGCGGGCGTGGCGCTGGTGCGCGACGGCGGCCTGTTCGTCGGCGTCCAGCCCTCCGCCCCGCCGGCGGCCGAGCGCGGGGTGACGGTGCGCGCGGTCAGCGTCGTGCCGGACGGGGCGCGGACGGCGGGCCTGCTCGCCCGGACCGCGTCCGGGGAGCTGCCGGCGCGCGTGGCCGGCGAGCTGCCGCTGGCCGAGGCCGCCGAGGCGCACCGGCTCGTGGCAAAGGGCGGGGCCCGCGGCCGCTACGTGCTGCGGCCGTGAGCCCCGCCCTCGTCGTACGCGGGTGTGGTGCGGGGGTGCTGCGGGTCAGCCGGCCATCTGCTCGAGGTCGAAGACCTCGTCGTCGGCCGGCGGCTCGACCGCGAGCTCGGCGTCGAAGTCGGAGAAGGTGATCGAGCCGGGCTCGTCGGTGTCCTTCTGCTCCATCTTCAGCAGGTAGTGCTCGCCCTCGACCGCGACGTACCCGATGCTGTCGCCGTCCTCGGCGTCGACGTTGGTGATCGCGATCGCCTCGGTGCCGTCGACGTCCTCGACGTCGCCCTTCTCGTAGCTGTCCTCGTCCTCGTCGCTGTCCGAGAGCATCTGGTCGAGCAGCGAGTCGAGGTCGCAGAGCTCGGAGAACCCGCCCTCGCCGGCGGGGACGACGACCCACCGGTCGCCGACCGTCTTCATCACCATCTCGGCCTGCTCGCCGGCCTGCTGGCGCCAGAACGCCTCGTCGGGCTTGAACCAGGTGGTGCCGTCGACGCCGAGCAGCTCGAGGTTGGCGCCGTCGATCGAGACGCTGCCCTCGCAGGTGCCCTCGGTGTTCATCGCCAGGTCGAGCGCGACCTCCTCGCCGTCGGTGTCGATCGAGCCGGACACCTTCACCGACTCGAGCGTGCCCATCGCGTCCTTCGCCTCCGTGACGATGTCGACCGCGGACTGGTCGGTGAAGGAGCTGGCGTCGCTGCCTCCCTTGTTTCCGTTGTCCCCGTCGTCGTCGCCGCCGCAGCCGGTCAGCAGAGCCGCGGCGCCCAGGACGCCGGCGGCCAGGATCGTGCTCTTCATCAGGTCTCCTTAGTATCGACCGCCTCAGCCTACAGAGGTCGACGTCCCGGCCACGGGGTCGTGCGGCACCGGTGCGACCGGCTCCGCGCCCTCGCGGAAGCCGTGCCGGTCCCACCAGCGACGGAGGGGACCGGGGGCGTACCAGTTCCAGTCGCCGAGCAGCTTCATCGTGGCCGGCACGAGCAGCGCGCGGACGATGGTGGCGTCGATGAGCAGCGCGACCAGCATGCCGATGCCGAGCATCTTCATGAACACGATTCCGCTGGTCCCGAACGCGCCGATCACCACGGCCAGCAGCAGCGCGGCGCTGGTGATGATCCGGCCGGTCTTCTGCACGCCGGTCGCGACGGCGAGGTCGTTGTCGCCGGTCCGGTCCCACTGCTCGCGGACCCGCGAGAGCAGGAACACCTCGTAGTCCATGGAGAGGCCGAAGAGGATCGCCAGCATCAGGATCGGGTTGGTCGCGTCGAGGAACCCCTGCGGGGTGAAGCCGAGCAGGCCGGAGAGGTGGCCGTCGCTGAAGATCCAGGTGACCACGCCGAAGGACGCGGTGATCGAGAAGAGGTTCATCAGCACCGCCTTGACCGGCAGCACCAGCGAGCCGAACGCCAGGAAGAGCAGCACCAGCATCACCCCGACCACGATCAGGCCCATCCATGGCAGGTGGCTGCCCACCGAGTCGACGAGGTCGACGGTCGCGGCGGTCTGGCCGCCGACCAGCACGGTGCCCGAGGCCGGCTCGATCTCGCGCAGCTGGGTGACCAGGTCCTGCGAGGCCTCGGTCTGCCCGTTGCCCTCCCACGCGGCGCGCAGCAGGGTGGCGTCGCCGTCGCGGGCGACCGGCTGCACGCCCAGGACGCCGTCGGTCTGCTCGACCTCGCGGACGTACGCCGCGACCTCCTGCTCGTCGGCGCCCCGCAGCAGCAGGCTGGCCGTCGACTGCTCGGGACCGAACTCCTCGGCGAGCTTGTCAGACGCGGCGTGCGCGGGCGCGTCCTCGGGCAGGACGCGGTGGTCGACGCTGCCCCAGCGGGCGCCGAGGAACGGGGAGGCGACCGCGAGCAGCACCACGACCGTCACCGCGATGACCGCGACCGGCCGGCGCATCACGCCGCGGGCCAGGCGCGCCCAGCGGCCGTGCACGTCGTCGGTCGCGACCGCACGGTGCCGGCGCCACGGGAGCCGGCCGGCGTCGACCCGGCGACCGAGCAGCCGCAGCGCGGCGGGCAGGACGGTGAGCGCCGCCAGCATCGCGACCAGCACGGCCGCGATCCCGCCGTACCCCATGCTCTTGAGGAAGGCCTGGGGGAAGATCAGCAGGCTCGACATCGCCGCGGCGACGGTGAGGCCCGAGAACAGCACCGTGCGGCCCGCGGTGGTCATCGTGCGGCGGATCGCGATCGCGGCGGCGTCGGGGTGGTCGGCCGGCAGCGCGGCGAGCTCCTCGCGGAACCGGCTGATCACGAACAGCGCGTAGTCGATCGCCAGGCCGATGCCCAGCAGCGAGATGACGTTGACCGAGAACACCGAGACGTCGGTGACGTGGGTGAGCAGCCGCACGACGGCGAGCGCGCCGACCATGGCCAGGGCGCCGACGAGGACCGGCATGCTGGCCGCGACCAGGCTGCCGAAGATCAGCAGCGCGAGCAGCAGCACGACCGGCATCGAGATCAGCTCGGCGCGCTTGAGGTCCTCGGAGGTGATCTCGTTGACGTCGGTGAAGACCGCGTAGCTGCCGGCCAGGTCGGTCTCGAGCCCCTCGGCGTCGAGCGCCGGGCTGAGCTCGTCGTAGCTCTCGAGGAAGTCGCCCTGCGTCCGGCCCGCCAGCGAGATCTGCACCTGCGCGGCGTGCCCGTCGGCGCTGACCAGGCCGGGCCGCTCGGCGTCGTAGTAGGGCACCACCGACGACACGACGCCGTCCGGGATCCCGGAAACGACCCCCTCGACCGCGGCCCGGAACTCCGGATCGTCGGCGGTGAGGTCGGCGCTGGAGTAGATCGCCACGACGTCGACCGACTGGTTGCCGAAGGCGTCCTGCTCGGCGACCAGCTCGCGCGAGCTCTCCGAGTCGGGGTCGTCGAACCCGCCCTGCGACAGGGAGTCGAAGACCCCGAGCCCGTACGCTCCGGCGGCGACCGCCACGGCGAGCCCGGCGAGCAGGACGGCCAGCGCCCTGCGGGCCAGGAAGGTGCCCCATCGATCGATCATGGTCGTTGCCTCTTCCGCGTCTGGTGAACATGCCTCAGTAAAGTGAACGCCGTTAACGGTAAACGGTGTAAACTTTGTTCGTCAACGGTTTTCCTCGGACCGCCCGGTCCGGCTGAGCGGAAGAGGTGCCCGTGGGGACGACGCAGGAGCCGACGCGGCGGGAGCGGCAGCGGGAGGCGACGTACGACGAGATCGTGCGCGCGTCCCGGGCCCTGCTGGCCGACGGGGCGGAGCTGTCCCTGCGGGCGGTGGCGGGCCGGATGGGGATGACCGCGCCGGCGCTCTACCGCTACGTCGCGAGCTACCAGGAGCTCGTCGACCTGGTCGCCTTCGAGATCGACAAGGCGGCGACGGCGGTCTTCGCTGCGGCCGCCGACGAGCTGCCCGAGGACGACCACGCGGGCCGGCTGTGCGTCTCCGTCACCGAGTTCCGGCAGTGGGCGCTCGCCTCACCACGCGAGTTCGGCCTGGTCTTCGCCAACCCGATCGCCGACGCGGGCTGCACCCGGCGCGAGCTGCTGACGGTCGCGACCTCCGGCCACCTGTTCACCGGCCAGCTGCGGCGGCTGTGGGAGTCCAACCAGCACCCGCTGCCGGCGCTCGACGACCTGCCGCCGCCCGTCCTGGAAGCGGTGCTCGACCCGCTCATCCCCGCCGAGACCGACACCATCCCCCGCGAGCACCGCGGCCTGGTCTGGGTCTTCATGCAGGGCTGGACCCGCCTGTACGGCGTGGTCGCGCTCGAGGTCTTCGGTCACATGGACCCCCGCATCATCGAGAGCGGCGAGATGTTCGTCGACGTCGTCCGCGGCTACGCCCCCGTCATCGGCGTGCAGGACGACTTCCCCCGCCTCGAGGCCCTCATCCGCGCCCGGCTCGCGAGGTAGTCCGGCACGCTCCGGTCGTCACCGAGGGCCGATCGCAGCAGGAACGTGCCGGACTATCCCGGCCCGGCGGGATACTCCGACACACACGTGCTGTTCAAGGCCGCTTTCACGACACAGGTGTGTCGGACTACCCCGGCAGGCCGAGCTCGTCCACCCAGGCGGGGACGAGGACGGAGGCGGGGCCGTGGCGGGCCTCGTGGAACCAGTCGGTCCCCTCGGAGGGGACCAGGTTGAGCTCGAGGGTGCGGGCGCCGTACGCGCGGGCGGCCTGCACGAACCCGGCGGCGGGGTAGACCGCCCCCGAGGTGCCGACGGAGACGAAGAGGTCGCAGGTGCTGAGGGCGTCGTGGATGCGGTCCATCTCGTAGGGCACCTCGCCGAACCACACGACGTCGGGACGCAGCTCGCACACGCCGCAGCGGGGGCAGGGCGGCAGGTCGGAGAGCGGGTCGGGCCAGCGGACCCGCCCGCCGCAGCCGCGGCACAGCGCGGACAGCAGCTCGCCGTGCATGTGCAGGACGCGGGTCAGGCCGGCACGCTCGTGCAGGTCGTCGATGTTCTGGGTCACCACGAGCAGGTCGTCGCCGAGGGCCGTCTCGAGGCGCGCGAGCGCGTGGTGCGCCGGGTTCGGTACGACGGCGGCCAGCGCCGCGCGGCGCGCGTCGTAGAAGGCGTGCACCCGCGAGGGGCTGAGCTCGTACCCCTCCGGCGTCGCGACGTCCTCGACCCGGTGCCCCTCCCAGAGCCCGTCGGAGTCGCGGAACGTCGGCACCCCGCTCTCTGCCGAGATCCCGGCGCCGGTCAGCACCACCACCCTCATCGGGCGCTCCTGCCGTGCACGGTCACGACGTAGCCGGCGGCCTCGTCGAAGGGGTCGCCGTCCCAGGTGCCGTACCGCGCGACCGGCACCAGCCCGGCGGCGGCCATCGCGGCGTCGAGGTCGGCGACCGGCGTCACCGGGCAGTCGCCCGGCAGGTGGTCGGCGTCCAGGCCGAAGCCGCAGACCACCACGCCGTCGGGGGCGGTGTGGGCCGCGAGCCGCTCGCACACCGGGCCGAGGGTGCCCGGCTCGAGCAGCGGCACGATGTTGCCGGCCAGCAGCACCAGGTCGAAGGCGCCGCCGAGGTCGAGGGTCGCCAGGTCCGCCTCGCGCAGGTCGAGCCCGGGCGCCTCGGCGCGGGCCACGGCGAGCATCGCCGGGTCGACGTCGACGCCGGTGACGGCGTACCCCAGCCCGTCGAGGTGCACGGCGATCCGCCCGGTGCCGCAGCCCGCGTCCAGGACCCGTGCCGGCGGGTCGACCAGCCGCGCGACCAGGGCCGCCTCGCCGTGCACGTCCTGCCCGTCAGCCGCCAGACTCCGGAACCGCTCGGCGTACGTCGTGGCGTAGTCGCGCCCGGCCTGTGCGCGGGCGATCCGCTCCCACCGCGTGGTCACGTGGTGCCTCCCGGTCCTCGGTCGTCGACCCGAAGACCCTAGTCGCGCTGGAACACAGCCGAAACACGGCGTCCGTACGGTCCTCGACGTGATCCTGCAGCCCGGCGTCGGCCCGATCCGGTCCTCGACCTACCTCCCGGCGAGCCCCGAGCACGTCCTGTGGGGCCGGCTGCCGTGCGCGGCGGACGACCCGGTGCTCACCGTCGACCCGGGGACCGAGGTCACCTTCGACACCGTCAGCCACGAGGGGATCCTCGAGGACCAGGGCCGCGACCCGCGCCGCTACTTCGGCGAGCACGGCGTGCACGACGTGCTCGAGGACGCCGTGGCGGTGGCGGCGAGCGACCTGCCGCGGGTCTTCGGCGTCGACGGCCCGCACGTCGTCTCCCGCCCGGTGCGCGTCGCGGGCGCCGAGCCGGGCGACCTGCTCGCGATGACCGTCGTGGAGACCCTGCCCCGCGTGCCGTACGGCGTGATCTCCAACCGGCACGGCCGCGGCGCGCTGCCCGGCGAGTACCCGCTCGACGCCGCGCCCTGCTTCTCGGTCTTCGCCCGCGTCAGCGACGACGGCGCGTCCGGGCTCCTTCCCCTGCGCCCGGACGCCGAGCCGACGGTGGCGTTCCCGCTCGCGCCGTTCCTCGGCATCATGGGCGTGGCCGTGCCGGGCGGCGAGCGGCCGCACTCGGTGCCGCCCGGGCCGCACGGCGGCAACGTCGACATCAACCTGCTCACCGTCGGCGCCACGCTCTACCTCCCCGTCCAGGTCCCCGGCGCCCTGGCGTACGTCGGCGACCCGCACTTCGCGCAGGGGAACGGGGAGGTCTCGCTGACCGCGATGGAGGCGCCGCTGCGGGCGACGGTGCGCCTCGACGTCGTCCCCCGCGAGGAGGCGGTACGCCGGTTCGGCGAGCTCGCCGGGCCGCTCGCAGAGACCGCCGAGCACCTGGTGCCGACCGGGATGGACCCCGACCTCGACGTGGCGGTCCAGAACTGCGTCCGCGCCGCGATCGCGCTGCTGGGCGCGGCGTACGGCATGGACCGCCGGCTCGCGTACGCCTACCTCAGCGCCGCGACCGACTTCGAGATCTCCCAGGTGGTCGACGTGGTGAAGGGCGTGCACGCCCGGATCCGGAAGTCGGACTTCCCCGCGAGCCCAGGGAGCGCCCGGTGAGCGCCCCGACTCCCGTCCCCGCCGGTCTCGTCGAGGCGTTCCGGGACTACGAGCGCGCGCTGATGGAGGACGACGTCCCGGCCCTGGACCGGCTCTTCGCCCCCGGCCCGACCACCCTGCGCGGCGACGCCCAGGGCCTGCTGGTCGGCCACGAGGCGATCAGCGCGTTCCGCGGGAGCCGCGGCGGCGCCCCCCGGCGGCGCCTGGTGCAGACCCACGTGCAGACCATCGACGAGGACCACGCGCTCGTCGTCGCCGTCACCGAGCTCGAGCGCGGCGGCCGCGGCCAGCAGACCCAGCTGTGGGCCCGCGGCCCGGACGGCTGGCAGGTCACCGCCGCCCACGTCTCCGTCCCCGCCCCCGCGCTCGACACCCGCGTCTGGCGGGTCGTCGGCGACCCGCTCGTCCCCGGGAGCGGCGACGGCCCGCTCGCCGGGCAGAGCGTCGCCGTCAAGGACCTGTACGCCGTCGCCGGCCACCGCACCGGGGCCGGCAACCCCGCCTGGCTGGCCACCTCGCCGACCGCCGGCGAGCACGCGCACGCGGTGGCCCGGCTGCTCGAGGCCGGGGCCGACGTCCGCGGGATCGCCCGCACCGACGAGCTCGCCTGGTCGCTGGCCGGCGCCAACCACCACACGGGCACCCCGCCGAACCCGCGCGCGCCGTACCGGCTCCCCGGCGGCTCGTCCTCCGGTTCCGCGACGGCGGTGTCCCTCGGGCACGCGACGATCGGGCTCGGCACCGACACCGGCGGCTCGATCCGGGTGCCGGCGGCGTACCAGGGGCTCTTCGGGATCCGGACCACCCACAGCGCGGTGCCGGTCGACGGGCTGGTGCCGCTCGCGCCGTCGTACGACGCGGTCGGGTGGCTGGCCCGGGACGCCGCGACGCTCGCCGCCGTCGGCGAGGTGCTGCTGCCCCCGGCCGACGAGGACCGGGCCGGCACCGACGAGGTCGTGCTGGTCCCCCAGCTGCTCCGCCTGGCCGAGCCGGCGGTCGCGGCCGCGGTCCGCACGGCGGTCCCGGGCGGCCGCCGGGCCACCGTGGAGCAGTGGCCGCTCGGCGACCTGGACCGCTGGCTGGACGCGTTCCGGACCGTGCAGGCCTGGGAGGCCTGGCAGTCGCACGGCGCCTGGCTCGAGGGCCGGCTGGACGTGCTCGGACCCGACGTGCGCGGCCGGTTCGAGCACGCCCGCACGGTCACCGACGGGCAGGCCGACGCGGCCCGGGCCGTCGCGCGCGGGGCGCGGGCCGCGGTGCGGTCGTTGGTCGGGAGACGGGTGCTGCTGCTCCCCGCGGCGTCCTCGGTGGCGCCGCGCGTCGGTGACGACGTCGCGGCGACCCGCGAGGCCACGCTGCGCCTCACCTGCCTGGCCGGGCTCGCGGGGCTCCCCGCCGTCACCATGCCGGTGCAGGCGGGCGGGCTGCCCGCCGGCGCCTGCCTGGTCGCGGCCGCCGGGCGCGACCAGGACCTGCTCCGGCTCGCGGCTGAAACGCAGGCGCCGCGACCGTAACGCCACCGAAATCCCGGTTTCGATCCGCCGACATCCGGCAATGACAGTTTCAACCGCTCCCGGAAGGAGTGGACGTGCGGATCGAGCAGCTCAACGCGATGGACCAGGCCGCGGCGGCCGACCTGGTCCGGCCCTGCGCCGACATCCCGTCCTGGGTCGACGCGCTCGTCGCCGGCCGGCCCTACCCCGACGTCGACGCCCTGGTCGCGCACGCCGAGCGGCTGGCGGCGGCGTGGACCGACGACGAGGTCGAGCTGGCCCTGGCCGACCACCCGCGGATCGGCGAGCGGCACGCCGGCACCGGCGCGAGCGCCGCCATGTCGGCGCGCGAGCAGTCCGGCGTCTCGACCGAGGCGGACCTGCAACAGCGGATCGCGGCCGGCAACGCGGCGTACGAGGAGCGGTTCGGGCGGGTGTTCCTCATCCGGGCCGCCGGACGCAGCGCCGAGGAGGTGCTCGCCCGGCTCGAGCAGCGCCTCGGGAACGACCCGACCACCGAGCTCGGGGTCACCCGCGGCGAGCTCGCCGAGATCGCCGCGCTGCGGCTGAGGGGGCTCTTCGCGTGACCACCCTGTCCACCCACGTCCTCGACGCCGCCGCCGGCGCCCCGGCGGCCGGGATCGAGGTCGTCCTCGCCGACGGTGCCGGCGCCGAGCTGGCGCGCGGCGTCACCGACGCCGACGGTCGGGCGCGCTTCGACACCGACCTCCCCGGCGGGCACCACGCGCTGACGTTCGCCACGGCCACCGCCTTCCACCCCGTGGTCCGCGTCGACTTCACCGTCGACGCGACCGAGCCGCACCACCACGTGGCGCTGCTGCTCAGCCCGTTCGCCTACACGACGTACAAGGGCAGCTGATGGCGCGCGGCGACGTCGTCCTCGGCGAGAACCAGTACGGCAAGGCGGAGTGCCGCCTGGTCCGGGTCGACCGAGGGGTCTCGACAGCCTCGACCACGGGAAGGCACCGGATCACCGACCTGACCGTCACCTCGCAGCTGCGCGGCGACTTCGCTGCGTGCCACACCGACGGCGACAACAGCCAGGTGGTGGCCACCGACACCCAGAAGAACACCGTCTACGCCTTCGCCCGCGAGCACGGCGTCGGCGCGCCCGAGGCCTTCCTGCTGCGGCTGGCCGACCACTTCGTCGACGGCTTCCCGTGGGTCAGCGGCGGCCGCTGGGAGGCCGAGCAGCACGCCTGGGACCGGATCGTCGTCGACGGCGCCCCGCACGACCACTCCTTCGTGCGCCCCGGCCGCGAGACCCGCACGACCGTGGTGCAGCGCGACGGCGACGAGGTCTTCGTCGTCAGCGGGCTCAAGGACTGCACGGTGCTGAAGTCGACCGGATCGGAGTTCCACGGCTTCCCCCGCGACCGCTACACGACCCTCCCGGAGACCGACGACCGGATCCTGGCCACCGAGGTCACAGCCTGGTGGCGGTACGCCGCGCTCCCGGACGACTTCGACGCGACGTACGCCGCGGTGCGCGACCTGCTGCTCGCCACCTTCGCGGACCTGCACTCCCTCGCCCTGCAGCAGACCATCTTCGCGATGGGCCGGGCGGTCCTGGAGGCCTTCCCCGGGATCGCCGAGGTCCGGCTGTCCTGTCCCAACAAGCACCACTTCCTGGTCGACCTGGCGCCGTTCGGGCTGGACAACCCGGGCGAGGTGTTCCTCGCCGCGGACCGTCCCTACGGGCTGATCCAGGCGACCGTCGAGCGCGAGGGCGACGCCCGCGAGCCGCGGGCCTGGGCGACCGTGGCGGGGTTCGCGTGACCGGCGCGGTCGCGGCGGTGCGCGCCCAGCGGGTGCTGGTCGACGGGACGCTGCGGCCCGCCACCGTCACGGTCGCCGAGGGCCGGATCACCGGCGTCCATCCGCTCGACCACCCCCTCGAGGGGCGGGTGCTCGAGGTGCCGGACGGCTCGTGCGTCCTGCCCGGGGTGGTGGACACCCACGTGCACGTCAACGAGCCCGGCCGCACGCACTGGGAGGGGTTCGCGACCGGCACCCGCGCCGCGCACCTCGGCGGCGTCACGACGCTCGTCGACATGCCGCTCAACTCCGTGCCGCCCACCACCACGGTGGCCGGGCTGCGCGCCAAGCAGGAGGCGGCCGACGGGCAGCTCGCCGTCGACGTCGCGTTCTGGGGCGGGGCCGTGCCGGGGAACCTCGCCGACCTCGAGCCGCTGCACGAGGCGGGCGTCCTGGGCTTCAAGTGCTTCCTCTCGCCGTCGGGGGTCGAGGAGTTCCCGCCGCTCGACGACGCCGGGTTCGCGGCCGCGCTCGCCGAGGTGGAGCGGCTGGACGCCCTGCTCGTCGTCCACGCCGAGGACCCCGGCGTGCTGGAGGCCGCCCCGCACCCGCCGAGCCCGGCGTACGCCGACTTCCTCCTCTCCCGGCCCGACGAGGCGGAAACCGCCGCGATCCGCCGCGTCCTCGACGGGGCCCGCGCGACCGGCGCGCGGGTGCACGTCCTGCACCTCTCCAGCGCGCGGGCGCTCGACCTGCTCGCCGACGCCCGGGCCGAGGGCCTCCCGGTCACGGTCGAGACCTGCCCGCACTACCTGTGCCTGGACGCGGGCTCCATCCCCGACGCCGCGCCGCAGTTCAAGTGCTGCCCGCCGATCCGCGACGCCGGCAACCGCGACGAGCTCTGGCAGGCGCTGCTCGCCGGCGTCATCGACGTCGTCGTCTCCGACCACTCCCCCGCCACGGTCGAGGAGAAGACCCGCGGCGGCGGCGACCTCCAGCAGGCCTGGGGCGGCGTCTCCGGCCTGCAGGTCGGCTTCACCGCCGTCGCGGCCGAGGCGGCCGCCCGCGGCGTCGGCATCGAGCACGTCGCCCGGTGGATGGCCACCGGCACCGCCGACCTCGTCGGGCTCCACGCCAAGGGCCGGATCGCCGTCGGCGCCGACGCCGACCTCGTCGTCCACGACCCCGCGGCGGTGACCGCGGTGGACGCCGCGGCGCTCGCCCACCGCAACCCGGTGACGGCGTACGACGGGCTCCGGCTCGCCGGCCGGGTCACCCACACCCTCCTGCGCGGCCGGCTCGAGGCCGACCACGGCTGGGGCCGGACGATCGCGAGGGACCGATGAGGACCGCCCAGGTCGACCCGCCGCCGCGGCTGCTGATGGGGCCGGGGCCGGTCAACGCCGACCCCCGCGTCCTGCGGGCGATGTCGGCCCAGCTGGTCGGGCAGTACGACCCCGCGATGACGGCGTACATGACCGAGACGATGGCGCTCTACCGCGAGGTGTTCCGCACCCGCAACGAGCAGACCCTCCTGGTCGACGGCACGTCCCGCGCCGGCATCGAGGCCGCGCTGGTCTCGCTGCTCGAGCCCGGCGACCGGGTGCTGGTGCCGGTGCTCGGGCGGTTCGGGCACCTGCTGGTCGAGATCGCCGAGCGGTGCGGGGCCGAGGTGCACACCGTCGAGGTGCCGTGGGGCGAGGTGTTCGCGCCGGAGCAGCTCGAGGCGGCGGTCGCCGCGGTGCGGCCCAAGCTCGTGGCCACGGTGCAGGGCGACACCTCCACCACGATGTGCCAGCCGCTCGCTGACCTCGGCGAGATCTGCCGGCGCCACGACGCCCTGCTCTACGTCGACGCCACGGCCTCGCTCGGCGGGAACCTGCTGGAGACCGACGCCTGGGGCCTCGACGTCGTGACGGCCGGGCTGCAGAAGTGCCTCGGCGGGCCGTCGGGCAGCGCGCCGATCACGCTCTCCCCGCGCGCGGTCGCCGTGGTGGACGCCCGCAAGCACGTCGAGGCCGGTATCCGGGCGGACGGCGAGCAGGGCCGCGGCACCCGGATCGCCAGCAACTACCTCGACCTCGCGCAGGTCATGGACTACTGGGGGCCGCGCCGCCTCAACCACCACACCGAGGCCACCACGATGCTGTACGGCGCCCGCGAGTGCGCCCGGCTGCTCGTCGACGAGGGCCTGGACGAGGCCGTGGCACGCCACGAGCGGCACGGGCGGGCGATGCTCGAGGGGGTCCGCGGGCTCGGGCTCGCGGTCTTCGGCGACGTCGCCCACAAGATGCACAACGTGGTCGCGGTCGAGATCCCCGACGGCGTCGACGGCGACCGGGCCCGGGCGGCCCTGCTGGAGGACTACGGCATCGAGATCGGCACCTCCTTCGGCCCCCTGCACGGCAGGGTCTGGCGGATCGGGACGATGGGCCACAACGCCCGCCGCGACGCGGTCCTCACCACCCTGGCCGCGCTCGAGCAGGTGCTGCGCGCGGCCGGCGTACCCCTGACCGCCGGCGGCGGGGTCGGCGCCGCGCGCGAGGTCTACGCGTGAGCGCCGAGGCCCGGGCGCTCGCCCGCTGCGCCGAGCTCGCGACGCTCAGCAGCCGGCCGGACGCGCTCGAGCGGGTGCACCTCACCCCCGAGCACGCCCGCGCCAACGCGCTGGTCGCCGACTGGATGCAGGAGGCCGGCCTGCGGCCGTGGCAGGACGGGGCGGGCAACCAGTGCGGCCGGCGGGAGGGCCGCACCCCCGGGCTGCCGGCGCTGCTGCTCGGATCGCACCTGGACACCGTCCCCGACGCCGGGCGGTACGACGGCCCGCTCGGCGTGGTCATGGCCCTCGCCGTCGTCGAGCGCCTCCGGGACACCGCCGGCCTCCCGTTCGCGCTGGAGGTGGTCGGCTTCGGCGACGAGGAGGGCGCCCGGTTCGGCACCGCGCTGCTCGGCAGCCGGGCGCTGGCCGGCACCTGGGACGACGCCTGGTGGGCGCTGCGGGACCGCGACGGCACCACCCTGGCGCAGGCGTTCCGCGACTTCGGGCTGGACCCGGACCGGGTCGGCGGGGCGGCCCGGCGGCCCGAGGAGCTCGTCGGCTACCTCGAGGCGCACATCGAGCAGGGGCCGCACCTGGAGGCCGCCGACGCCTCCCTCGGCTACGTCACGACCATCGCCGGCGCGCGCCGGTTCCACCTGACCGTGCTCGGCGAGGCCCGGCACGCGGGCGGGACGCCGTACTCCCGGCGGCGGGACGCGCTCGTCGGCGCCAGCGAGGTGGTGACCGCCATCGAGCGGCTCGCCCGCGCCACCGGCGACCACGGCTGCATCGCGACGGTCGGGCGGCTGGAGGTCTCGCCGGGCGCGGTGAACGTGGTGCCGGGCCGGGTCGACCTCACCCTCGACCTGCGCGCGGCGAACGACGCGGTGCGCGACGCCATGTGGGAGCGGATGCAGGCCGCCGCCGTCGGCCTCTGCACCGACCGCGGCCTCCGGCTGGAGGTGGTCGAGACGCACTCCGCCCCGGCGGCCCCGTGCGCCCCCTGGCTGCAGCGCGCGGTGGTCGACGGGATCCGCAGCACCGGCCAGCCGTCGCCGCCGGGCCTGTGGAGCCGGGCGGGTCACGACGCGATGGCGCTCGCCGCCGTGACCGACGTCGGCATGCTCTTCCTGCGCTGCCACGACGGGATCAGCCACCACCCGGCGGAGGACGTCCGCGAGATCGACGTCGCGCGCGGCATCGCCGCGCTCGAGCAGGCCGTGCTGGCCGTGGCCCGCGACGTCGACGCCCGGGCGGCGGGGGGCGCGGCGTGAGGATCGACGAGCGGATCGCGCATGCGCACGGCGACCTGTCGCCCCAGGAGCAGAAGGCGGCGGCCACCCTGCTGGAGCACCTCGACGACCTCGCGACGTACCGCGCCGCCGAGCTCGCCACGCTCGCCGGCGTCAGCAAGGCGACCATGAGCCGGCTGTTCCGCAGCCTGGGCTTCGCCGACTTCGACGAGGTGCGCGAGCACCTGCGGGCGCTGCGCACGGCGGGCGAGCCCCGCCGGGTGGACGGCAGCCCCGACCTCGCCGTGCACGTCGCCGTCGAGGGCGAGGCGATCGCGCGCACCGTCTCCCAGGCGGCGCTCCGGGACGCCGCGCTCCTGCTCGCCGGAGCCGGCCGGCTGCTGGTGGTCGGCTGGCGCAACAGCCACCCGGTCGCCCTGCACCTGCGCCAGCAGCTGGTGCAGGCCCGGGCGGGGGTGACCCTCGCGCCGCTGCCCGGCCAGGTCCTGGGCGAGGAGCTCGCCGACCTCGGGCCCGGCGACGCCGTGGTCGTCGTCGGGTTCCGGCGCCGACCCCAGGGCTTCGCGGAGTTCCTCGACGCCGCCTGCGCGACCGGCGCGGACGTCGTGCTGGTCGCCGACCCGACCGCCCTGCCGCTGGCCCGCCGGGCCGGCGTGTGGCTGGAGTGCCCGGTCCAGGGCGGCCTGGCCTTCGACAGCTACGCCGCGGCGATGAGCCTGGTCAGCGTGCTCGCCGACGCCGTGCTGTCGGCCCGCGGCCGGCCCGCCCGGGACCGGGTCAGCGCCATCAGCCGCACCTACGCCGCGCTCGGGGAGGTGGAGTGATGGACCTGCACACGGTGCGCTCGTTCCGGCGCCCCGCCGACCGCGACGAGCTCCGGCTGGCCCCCGGCGAGACGCTCCTCGCCGGCGGCACCTGGCTCTTCTCCGAGCCCCAGCCCGGCACCTCGGGGCTGGTCGACCTGACCGCGCTGGGCTGGCCTCCGGTGGAGGTCGTCGGGGGGACCCTGCGCATCGCCGCCACCTGCACCGTCGCCGAGCTGGTCTCCTCGCCGCTCCTCGGCAGGCTCGCCCCGCTGGTCCGGGCGGCCGCCGATGCCTTCCTCATGTCGTTCAAGATCCAGCACGCCGCGACCGTCGGCGGCAACATCGCGCTGGCGCTGCCGGCCGGCGCGATGACCTCGCTCGCCGCGGCACTCGACGGGACCGCCGTCGTCTGGACCCCCGGCGGCGGGGAGCGGCGCGAGCCGGTCGCCGAGCTGGTGCGCGGCGTCCGGGACACCTCCCTGGCCCCCGGCGAGGTGCTGCGCGCGGTCGACGTACCCCTCGACGCGCTGGCCGCGCCCACGGCGTTCCGCCGGATCGCGCTCACGCCGCACGGTCGGTCCTCGGCGGTGGTCATCGGCGTCGGCGACCGGGTGACCGTCACCGCTGCCACCACCCGGCCCGTGGTGCTCGCCGCGGGGCGTCTCGAGGAGGGGCTCGCCGCGGTCGACTGCTGGTACGACGACCCGCACGGCGCCCCCGACTGGCGCGCGTCGGTGACCGCCACGCTCGCCCGCCAGGTCGTCGCGGAGCTCCGGGGGGCCGCCGCATGATCGTCGACGGGACGCCGGTGCGCGGCGAGCCCGCCCCCGGGCAGTGCCTGCGCTCGTGGCTGCGCGAGACCGGCACCACGGCGGTGAAGAAGGGCTGCGACGCCGGCGACTGCGGCGCCTGCACGGTCCTGGTCGACGGGGTGCCGGTGCACTCCTGCGTGCACCCCGCCGTCCGGGCGGCCGGGTGCGAGGTCACCACCGCCCACGGCCTCGGCACGCCGGACGCGCCCTCCCCCGTGCAGCAGCGCTTCCTCGACGCCCAGGGGTTCCAGTGCGGCTTCTGCACCGCCGGGTACGTCGTCACCGCCACCGCGCTCGCCGACCCCGACGGCACCGTGGCCGCCGACGGCCTGGAGGCGGCGTTCAAGGGCAACCTGTGCCGCTGCACCGGCTACCGGTCGATCCGCGACGCGCTCGCGGGGCGCACCAACGTCGGGGGCGGCTGCGGCGACGGGCGGTCCGTCGGCTGCTCGACGCCGGCGCCGGCGGGGCCCCGGATCGTCACCGGGCGCGAGGCGTACACCCTCGACCTCCCCACCGACGGCGTCCTGCACCTGAAGCTGCTGACCAGCCCGCACGCGCACGCCCGGATCACCGCCCTCGACACCAGCCGCGCCGAGGCGCTCCCCGGCGTCCGCCTCGTCCTGACCCACCGCGACGCCCCGGACGTGCTGTTCTCCACCGCCCGCCACGACAGCCGGCTCGACGACCCCGACGACACCCGGCTCCTCGACGACGTCGTCCGGTTCCGGGGGCAGCGGGTCGCCGCGGTGGTCGCCGAGAGCCTCGCCGTCGCCGAGGAGGCGCTCGCCCTCCTGCGGGTGGAGTACGACGTGCTGCCCGCCGTCCACGACCCGGAGGAGGCCCGCCGCCCGGGCGCCCCGCTCGTGCACGGCGAGAAGTCGGCGACGCGCTCCCGGATCGCGGACCCGGCCCGCAACGTGGTGGCCCGGACGCACGGCGAGGTCGGCGACGTCGCCGCCGGCCTGGCCGCGGCCGCCCACCGGGTGGCCGGCACCTGGCGCAGCGGACGGGTCAACCACGCCGCGCTCGAGACCCACGGCGCCCGCGCCTGGCTCGACGACGACGACCGGCTGGTCGTCCGCAGCAGCACCCAGGTGCCGTTCCTGGTCCGCGACGAGCTCGCCCACGTGCTGGGGCTGGACCCCGACCGGGTGCGGGTCACCACCGGCCGGGTCGGCGGCGGCTTCGGCGGCAAGCAGGAGATGCTCGTCGAGGACGTGGTGGCGCTCGCCGTGCTGCGGCTGGCGGAGGCGGGCGTGCGCCGGCCGGTCCAGCTCGACCTCACCCGCGAGGAGCAGTTCACGCTCGTCCCCGGCCGCCACCCGGTGCGGGTGGAGGTCGAGCTGGGCGCCGACGCCGACGGCGTCCTCACCGCGATCCGCCTCGACGTCCTCAGCGACACCGGCGCCTACGGCAACCACGCGCCCGGCGTCCTCTTCCACGGCTGCCACGAGTCGGTGGCGCTCTACCGCTGCGCCAGCAAGCGGGTCGACGCCGAGGCGGTCTACACCCACAACCCGCCCTCGGGCGCGTTCCGCGGCTACGGCCTGGGCCAGGTCGCCTTCGCGATCGAGTCGGCCCTCGACGAGCTGGCCCGCGAGGCCGGCCTCACCCCCGCGGAGGTACGCCGCCGCAACGTCGTCCGTCCCGGGGACGACTTCGTGGTCAACGGCGCCCCGGACACCGACCTGGTCTTCGGCAGCTACGGGCTCGACCAGTGCCTGGACCTCGCCGAGGCGGCGCTCGCGGACGACCCGGCCGACCCGGACGCCCCCGCCGTCCCCGACGGCTGGCTGGTCGGCGAGGGGCTCGCCGCCGCGATGATCGCCACGATCCCGCCGCGCGGCCACCACGCCGACGCGACGGTCACGCGCGAGGACGACGACACCGTCACGGTCGGCGTCGGCACCGCCGAGTTCGGCAACGGGACCGCGACCGTCCACGTCCAGCTCGTGGCCGGCGAGCTCGGCATCGACCCCGCGCGCGTCCGGCTGCGCTCCGGCGACACCGAAGCCGCGGCGTACGACACCGGCGCCTTCGGGTCGACCGGCTCGGTGGTCGCCGGCGGCGCGGTCCTCGCCGCCGCCCGCGACCTCCGCAAGCAGCTCGACGCCGGCGCCACCGGCGTCGTCACCGGGCACGGCGAGCACCACGGCTCCCCGCGGTCGGTCGCGTTCAACGTGCACGCCGTGCGGGTCGCCGTGGACCCCGCCACCGGCGAGCTCCGCGTCCTGCACTCCGTGCAGGCCGTCGACGCCGGGGTGCCGCTCCACCCCGAGCAGCTGCGCGGCCAGGTCGAGGGCGGCGTGGCGCAGGGCTACGGCAGCGCCCTCTACGAGGAGGTGCGGGTCGTCGACGGCGAGGTGACCACCCGCACCTTCCGGCACTACCGGGTCCCGCAGATGGGGGACCTGCCCACGACCGAGGTGCTCTTCGCCGACACCTACGACGTGCTCGGACCGCACGGCGCCAAGTCGATGAGCGAGGCGCCGTACAACCCGGTCGCCCCCGCCGTCGCGAACGCCGTCCGCGACGCCCTCGGCGTACGCCCCCACGAGCTGCCGATGAGCCGGGACCGGCTGTGGCGGCTGGCCCGCGAGGAGCACGCATGACCGACCAGGCCTGGCTCGACCGCGCCGTCCGGCTTGCCGTGGAGAACGTCGCCGCCGGCGGCGGGCCGTTCGGCGCGCTCGTCGTCCGCGACGGCGCCGTCCTCGCCACCGGCACCAACCGGGTGACCCGCGACCACGACCCGACCGCGCACGCCGAGGTGGTGGCGATCCGCGCGGCCTGCGCCGAGCTGCGGGACTTCTCCCTGGTCGGCTGCACCCTGTTCACCTCCTGCGAGCCGTGCCCGCTGTGCGTGTCGGCGGCGCTCTGGGCCCGGCTGGACCGGGTCGTGTACGCCGCGGACCGCGACGACGCCGCCCGTGGCGGGTTCGACGACCGCGCGTTCTACGACCTGCTCGGGCGCGACCGGGCCACCTGGCCGATGGCGGTCGCCGCGGCGCCGGTCGCGGACCGGTTCGCGCCGTTCCAGGCCTGGCTCGGTCACGAAGCCCGCACGCACTACTGACCCGGCCGTCCTGACGAGTGGGCCCCGTCACACCTGAAACGAGCGTTGTAACGGCGCCGAAACCTGCAACGTCCGGCCGCGAAATCCCGCGCTCCTACGTTCACGTCACACCACCGGCCGTACCGGGACGACCACCCCTCAGCGCTCGCGACGTCGAGCCCACCGCAGAAGCTGGAGCACTCCCATGACCTCACGCACGCGCGCCTCGCGTGCCGGCGCCCTGCTGGCCACCGCCGTCCTCGCCCTCTCCGCCTGCGGGTCGGACGACGGCGACCCCGACACCGGCGCCGAGGGCACCGGCGAGGCGGACTTCGGGGCCGTGACCCTGCAGCTGTCCTGGATCAAGAACGCCGAGTTCGCCGGCGAGTTCTTCGCCGACAGCGAGGGCTACTACGAGGAGGTGGGGTTCAGCTCGGTGACGATGGACCCCGGCCCCGGCGCGATCGAGACCCTCGTCGCCACCGAGGACGCCGACTTCGGCCTGAGCAACGCGGTCTCCGCCGCCCAGGTCATCGCCGAGGAGGACGCCCCGCTGAAGATCGTGGGCACCAAGTTCCAGAAGAACCCGTTCACGATCCTGTCGCTGGCCGACGGCGGCGACATCGCCACGCCGGAGGACCTGGTCGGCAAGAAGATCGGCGTCCAGGCCGGCGGCAACGAGACCCTCTTCGACGCCCTGCTCGAGGTCAACGGCATCGACCCCGAGGACGTCGAGAAGGTGCCGGTGGAGTACGACCCCGCCCCGCTGCTCGACGGCGAGGTCGACGGCTTCCTGGCCTACGTGACCAACGAGTCGATCACCGTCCAGGCGCAGGGGATCGAGGTCACCAACCTGCCCTTCGCCGACAACGGCCTGCCCTTCGTGGCCGAGTCGGTGATCACCACCGACCGGATGATCGAGGAGGAGCCGGACAAGGTGAAGGCCTTCCTGGAGGCCGAGATCCGCGGCTGGCAGGACGCCCTCGCCGATCCCGAGGAGGGCGCGCGGATGGCGGTCGAGGAGTACGGCAAGGACCTCAAGCTCGACATGGCCAAGGAGGTCGAGCAGTCCGAGGTGCAGACCGGCCTGATCGTGACGCCCGACGTCGAGGCCAACGGCCTGTTCACCATCACCGACGACCTGATCGGGCAGAACATGGCGACCCTCGAGGCCGCCGGCATCGAGATCGAGGCCGAGGACCTCTTCGACCTCTCGCTGCTCGAGGAGCTGCTCGAGGAGAAGCCCGAGCTCACGGAGCTGCCCTGACATGTCCGAGCTCGCCCAGGCGTCGACGCGCGCCGGTGCCGGGGAGGCCACCGCCTCCACCGGCACCGGCGTGCGGATCGACCACCTCACCAAGACCTTCCGGGTCGGCCGCCGCTCGGTGACCGCCCTCGAGGACGCCAACCTCTGGACCGACAAGGGCAGCTTCCTGACGCTCCTGGGTCCCTCCGGGTGCGGGAAGTCCACGATCCTGCGGATCCTCGCCGGCCTCGAGCAACCCACCTCCGGCACCACGCTGGTCGAGGGCCGCACCCCGTTGGAGCTGCGCCGCGACCACGAGCTGGGGATCGCCTTCCAGGACTCCGCGCTGCTGCCGTGGCGCTCGGTGGTCTCCAACATCCGGCTGCCCTTCCAGGTCTCGGGCCGTACCCCGGACGAGGACCTGGTCGCCGAGCTGGTCCGGCTGGTCGGGCTCGAGGGCTTCGAGAACGCGAAGCCCGCCCAGCTCTCCGGCGGCATGCGCCAGCGGGTCTCGATCGCCCGTGCGCTGGTGGTGCGGCCGTCCGTGCTGCTCCTCGACGAGCCGTTCGGCGCCCTCGACGACATGACCCGCCAGCGCCTGAACGTCGAGCTGCTGCGGATCTGGACCGAGAAGCCCGCCACCACGCTGATGGTCACGCACGGCATCTCCGAGGCGATCTTCCTCTCCGACAAGGTCGCGGTGATGAGCGCGCGGCCCGGACGCGTGAAGGAGGTCATCGACGTCGACCTGCCGCGACCGCGGACGCCGGACCTGATGCGCACCCCGGAGTTCCACGCGCTGCACGACCGGGCCTCCGAGCTGCTCTTCGGGGAGGACTGAGTGTCGACGCCCGCCGGCACCGCCCGGTCGCTCGGGACCGGCGTGCTGGGCATCGTGGGGCTGGTGGCGCTGTGGTGGCTGGCCGCCGTCACGGTGCTCGCCGACGCCCGCGTCCCCACCCCGGACGGCGTCGTCGCCTCGGCCGTCGACGACGGCTGGGAGTTCTACTCGCTGCACTTCGGGATGACCCTGCAGGAGGCCGCGGTGGGCTTCGGCTACGGCACCCTCGCCGGGCTGCTCGTGGCCTCGCTGGTGCTGCTGCTGCCGTTCGCCGAGCCGGTGCTCATGCAGGTCGCGGTGATCAGCTACTGCGTCCCGCTGGTCGCCATCGCGCCGGTGCTCTTCATCGTGATCGGCAACCCCGAGGAGGGGCAGCGCTCCGGCACCGCGACCGCGCTGGCCGCCCTCTCGGTCTTCTTCACCACCGTCGTCGGCACCGTCCTCGGGCTGCGGTCCGCGGACCGCACCAGCCTCGACGTGGTCAGCGTGTACGGCGGCGGGCGGCTGCGGCAGCTGGTCACCGTGCAGCTGGTCGCCGCGCTCCCCTCGATCCTGGCGGCGCTGCGGATCGGGGCGCCGGCGGCGGTCCTGGGCGCGATCCTCGGGGAGTACGTCGGCGGCGTGCAGCGCGGCGTCGCCCTGATCCTCAAGATCGCCCAGCAGAACGTCGACGTCGAGCAGGCCTGGGCCGTCGGCATCGGCTGCGCGCTCCTGGCCGGCGGCTGCTACGCGCTGTTCGGGCTGATCGCCCGGCTGGTCACCCCCTGGTCGCGGGGAGCCGCCTCGTGAGCACCGAGCTGCTGACCCCGCTGAGCCCCGCGGCCGCCGACGTCGGCCGGGCCGGCTCCTTCCTGCGCGCCGTGGTCCGCCAGGTCGCGACGATGGCGCTGGTCCTGGCCGTGGTGGTGCTGCTGTGGATCGCCGCGCTGCGCGTCTGGGACGTCTCGCCGTACGTCGGCAAGACACCCGCCGAGGTGTGGACCACCCTCTTCGGGGAGGACGACTCCGCCGAGCTGCGCGCCGAGATCTGGACGCTCCTCCAGCAGACCCTCACCGACGCCGGGATCGGCTTCGCCACGGGGATGCTGACAGCGATCGTGCTCGCCGCGGTCGTGGTCCGCTACCGGATGCTCGAGGGCGCGGTGATGCCGGTCGCGCTGGTCCTGCAGACGGTCCCGCTGATCGCGCTCGCCCCGATCCTGATCCTGCTCGTCGGCCGCGGCTACGCGATCGTCGCGATCATGAGCGCCATCGTCGTGCTCTTCCCGGCCCTGGTGAACATCGTCCTCGGGCTGCGCTCGGTCTCGCCGCAGATGCGCGACCTGGTGCTCGTGTACGGCGGCTCGCCCTCGACCGTGCTGCTCCGGGTCGGCTTCCCCTCGGCGCTGCCGGCGCTGTTCGCCTCCGTGCGGATCGCGGTGCCGGGTGCGCTGACCGGCGCCCTGCTCGCCGAGTGGCTGGCCACCGGCAAGGGCATCGGGTACGCCGTCGTCTCCGCCGCCGGCCGCTCGCAGAACGCCCGTGTCTGGGCGCTGGTCGTCGTGGTCACCGTCACCGCGCTGCTGCTCTACCTCGTCGCCCAGCTCATCGAGGCCGCCGTGCTCAGCAGGTTCGGGCGGTCCGCCACGGACGGCTGAGGCTCCCCGCCGCCTGCCCGCTGCCCGCCGCCGCCCGGGACGTCATACGACCTGGCGGCGATAGCGACCACCTCGTATGACGTCCCCGGCCGCCCCCTGCCACCTGTCCGCCCCACCCCCCGAAGGAGCCCCGTGACGAGGCCCAGCACCACCTGGTCGACGCCGGTGCCGACCGACCCGGCGATCGACGCCATGGTCGCGACGCTGCCCAAGATCAGCCTGCACTGCCACCTGATCGGCAGCGTGGCCCCGCAGACCGTCGCCGAGCTCGCCCGGAAGCACGGCGTACCCCTCGAGCGGTCGGCCGAGGACCTCTACGACCACCACAGCTACGAGGACCTCGGCGAGTTCCTCCGCGTGCTGGACGTCGTGGGCTCCCTGATCCGCGACCCCGACGACTTCCACCGGGTGACCTACGAGTCGCTCACCACGGGCGGCGCCGACCACGGGGTGCTCTACCGGGAGGTGCACCTCAGCCCGCCCGGCCACGCCGGCGTGCCGTACCCGACCCTCCTCGAGGGGGTCCTCGCCGGCGCCCGGGACGCCGAGACCGACACCGGCGTCCGGGCCACCTTCGTCGTCGGCATCTGCCGTGAGCGCAGCGGCGCGGCCGCGGTGGAGCTCGTCGAGCAGGTCGTCGAGCACCGCGCCGACGAGGTGCTCGGCATCGGCCTGGACTACGCCGAGGTCAACGGCCCGCCCGGGAGGTTCGTGGAGGCCTACCGGCTCGCCGCGCGCCACGGCCTGCGGCGTACGGCGCACTCGGAGTCCGGGCCGCCCCGCCACGTCGAGGTGCTCCTCGACGAGCTCGGCTGCAGCCGGATCGACCACGGCTACCACGTCGTCGACGACCCGGCCCTCACCCGCCGGTGCGTCGAGGAGCGGGTGCCCTTCACCTGCACGCCGGTCAGCAGCGACATCGGCCGCTACTCCGGCAGCGGCGACGGCAGCCACCGCCGGATCGCCGAGATGGTCGACGCCGGCCTGCTGGTGACGATCGACTCCGACGACCCGCCGATGTTCGGCACCGACCCGACCCACGACTACCGCGTCCTCGCCCACGCCCTGGGCTACCGCCGCGACCAGCTCGCGACGTTCACCCGCAGCGCCGTCGAGGCCTGCTGGCTCGACGACTCCGACAAGACCGCCCTGCTCGCCCGGGTCGAGGCGATGGTCGCCCTCACCCCGGACGCCCCCGCCCCCGTCCCCGCCCCCGTTCTCCAGGAGGACCCCGCATGACCAGCTTCCACGTCCCCACCGTCGACATCGCCGCGTACGTCGGGGACGGCACCGCCGAGGACCGGGCGGCGGTGGCCGCCGCGTTCGACGAGGCCGCCCGGACGGTCGGGTTCATCCAGGTCGTCGGGCACGGCGTGCCGACGTCGGTGACCGACGGGTTCGCGGCGGCGCTCGACGAGTTCTTCCACCTGCCGCTGGAGGCCAAGCTGCAGTACCGCACGCCGCCGGAGGTGAACCGCGGCTACGCCCCGCCGAAGACCGAGTCGCTGAGCCTGAGCCTCGGCCTGGCGCCGGCGAACCGGATGCACGACTTCTTCGAGGCCTTCAACGTCGGCGCCGCGGTGTCCGACCACCCGGGGCTCGACCTGCCCGAGGCGGACTACCCCGAGAACGTCTGGCCCGCCGAGACCCAGGTGTTCCGCGAGGCCGTGGCGGCGTACTTCGACGAGGCGGCGCGGGTCGCGCGCACCCTGACCGACGTGATGGCCGACGCCCTGGGCCTGCCGGCGGGGTTCTTCGAGGCCTACACCGACCACAGCCTGGACGTGCTGCGGATGAACCACTACGCCCTGGAGCCCGGTGCCCTCGAGCTCGACGGCGACCTCACCGGGATGGGCGAGCACACCGACTACGGCATCGTCACGGTGCTCTGGGCCGACCAGGTCGCCGGCCTCCAGGTGCTCGGACGCGACGGCGGCTGGCACGACGTGATGCCCGCCGACGGCGCCCTGCTGATCAACCTCGGGGACCTGATGGCGCGCTGGACCAACGACCGCTGGATGTCGACGCTGCACCGGGTCAAGCCGCCGATCGTGGACGGGCAGGTCAAGCGCCGTCGCAGCGCGGCCTTCTTCCACGACGGCAACATCGAGGCGGTCGTCGAGACGCTGCCGACCTGCGTCGGCGACGGGTCGCCGTACCCCCCGATCACCGTGGGCGAGCACATCCGCGCCAAGCTCGCCGGCTCGCGCGCCGGGGTCGCCAACACCGACGCGGAGCGCGAGGCCGCCCGGGTGCTGGCCGCCGGGGGCTGACGCCGGCGCCGGCGCCAGGGGTTCACGGGAGGTTCACACGCACGTGACGCGGCACGGTGTTCGCCGTCGGTACGGTCGTGGTGCCGTGGTGCCGTGGTGCCGTGGTGCAGTGATCCCAACCGTGTGGAGGCACCGATGAGCCGCCCCAAGACGTTCCCTCCCCCGGCCCCCGCCGGGGAGCACCTCGTCACCGTCCTGGACCGCAGCGGCATGGCGACCGCCTGGGTCTGCACGTGCGGGGAGACGTTCGTCGACCCGCTCGACGTCGTCCGGCACCCGATGGCCGGCTAGGACGGGCGGCCCGGCGCGGGGTCACCCGGCGGTGAGTCCCCGACTCATGTTGACCGCGTCGAAGCCGTGCTCGACCAGCAGGTTGGCTGCCCCCGCCGACCGGATGCCGCCCGTGCAGAACGTGATCAGCAAGCGGTCCTCGGGAAGGTCCACGCAGCGGTCGGGCAGCTCCTCGAGCGGGAGGTGCACGGCACCGGGGATGTGGGCCCGGCGCCACTCGAACTCCCGGCGCACGTCCACGACGAGCGCCCCTTCCAGAAGAAGGCGGGCCGCCTCCCGCGCGGTGACCGAGGGCGGGCGACGCAGGTAGTGGCGCAGGCTCATGCGCTCCGCCTCTCACGCCGCACGCTCAGCACCGTGAGCGGACCGCTGAGCACGGGGATCAGCGCACCGATGCGCATCCGGCGCGCGAGGCCGCGACCGAGGAGGGCGGTCGTGGCCACGGCGAGGTAGAGCGCGCCGTGGGCCGGGCCGAGGAACCGGCTCACCGTCTCGTCGTGCACGGTGGCGAGGTTGGCCAGCAGCGCGAGGACGCTGACCAGCTCCAGGAGGGACAGGACGCCGAGCGTGCGCAGCACGGCGCTCATGCGGACGCCGACCCGGGCCGGACGATCATCAGCACCACCACGGCCACCCAGAGCAGGTTGAGGATCCCGGACAGCATCCCAAGGGCTCGGAGCCGGGCGCCGCCGTCGGGGTCCGCGATCGCCTCGGCCTGTCGCGGGGCGATCTGGAGGGCGAGCAGGCGGGCGGTCTCGAGGCTCCGCTCGGTGCCACCGGGACCCGCCCGTGCCACCGGGGAGCAGGAAGGACGTCATTACCTTCCGGCTACCTGAAGGTTATGACGGACCTCCTGGCTTTCCCGGCGGTCGCACGTCGCGCAGCGCCTCGGCCAGCGCGGGATGCTGCTCGACGAACCGGGCGTCGACCTCGGCCACAGCCACGGCGGCGCGGTCGAGGAGCGCCGCGGCGCCGTGCGCGCTCTGCACGGTGATCCCCGAGTGCCGGGCGAGCTCGCTGAACGAGATGTCGGGGGTGCGGCGGATGTGCCCCAGCAGGCCCAGCTTGCGCGTCGTCAGCCCGAGCGGCTTCAGGGCCTCGGTCAGCAGCGCCTCCCACACCCGGCTCGTCCCCAGCAACGCGACGGTCGGACTGAACGGAGGAGGCCCAGACACGACCGCAGACTAGCCCAGGCCGGGGAGCACAACCCGCGCGTGAGGTCAGACAGGCAAAGGGGGCCGGCTCTCTCGAGGGCTGAGCGTGGCCGACCACGCGGAGGGCGGGCATTGCCTGTTTGACGTCACGCGTCAGCCCCACCTGCGGCCTCGAACCTGGACAATGGGGACGCATGACCTCCCGACTGACCGAGATCAACATCGACTGCGCCGACCCCGCCGGACTCGCACGCTTCTGGTGCGCCGCGCTCGGGTACGCCGTCCTCGACGCCACCGACGACCTCGTCGAGATCGGCCCCGCCCGCGGACCGGACGCCGAGCTCCTCGAGGCGGTACGCCGGGGACCGCTCGCCCCGACCATCTTCCTCGCGCGCGTGCCCGAGGGCAGGACGGTCAAGAACCGGCTGCACCTCGACCTCTCCCCGATCGATTGCTCCCAGGCCGAGGAGGTCGCGAGGTTCGAGGGCCTGGGCGCTCGACCCGCCGACGTCGGGCAGGCCGGCACCGAGTCGTGGGTCGTGATGGCCGATCCGGAGGGCAACGAGTTCTGCGTGCTGCGCAGCCTCGCCCCCGGCGAGTTCGCGCTCTGAGCGGACGCGTCAGTCGGCCGACGGCGCGAGGACGCAGAACTCGTTGCCCTCCGGGTCCGCCAGCACCACCCAGGACGCCTGGTCCCCCTGGCCGACGTCCACCCGTCGCGCGCCGTGCGCCACCAGACGGGCCACCTCGGTGTCCTGGTCGTCGGGCCGGAAGTCGAGGTGGAGCCGGCTCTTCGCCTGCTTCTCCTCCGAGATCCGGACGAAGTCCAGGCCCGGCATCCGATCGGGCTCCGGGCGGATCTCGAACTCGTCAGCGGAGGTGTAGACCACGACCCAGCCGAGGGCCTCGGCCCACCACTGCCCCAAGGCCGCCGGATCCACCGCGTGCACGAGCACCTGTTCCGATGTCAAGGCCACCGGTCGAACCTAGGGCCCAGGGACTCGCGGGACCAGCGAATTCAGCGCTGGGAGCGGTGAGCTCGACTCAGTAGTACCAAGGGAACGGCGACCAGTCGGGCTCGCGCTTCTCCAGGAACTGGTCGCGGCCCTCCTGGGCCTCGTCGGTCATGTACGCCAGCCGGGTGGTCTCGCCGGCGAAGAGCTGCTGGCCGACCAGGCCGTCGTCGATGGCATTGAAGGAGTACTTCAGCATCCGCTGCGCAGTGGGGCTCTTGCCGTTGATGATCCGGCCCCACTCGAGCGCGGCCGCCTCGAGCTGGGCGTGCGGGACGGCACGGTTGACGGCGCCCATCCGGACGCCGTCCTCGGCGGAGTACTCCTCGCCGAGGAAGAAGATTTCGCGGGCGAACTTCTGGCCCACCTGCCGGGCGAGGTACGCCGACCCGAAGCCGCCGTCGAAGGAGCCGACGTCCGCGTCGGTCTGCTTGAACCGCGCCTCCTCGGCGCTGGCCAGGGTCAGGTCGCAGACCACGTGCAGGCTGTGGCCGCCGCCGGCGGTCCAGCCGGGCACCACGCAGATCACGATCTTGGGCATGAACCGGATCAGCCGCTGCACCTCGAGGATGTGCAGCCGGCCGAGCTTGGCCTTGTCGACCGACTCGGCGGTCTCGCCCTCGGCGTACTGGTAGCCGGCGCGGCCTCGGATCCGCTGGTCGCCGCCGGTGCAGAACGCCCACTTGCCGTGCTTGCCGCTGGGGCCGTTGCCGGTAAGCAGCACGCAGCCGACGTCGCTGGAGGTGCGCGCGTGCTCGAGCACCCGGAGCAGCTCGTCGACCGTGTGCGGCCGGAAGGCGTTGAGCACGTCGGGGCGGTCGAACGCGACGCGGACGGTGCCGTGCGCCTTCGCCCGGTGGTAGGTGAGGTCGGTCAGGTCCTCGAAGCCGGGGACGAGGTCCCAGGCGTCGGCGTCGAAGATCTCCGACACCCCGTCGATCGCGCTCATGCGTGGAGGCTATCGGGGGGCGTAGGCCTTGGAGTACCGGGCCGTCGCGTGGTCTGGTGGAGGCATGGCACTAGACGGCGAGTACGAGCCCAGCCCCTCCCAGTGGGTCCGCGACCAGGTCGAGGAGTTCGAGGCCTCGAACGGCCAGCGCGCGAACACCCTGATGGACCACCCCGAGTGGCCGATCGTGGTCATCACCTCGAAGGGCGCGACGTCGGGGAAGCTGCGCAAGAACCCGGTGATGCGGGTCGAGAAGGACGGCGTGTACGCCGCGGTCGCGTCGAAGGGCGGCGAACCCGAGCACCCGAGCTGGTACCACAACTTCCTGGCCCACCCCGAGGTCGAGCTGCAGGACGGCGCCGAGCGGCACACGTACATCGCGCGGGTGGCCGAGGGCGCCGAGCGGGCCGAGTGGTGGGAGCGCTGCGTGGCGCAGTACGCCCCCTACGCGGAGTATCAGGAGAAGACCGACCGCGAGATCCCGGTGTTCCTGCTCGAGCGCGTCTGAGGGTCGCCCGCAGGAGCGGCTGGGAGGTTCCAGCACCCAGCGGTACGCGCCCTTGCTGCTGAGCCGCCGCGCGGCTCGGCGTACTCGGTGCTGGCCCGCAAGGACGGCCCCGCTCCCACTTCTCAGGGAGAACCTGATGTTCTCGGGCATCGCGACGGCCGAGAACATCAGGTTTCCCCGGATATCCGGGGAAACCCGCCCGCTCAGCCCGCGCGGACGATCGACATCGCCAGCGCGACCAGGTGCCCCAACCGGGCCAGCTCGGAGTCGAGGAACTCGGGGCCGCCACGGCGGCCGATGATGACGACCTCCTGGTGGTTGAGGCGGGCACCGCAGTGCACGTTGTCGTCGTCGGTGCTGAGCCGGGCGGCGCGGCCCATCGAGATCCAGGTGAGGTTGCTGGGGGCCGCCTCGGTGGCGTACACGACGCCCTGGCCCTCGCCGACCCGGGCCGCCCAGTCGGCGCGGAAGGTGATCGGCAGCAGGTCGATGAGCCGGTCCAGCGCCTTGGCCGGGAAGGCGGTCAGCTCCTCGACCGCCTCGAGGTCGAGGAAGAGGTTGCCGCCCGCGGCGTACCGGCTGATCCACACCACCCGGACGTCGTCGAGCGCGTTGCAGGCCGAGACGATGGAGTCGGGCATCGCACCGGGCGCCATCTCGAGCAGCACGTCGTCGACCGCGACCCCCTCGTGGCGCTTCTCGACGATCTCGATCGCCTCGATGTCGCCGCCGGCCTCACCGATCGCGCTCGCGACGCGACCCAGGGAACCGGGTACGTCGGGCAGCTCGACGCGCAGCAGGAACGGCACCCGCCGACCCTAGCCGCCGCAGGTTGCGGGCCTGTGTCCGCGTGTCACGAGCCGGACCCGGGCTCCGCCAGGCGCCGCCGGAGACCGGTCGCGCGCTGGGCGCGGGCCGCGACCGCGACCCGGACCGCGGCCTCGGACCCCACCACCCGCACGCGCTCCTCGGCGCGGGTGACCGCGGTGTAGAAGAGCTCGCGGGTGAGCAGCGGGGAGTCCTCGGGAGGCAGCAGGACGGTGATCTCGCGGGCCTGGCTGCCCTGGCTCTTGTGCACCGTCATCGCGTGCAGCGTGTCGACGTCGCCCAGCCGCGACGGGGCGAGCCGGAGGTGCTCGCGGACGCCGGCGATGACGGCGCGGAGGTCCTCGCCCTCGCGCAGCACCACGCCGGTGTCGCCGTTGAAGAGGTCGAGGCCGTAGTCGTTGGCGGTCACCAGCAGCGGGCGGCCGGCGTACCACTCGTGGCCCCACGCGGCCCCGACCGGCTGACCGGTGGCGTCGCCGAGCCAGCGCTCGACCTGGCGGTTCCAGTGCTGGACGCCCCACGGCCCCTCGCGGTGCGCGCACAGCAGCCGGTGCCGGTCGAGTGCGGCCAGGGCGGCGGCGGCGTCGCCGTCGAGCGCGGCGGCGCGGACCGCCAGCGCGTGGTCGACCAGCAGCCCCTGCAGGCCCGCCATCGCGGCGCCGTCGTCGGGGTCGACCAGCTCCATCGCCGGGTCGCCGCCCCGGAGCAGCGCGAGGACCCGGTCGCCGTCGCCGTCGCGGAGCGCCTCGGCCAGCTCGCCGATGCTGCGCCCGTAGCGGTGGGTCGTCCGCAGCGAGGCCACCGCCTCCGGCGCGCGGGCGGCGAGGCCCTGGACCAGGTCGGAGAGCACCGCGCCCGCCTCGACCGAGGCGAGCTGGTCGGCGTCGCCGACCAGCACCAGCCGGGCGTCGGGCCGCACCGCCTCGAGCAGCCGGGCCATCATCGTCAGCGAGACCATCGAGGTCTCGTCGACGACCACGACGTCGTGGGGCAGCTTGTTGCCCCGGTGGTGGCGGAAGCGGGTGCTCGACTCGGGGCGCCAGCCCAGCAGCCGGTGCAGGGTCGAGGCGCCGACGTCGGCGAGGCGGGCCCGGTCGTCGTCGGTGAACCGCTCGGCGCGCTGCGCCTCCTCGACCGCCTGCTGGAGCCGGGCCGCGGCCTTGCCGGTGGGCGCGGTGAGCGCGATCCGGAGCCGGCGCCCGGTGGCCTCGGCCTGGTCGGTGAGCAGGGTCAACAGCCCCGCGACCGTCGTCGTCTTGCCGGTGCCGGGCCCGCCGGTCAGCACGGTGGTCCACTGCCGCACCGCGGCGAGCGCGGCGGCCCGCTGCTCGGCGTACCCCTCACCGGGGAAGACCGCCTCGGCCTTGGCGGCCAGCCGCTCCTCGTCGGTCGCCGGCGGCTGCGCGGCCCCGCGGCCGAGCAGGTCGTCGCGGACCTGCCCCTCCTCGCGCCAGTAGCGGTCGAGGTAGAGCAGCGGCCCCTCGACCTGCACCACCGACGACCCGGCGACCGGGCTCGCGGCGATCCGCTCCACCCAGCCCTCGGCCGCCGGCCACGGGAGGGAAGCCGAGTCGTCGGCGGCGTCGGCGGCGTCGCGCGCCAGCGCGGCGAGGTCGACGCACACCGAGCCCTGCCGCGCGGCCCGCACCGCGAGCGCGACGCCGAGGCGCACGCTCTCGTCGGCGGTGCGGGTCAGCTCGCCGACCCGGGTCGCGACGTGGACGTCGGCCGCGGTGATCACGCCGCCGCGGTTGAACGCGCGCAGCAGCCCGGTGGCGCCGACGGCGATCCGGGCGTCGTACGGGTCGTCGGTCTCGAACCGCTCGATCATGCGTCCCCCTGCCTGGTGCCGTCGAGGAGGTCGGACAGCGCCTCGACCAGGGCGGCCGGCGGCCGCCAGCTGAACACCCCGGCCGGGTGCCCGTCGACCAGCGGCGTCTCGGCGCCGCACATGCCGCGGACGTAGAGGTAGAGCACGCCGCCGAGGTGGACCGCGGGGTCGTAGCCCGGCAGCCGCCAGCGCAGGTAGCGGTGGGCGACGACGGAGTAGAGGATCGCCTGGAGCGGGTAGTGCGAGTGCAGCATCGCCTCCGCCAGCAGCCCGGGCGCGTAGTCGGCGGCGGTGAGCGGCCGGCCGGGCTCGCCGAGCAGGTTGGTCTTGTAGTCGACGACGAGGAACCGCGGCCCGGCGTCGCCCGGCACCCGCAGCACCGCGTCGACCGACCCCGACAGGTAGCCCCGGAGCGGCTGGTCGCCCAGCGGGGGCCGCTCCAGCCGGTCGGCGTACGGCGCGAGCGCGTCGTCGGCGGGCAGGTGGCGGCGCAGCAGGGGCGCGAGGTCGCGGAGCAGCACCTCGGGCCCGGGGCCGCGGACGTCGCCGCCGGCCAGCGGCAGCTCGAAGTCGAGCTCGCGGAGCCGGTCGCGCAGGGGTACGTCGGCCAGCGTGACCCCGGGGGCGAGCGGCCCGAGCGGGGTCTCGTGCAGCGGGAGCAGCGCGTCGGCGAGCACGTCGGGGGCGACGTCGACCGGCCACCAGCGCAGCTGCTCGGCGGCGTGGCCGCGCAGCGCCTCGCGCAGGTCGGGCGAGTCCGGGTCGGCGTGCTCGAGGACGGCGTGCACCAGGCTGCCGAACGTCGCCCCGGCCGGCAGGTCGGCCATCGGGGACGGGACGGACGGGCTGTCGGCCGGGGGCGCCGCCGCGTCGACGAGCGGCTCGGCCGCCGGCGGCTCGTCCTCCAGCGCGCCGACCTCGGGCTCGCTGGACACCCCCGAGGCGATCGGGTCGGCGCCGGTCTCCTCGACCCGGATCAGCCCGGAGTACGACGTGCGCCGCCAGTCGGCGTCGACCCGTCGGTCGAAGGTGCGGACGGCGAGCGGGCCGACCCCGGCGCCGTCGGCCGGCGGGATCGCGTCGGCGACCTCGGCGACCTCGCCCGTCGGGCCGCCGAGCTGCTCGAGCAGGCCGAGGACGCGCGCGGCGTACTCGTCGTCGCGCACCTCCTGGCTGTCGGGGACCTCGGTGGTGCCGGGCTGGCGCCCGAGCAGCAGCCGGTGCAGCCCGCCGATGCGGGTGTTGGCGGTCGGCGCCCACCACGCGACGACCTGCGACTGGGCGCGGGTGAGCGCGACGTAGAGGTCGCGGAGCTCCTCGCCGCCCTCCTCGGCGCGGTGCCGCGCGAGGTGGTCGTCCCAGCCCGGCCCGGAGCCGCTGACGTCGAGGGTGCGGCGGCCCTCGTCGTCGTGGAAGCGCGCGACCTCGGTGGGGAACTCGAAGGACTGGTAGGCGAAGGGCAGGTAGGTGACGGGGTACTGCAGCCCCTTGCTGCCGTGCACGGTGACGATCTGCACGGCCGCCGCGTCGGAGTCGAGGCGCCGCGGCCGCTCGGTGGCGGCCGTGCGGCGCTGCTCCTCGCGGAACCAGGCCAGCAGCGCGGTCAGCCCGAGCTGGTCGCGCACCGCGGTCTCGTGCAGCAGCTGGGTCAGGTGCCGCAGGTCGGTGAGCAGCCGCTCGCCGTCGGCGACGCCGAGCACGCGCGCGCTCAGCCCGCGCTCCTCGGCCGCCTCGAAGAGCGCCGCGACGCCCCGGCCGCGGAGCAGCAGCGCCCAGCCGCGGAGCGTGTCGGCGACCCGCCCGGTGAGCGCCTCGCCCTCCCGGTCGAGCTGCTCGGTGGTGTGGCCGAGGAAGCTGGTGAGGGCGGCGCCGCGGACCAGGGCGGACCGGTGCGGCTGGTCGAGCGCCTGGAGCAGCGCGAGCCACTCGTCGGCGGCCGGGGTGGCGAAGACGTGGCCGCCGCCGGCGAGGACAGCGGGGACGCCGCGGGCGTGCAGCTCGCGCTGCACCATCAGGCCGTGGTCGCGGGCGCCCACGAGGACGGCGACGTGCCGGGCGCGCACCGGCTCGCCGTCCCAGGTGGCCCCGGAGGCGAGCAGCTCGGCGATGTCGGCGGCGCAGTCGCGGGCGATGAAGGCACGCGCCTCGGGCGCGCCGACCAGGCCGCGCTTGAGCCGGAACCCGTCGCGCGGCACCCGGCGTACCCGGAACGGCGAGGGGTGCGGGGCGCCGGCCAGGCGGGTGCCGGGGTGGTGCGCGGCGACCTCGCGGACCCGGATGTCGGGGTGCCCCAGCGCCGCGCCGCGCAGCACCACCTGGAGCCGGTCGACCAGGTCGGCGTCGCTGCGCCAGTTGGTGCCGAGCGTCGCCTGCGTGGTCGCGGTGCGGGCGGCGTCGAGGTAGGTGATCACGTCGCCGCCGCGGAAGGCGTAGATCGCCTGCTTGGGGTCGCCGATCAGCACCATCGTCGCGTGGCCGGAGAAGGCTCGGTCGAGCACCTGCCACTGCACGGGGTCGGTGTCCTGGAACTCGTCGACGAGCACGATCCGCCACCGGTCGCGCATCCGCTCGCGGGCGGGCGCGAGCGGGTCCTCCAGCGCGGTGGCGAGCCGGCTCAGCAGGTCGTCGTAGCTGAGGATGCCGAGCCGCCGCTTGCGGCGGTCGACCTCCTCGCGCACCGCCCGGGCGAAGGCCACCCGCGCCCCGCCCAGGCTCTGCGGGTCGGCGGCCTCGGACAGCACGGCCTGCGGGTCGCCGACCGCGTCGCGCCCCAGCGACAGCGCGCAGGCCCGGTCGAACGGCGGCCGGTCGCGGAGGTGCCCGAACCGCTGGAGGTAGAGGTCGTCGACGACCTCGACCACGAGGTCGTCGAGGTTCTCGACCAGCGCGGCGCCGGCGTCGGTGTCGCCGGCGACGCCGAGCGAGCGCAGCACCAGCTGGCAGAACTGGTGGGTGGTGGCGATCGTCGCCGCGTCGAACGACGCGAGCGCATCGCGCAGCCGGCGGCGCATCTCGGCGCGCTCGGGCTCCTCGGCCCGCAGCAGGACGTCGACGACCCCGTTGCCGCGGTCGGCGGACGCGGGGTCGCCCAGCGCGCGCTCGGCCTCGACGAGCTGCTCGCGCACCCGCTCGCGCAGCTCCTGGCTCGCCGCCCGCCCGAAGGTGATGACCAGCATCTCGTCGAGCCGGGCCCGCCCCTCGGCGACGTACCGGGTGACCAGCGCGCCGACCGTGAAGGTCTTGCCGGTGCCGGCGCTCGCCTCGAGCAGGGTGGTGCCGACGCCGGGCAGCGGCCCGCACACGTCGAAGGGCTCCATCTCGGTCACGTCACCAGCTCCCCTGCTCGGCGACCAGCAGCGGGCTCCACAGCCGCAGGGCCAGCGCCCCGAACCGGGTGGTCTCGCCGTCGAAGCCCTCCCCGTCGCGCGGGGGTACGTCGAGCCCGGGCAGCGGCGAGCGCGGCCCCCAGACCCGCACGTGCGCGGCCTCGGAGCACTCGCCGGGGAACCGTCCGTCGGCCCAGTCCCAGCCGGCCTTCACCAGCGCCTCGTCCTGGGTGGCGCGGGCGCGGCGCTGGCGGGCGTAGGCGAGGGACGCCTTGAGCGGCAGCGGCAGCGGCTCGCACCGGCCCCGGTCGCGCAGGTCGACGAGGTCGCGCAGCACCGCGAGCGCGGTGTGGTCGAGCGGGCCGAGGAGCGAGGTGCCGACGGCGTCGCGCGAGCGGCTGTTGGTGGGCCGGCCCAGGGTGTGGGCGGTCCAGGCGCGGTCGTCGTCGGTGGCGGCCAGCGCCAGCAGCCGGATCCAGGACTGGAGCCGGTGGGTCGCGCCGAGCCGCGAGAACGTGACCGGCACCAGGCGGTCGCCGTACACCTCCGGGACGGTGCCGCGGAGCCGGCGCCCGTCGCCGAGGTCGACGTCGACCTCGACGGCCCGCGGGGGGCGGGTGCGGAGCGCGCGGGCGGCGTCGGCCAGCGGCTGTGACTTCGTGAGGACGTCGCCGAGGATCCGCCAGCCCAGGAACCCCGGGGGCAGCACGCCGCGCCGCCACTCCTGCTGGCGGGCCTGCTCGGGGTCGAGGCCGCCGAGCAGGTCGCGCAGCACCCGGTCGCCGACCGACCACTGGGTGAGGTTGTCGATCTCGACCGGCAGGCCGTCGTCGATCGGCTCCTCCTCCCGCGGCAGCGCGACGTCGAGCCGCTGCTTGGACAGGAAGCCCTGCACGGCCCCGCCCCGCTTGGTGAAGAAGTCGATCAGGTCGTCGACCGAGACGTCGTCGGGCGGGGCGGGCGGCAGCGGGCCGTCGAGGAACGGCGGCACGGGGTGGCGGGGCCGCGACGCCGCGCGGGCCGCGGCCAGCCCGGACTCGTCGAACGCGAACGGTCGGCCGGGGACCAGCGCGCCGGGCGTGACGTTGCGGGCGTCGAAGGGCTGGAGCGGGTGCCGGACGGTGACGGCGTCGGAGACCCGGCCCTCGGGGGCAGCGGCGGTGACGTCGAGGGTGTCGAGCAGCTCGCCGAGCGGGACGGCGGGCGGGCGCGGCTGGCCGGAGTACTCGTTGGCGCCGGTGTAGGTCACGACCAGCGTCTCGGTGGCCGCGAGGATGGCGTCGAGGAAGAGCTGGCGGTCCTCGCTGCGGGGGTCGCGCTCGCCGGTGACCGGGTCGCGGGCCAGGACGTCGTCGCCGTCGACCGCGCCCACCCGCGGGAACAGCCCGTCGTCGAGGCCGAGCAGGCACACGACGCGGTGCGGGACCGAGCGCATCGGCACCATCGTGCAGACGGTGAGCGTGCCGGTGCGGAAGTTGGCCCGGGTCGGGCGGCCGGCGAGCCGGTCGCTCAGCAGGGCGCGTACGTCGGGGAGCCGCAGGTCGGTGTCGCGCCCGGCGGCGGCCTCGCGCACCCGGCCGAGCTCGCGCTGCACCTGCCCGGCCTGCCAGCCCTCGCTCGCCGGCACCGACGTGAGCGCGGCGACGCCCTCCTCGAGCACGCCGAGCCAGTGCCCGAGCGGGTGGGTGCCGACCAGCCGGTCGGTGACGTCGCGGAGCCGGTCGACGTACTCGGCGAGCCGGCCCGCGAGCTCGGCCTGCCCGCTGCCGACGTCGTCGAGCGGGAGGGTGCGGTCCAGCCAGGTGCCGGTGTCCTCGGACATCGCGACCCCCGCGAGCAGCCGGTCGAGGCCGAACTGCCAGGTGTTGGCGACGTACGCCGAGAGCCCGAACTCGTCGCGGTGCTCGGCGTCGAAGGCCCAGCGGACCCCGGCGGTGCGCACCCACTCGGTGAGCTGGCGCAGGTCGTCGTCGCGGAACCCGAACCGGTGCCGCACCGGCTCGGCGTGCGCGAGGTCGAGGACGTCGCCCGCGCCGGCCCGCCCGCCCGCGAGGTCGAGCAGCCGGGACGCGACGGCGAGCAGCGGGTTGGTGCGGGTGAGCGACCGGTCGGCGAGCCGGACCCGCAGCCGGTGGGCGGGGTGGCCGTGCTCCCCCACCACGTCGCCGAGCCCGAAGCCAGCGGAGACGAGCGGCGCGAACGCCTCGATGTCGGGGCACATCACCAGCACGTCGCGCGGCTCGAGGGTCGGGTCGTCGGCGAGCAGCCCGAGGAGCACCTCGCGCAGCACGTCGACCTGCCGGGCAGCGCCGTGGCAGGCGTGCACCTGCACGCTGCGGTCGTCGGCGCGCAGCGGACGGCTCGCGGCGTCGCCGACCGCGTTGGCGCGCAGGTCGCGCTGCAGCCAGCCGAGCAGCGTCGCCGGCGGCTCGGGCGCGGCGGGGGCGGGCGCGTCAACGATCTCGGCCGTGGTGAGCGTGCGCTGCAGCTCGCGCACGTCGCGGCCCAGCGTGGAGAGGAGCGGGTGGCCGACCTCGCGGTGGGCGGCGTCCTCGCGGCGGGCGACCGGGCCGGTCGCGGTGGGGGCGGCGAGCGCGTCCCACAGGGCCGGCGAGGGGTGCGGCAGCCACAGGTGGACGTCGCGGTGGGCGCCGATCGCCTCGAGCAGGGCGACCTCGGTGACCGGGAGGCGGGTGTGGCCGAAGAGGGACAGCCGCGGCGGCAGGTCGACCGACGCCGGGTCGTCGCGCAGCCGGGCGACCGCCTCGGCGTGCCGCACGTGCGGCGGGGGCGCGTCGACGAGCTCGGCCAGCCGGCGCCAGAGCTCGGGCTGCCAGGCCAGGTCGTCGGGGAGGTCGCGACCGCAGCCGTCGGTGCCGCGGCCGGCGTACCAGTCGGCCACCAGCGCCGGCCGCTGCACGGCGTACGACGCGAAGAGGCCTGCGAGCCGGCGCGCGACCGCGAACCGGCGCCCCCGGCGGAGGTCGGCCTCCTCGCCGTCGAGGCCCTGCCCGAGGTGGCGCGCGAGCGGCGCGGCCCAGGCCTCGTCGAGGCTCTCGTCGATCACCGCGATCAGCGGCCAGACCGTCGCCTCCGGCGACCACGGGTCGTCGTCGCCGGTGCCGAGCACCTCGGCGACCAGCGACCAGGGGGTGCGGAAGCCGACGCCCGCGCACACCCCGTCGCCGCCGCGCGGACCGACGCCGAGCCGGTGCGAGAGCCGCTGGCTGAGCCACCGCTCGACGCCCTTCGCGGGCACCACCACGACCTCCTCGGCGAACGGGTCGGCAAGCGGCTGCGCGAGCAGGTCACCGAGCCCGTCGGCCAGCGCGTCGGTGCGCGCGGCGCGGTGCAGGTGGAGGCTCACGGGCGGCAGCATCGCACGACCCTCCGACAGGCCGCGGGGGGTGTGCGGGGTGGCGACGATTCACCGGTCGACCGGTGAATCTTCCTCTTGACCGACGGAGCTTCGTCGGTCAAGAGGAAGGTTCGTCGGTCCAGTACGCCGCCCAGCAGCCGTCGGCAACCAGGCCCGGCTACGAGCGCAGGTCGCGGAACTCCTCGTCGGCCTCGTCGATGTCCTGCTCGAGCTCCCGGACCGCCGCGGGGTTGCCGTGGAAGCGCCGGTAGCTCCACGCCAGCAGGCCGAGGGCGAGGATCCCCGAGGCGATCTGGGTGATGCCGGTGGCGATGCCGCCGGGCAGCCACCAGGCGTCCGCGAACGCCCACCAGGACGGCGCGTCCGGGCGCCGGATCCAGACCACGCCGCAGGCCAGCAGCCCCAGCGCGACCGCGGAGGAGAACCCGATCCGCAGCCAGGTCGCCACGCTCTCGGCGGCGCCCTTGAGGGCGCGGTACTTGATCGGGTCGAGGCGCTTCTCGGCCCACTCGTACTGCTGGGACAGCACGGCCACGCCGCCGAAGATCATCAGCAGGCCCGGGCCGGGCAGCACCAGCGCCGCGACGCCGGCGACGACGAGCACCCAGCCCACCACCTCGATCACGACCCTGCGCGCGGCGCCCTTCATGGCCCGAGCCTCCCAGACCGCGTCAAGATCGGCATCGGGGACGGTCGTCGGGGTGGTCCCGGGTGTGACCCGGGGCTACTTCGCGTAGCGGGCGACGTACGCGCGGCCCTCGTCGGAGAGGTTGCCGTGCTGCTCGGCGACCCGGGCCCACCGCACCGCCATCGTCAGGAACCGCATCGGGTTGTAGATGTCCTCCTCGCCGGAGAACATCCCGTCGCCGGCGTAGGTCATGATCGTCAGGTTCGACTCCTCGTGCACCGAGCCGTCGCCGGGGTCGGGCATCAGGTTGCGCACCTCGCAGATCAGCCGCGAGGTCGGCACGTCGACCACCGACCACGCCAGCGGGAAGCCGGTCATCACCCCGCCCGGGAACGCCGTCATCGTCGCGACCGACCAGGCCCGGATCTCCTCGCGGCCGCGGAAGGTCCCGAACGCGTGCTCGACGTACGTCGCGTCCTCGGTGAACAGGTCGGCGTACCCGTGCCAGTCGCCGCTCTCCTGGAAGCCCTGGACGTGCCCGTGGAAGACGGCGTACGCCTCCTCGATCTCGGCGGCGCTGTAGGTGGTCACCGGCACATCAGACCATCGAACGAGAACAGGTTCTAGCGGTACGCCGCATCTGGGAGCATGCGAGACGTGACCACCGCGATCGTCCTGCTCGTCGTCGCGGTCTCCGTCGAGGGCGCCGGACTGATCGCCCTCGGGGTCCTCTGGCTCCGGGCCCGCCGCCGCCACCAGCTGGCGCGCGAGCAGCTCGCGGCGCTCCGCGAGCCGTCCGAGCGGCCGCCCCGCCGGCTGGTGCCGACCGGCCGCGAGGTCGTCAAGGGCGTGTGGGAGACCGCGGCGCTGGTGCGCGAGAAGGGCCTGGGCGGGGCGATCCGCAGCTCGATCGACGAGCTCGCCGGCTGGGCGCAGGTGGAGCGCCCCGACCTGGTCCGGCTGGCCGGGCCGGACGGCGGGATGTCGATCCTGTTCTCCGACATCGAGGGCTCGACCGCGCTCAACGAGCAGCTCGGGGACCGGCAGTGGGTGCGCCTGCTCGCCCGGCACGACCGGGCGGTGCGCGCCCGCGTGGAGAAGCACGGCGGCCACGTGGTCAAGACGCAGGGCGACGGCTTCATGGTCGCCTTCCCCGACCCCGAGCGCGCGGTGCGGTGCGCGGTCAGCGTGCAGCGCGCCTTCGACCGCGGCCTCAAGGCCGGCAAGCCGCAGGTGCTCGTGCGGATCGGCATCCACCACGGCGACGTCGTGCACCGCGAGAACGACATCTTCGGGCGCAACGTCGCCCAGGCGGCGCGGGTGGCCGCGCACGCCGAGGGCGGCGAGATCCTGGTCAGCGAGGCCGTCGTCGAGGCGCTCGACGCCCACGACGACCTGGTGCTCCGCGAGCCCCGGGAGGTCGAGCTGAAGGGGCTCCGCGGCCAGCACCTGGTCACCCCCGTCTTCTGGGGCGACCGCGACCCCGCCGAGGCCCAGGGCTGACCGCCCCGCGTGCCAGACTCGACTCCGTGGCCGGGCCGGGCGTGGACGTGGAGGACGCGGTCCTGCGCGACCTCGGCGCCGAGCTGATGCGCCTGAGCCTGCTGCGCACGGCCGCGCACCCGGGCTTGCTCCTGGAGGTCTCGGCCTTCCGGGTGCTGTGGATGCTCGTCGAGCACGGCCCACGGACGCTGCGCGAGCTCGCCGACGACCTCCACCTCGAGCGCTCGACGGTGACCCGCCAGGTCAACGCGGCGATCGCCCGCGGGCTCGTCGAGCGGTACGACGAGGCGGGGTCCGGCGGGCGCCTGCTCCGACCCACGGACGCCGGGCGGGCGGCGTACGAGCACGACGGCCGGCTGCGTGCCGCCGTGCTCGTCGAGGCGCTCTCGGAGCTAGGCCCGGGGGGAGCCGGCCGCGTCGTCCGCGAGCTCCGCGCCTTCAACGACGCGCTCGACCGGACCCACGCCCGCGGCGGCCGCTGACCGGCGCGGGACGGCGGCCGCGAGGGCGACGCCGACGAACGCGGCCGCGGCCCCGACGAGGAAGCAGAGCTGGAAGGCGCGCTCGTCGGGCACCGCCAGCGCGCCCAGCGAGACCGTCGAGCTGGTCAGCACGGTGGCCATCACCGCCGCGGCGAGCGTGGTGCCGACCGAGCGCATCAGCGCGTTCAGGCCGACCGCGGCCCCCGCCTCCGCGGGCCGCACCGAGTCGAGGATGAGGGTCGGCATCGCGGCGTACCCGATCCCGACGCCGGCGGTCGTGATGCAGGAGGCGATGAGCAGCTTCCAGGGGGAGTCCATCAGCCCGAACGCGACCAGGTAGCCGGCGCCGAGCACGGCGGCGCCGATCATCAGCGTCCGGCGCGCGCCCAGGCGGCCGATGAGGTGGCTGGACACCGGCGCGAACAGCATCATCACCAGGCCGCCGGGAGCCATCCACAGACCCGCGGCGAGGATCGACTGGCCCAGGCCGTAGCCGGTCGCCTCGGGCAGCTGGAGCAGCTGCGGGACGACGACCGCCTGGGCCATCATCCCGAACCCGATCGCGACCGCGGCGAGGTTCGTGAGCAGCACCGGCCGACGGGCGGAGGTGCGGAGGTCGACCAGGGCGTCGGGCGTCCGCAGCTCGAACCAGCCCCACACGCCCAGGACCACCAGCCCGCCCGCGATGGCGCCGAGGGTCGCCGGGTCGGTCCAGCCCCAGGTGCTGCCCTGCGAGACGCCGACGAGGAACGCGACCAGGCCGACGGCGAGGCCGACCGCGCCGACGACGTCGATCCGGCCGGGGTTCGCGTCCTGGACGTGCGGGACGAGCGTGAGGACGGCGACCAGGACGAGGACCGCGATCCCCGTGGAGACCCAGAACAGGGTGTGCCAGTCGTGGGCGTCCGCGATCCAGGCCGCGAGCGGGAGCCCGACCGCGCCGCCGACGCCGAGGGTGGCGCTCATCGCCGCGATCGCCGTGGACGTCAGGCGCGGCGGGGTGATCTCGCGCATCATCGAGATCCCGACGGGGACGAACCCCATCGCGAGGCCCTGCAGGCCGCGGCCGACGAGCATCGGCACCAGCGTGTCGGCGAGCGCGCAGACCGCGGAGCCCAGGACGAGGAGCACGAGCGTCGCCGCGAGCACCCGCTGCTTGCCCAGCAGGTCGGCGAGCCGGCCGGCGACCGGCATCGAGACCGCGCCGGCGAGCAGCGTCGTGGTGACCACCCACGAGGCGCCGGACGGCGAGGCGTCGAGCAGCAGCGGCAGCTCGCCCTGGATCGGGATCACCATCGTCTGGGTCAGCGCGGCGGAGAGGCCGCCGACGCACAGGACGATGACGGGGACGAGCGGGCTGGGGCCGGCGGACGCCGAGGAGCGGGACACCGGCATATGTAACGTACACATGCTTGCTGCTGTCAACTAGATGTGCAGCAGCACACACCGCGCCCCGCCGTACCGCCCACCTGTTTCGCCCGGCAGCGCCCGGGCACCGGGAGAGGACCCGACGACGAGGAGATTCGATGAAGGCCGTGACCTGGCAGGGCATCCACGACATGCAGGTGACCGAGGTCCCCGACCCGCGCATCGAGGAGCCCACCGACGTGATCGTCAAGATCACCTCGACCGCCCTCTGCGGGTCCGACCTGCACCTCTACGAGACGCTCGCGCCGTTCATGGAGCCCGGGGACATCGTCGGCCACGAGCCGATGGGCATCGTGGAGGAGGTCGGCAGCGCGGTCACCAAGCTCCGCGCCGGCGACCGCGTGGTGATGCCGTTCAACGTCTGCTGCGGGTCGTGCTGGATGTGCGACCGCGGCCTGTTCAGCCAGTGCGAGACCACCCAGAACCGCGACCAGGGCACCGGCGCGAGCTTCTTCGGCTACAGCAAGCTGTACGGCCAGGTGCCCGGCGGCCAGGCGGAGTACCTCCGGGTCCCGTTCGGCGACTTCATGCCGGTCAAGCTGCCGCACGAGCACGACGACGACCGGTTCCTCTTCCTCTCCGACGTCCTGCCGACCGCCTGGCAGGGGCTGAAGTACGCCGACGTCCCCGACGGCGGCACGCTCCTCGTCCTCGGCGCCGGCCCGATCGGCGACATGGTCGCCCGGATGGGCGTGCGCGCCGGCCACCGGGTGATCTCGGTGGACCGGGTGCCCGAGCGGCTCGCTCGGGTCGCGGCCTTCGGCGCGCAGCCGCTCGACCTCGACGAGGCCGCGAACGTGGGCGGCGTCGGCGAGATCGTCCGCGAGGCCACCGGCGGCCGCGGCGCGGACGCCGTCGTCGACGCGGTCGGCATGGAGGCGCACGGCTCGCCGTCCGCGAGCCTGGTGCAGAAGTTCGTCGGCCTGCTGCCGGACGCGGTCGCCGAGCCGATGATGAAGAAGGCGGGCCTGGACCGGATGGCGGCCCTCTACACCGCCTTCGACGCCGTACGCCGCGGCGGCACGGTCTCGATCTCCGGGGTGTACGGCGGCGCCGCCGACCCGATCCCGATGATGCAGCTCTTCGACAAGCAGCTGCAGCTGCGGATGGGCCAGGCCAACGTGCGCGCCTGGACCGACGAGCTGCTGGCGATGCTCGTCGAGGACGACCCGTTCGGGGTGGACTCGTTCGCGACCCACCACCTGCCGCTCAGCGAGGCGCCCGCGGCGTACTCCTCCTTCCAGAAGAAGGAGGACGGCATGGTCAAGGTGGTCTTCCGGCCGTGACCCCGGACCCCGCGACCCGCCCCGAGGGAGGCTGAGCATGGCCGAGCACCGCAGGCCCGTCCCGCCGGACGAGCCGTCCGGCGCCCACGAGCGTCGTGAGCGGCTCGACGACGGCGCCGTCGACCACCAGTGGGAGGAGGCCCAGGACCGGTTCGGCGGCCTCAACCCCGGGGCGGCGTTCTTCGGGTGGCTGGTCGCGATCGCCGTCACGATCCTGCTCACCAGCATCGTCGGCGCGGTCGCCGCGGCCGTCGGGAGCAACGCCTCGATCAGCCAGTCCGACGCCGAGCGCCAGGCCGGCACGATCGGGGTCACCGCCGCAGTGGTGCTCCTCGTGGTGCTGGTCGTCGGCTACTACACCGGCGGGTACGTCGCGGGCCGGATGTCGCGGTTCGACGGCGCCCGGCAAGGCGCCGGTGTCTGGGTGATCGGGCTCGTCGTCACGCTGCTCGCGCTGGGGCTCGGCGCGCTCTTCGGGTCGCAGTACAACCTGCTCGACCGCGTCGACCTGCCCCGGATCCCGCTCTCCACCGAGGAGCTCGGCTGGGGCGGCCTGGCCACCGCGGTCGCCGTGGTGGTGCTGACCCTGCTCGCCGCGGTCGTCGGCGGGAAGGTCGGCCACCGCTACCACAACCGGGTCGACCGGGTCGCCGGTCGCTGACGGCGGGCATGGCGCCGGTGGGGCCGGGTACCCCGGACCACCGGACCAAGAGGAGCACCCCATGACCGACGCCGACGGCGACCAGGCCGCTGCGCGGGACGTCTCGTCCCCGCCCACCTCCATCCCGCGACCCGACGACGAGCAGGTCGTCTTCCGCGCCGACCCCGACCGTGAGGTCGTCGGCGCCTCCCGCGCCCGCGGGTTCGACCTCCTGGCCACCATCGGCGGCGCCCTCGCCGCCCTCGGCACGCTGGTGCTGCTCTCGAGCCTGCTCGGCACGATCGGGACGATCGGGTTCCAGCGCGGCGTCGAGGACGACGACCTGTCCATCGCCGGGCTGATCGGCGGCCTCGTCGTCCTGGCGCTGGCCTGCCTCGTCGGCGGGTGGGTCGCCGCCCGGATGGCGCGCCGCCGCGGGCCCCTGCACGGCCTGGTGGCCATCGTCTGGCTGGTCGTCCTGGCCGCGCTCCTCGCGCTGCTCGCCGCCGTCGCCGGCGACGACGCCGACGTCCAGGAGCAGGTCGGGCTGCCCGGCTGGTTCAGCTCCGACGCGCTCGGCACCGCCGCGCTCATCACCGGCCTCATCGCCCTCGCGCTGATGCTGCTCGCCGGCTGGCTCGGCGGGAAGCTCGGCGACCGGCACCGCGACGACACCGTCCAGGTCGTCGAGACCCGCCGCCGCGTGCGCAACCACGACGGTGGCATCACCGCGGAGGAGAACCGATGAGCGACCCGCAGCAGCCGACCGACCCGACCCGGGGGACCGACCCCGCCGTCGATCCCGCCGTCGACCCCGCCGACCCGCTCGGCGTGGAGGTCACCCGCCACGAGGAGCGCACCCAGGTCGGCAAGGAGGTCCACGAGTCGGGCAGCGTCCACGTGCGCAAGCACGTCGAGACCTACCCGGTCGAGGAGACGGTGAGCCGCAGCGTCGAGCACGCCGACACCTCCGAGCGGGTGCCCGCCCTGGAGGGCGACAGCGGCGAGGTCGAGACCCGCCCGGACGGGTCGGTGTCGATCCCGGTCTTCGAGGAGGTCCTCGTGGTCACCAAGAAGCTGGTGGTCCGCGAGCGGGTGATCGTCCGCAAGAACACCGTCGTCGACGAGCACGTCCTGCGTACCGAGCTGCGCCGCGAGCACGTCACCGTCGACGCCGACGAGGGCGTCGAGCTCGAGCACCGCGACTCCACCACCCGCGGCACCGACCCCGCCTGAGGGGCTGACCCCGCCCCGCCGGCGGGATAGTCCGGCCACCGGGCCCTCGGCGGGGATAGTCCGGCACTGGCGTGCTGTTCTCGCGGCCCGGAACAACCAGAGTGTGTCGGACTACCCCGCTGCCCAGTACGACGTACTCCGGCACGTTCCGGTCGCCAATCGGCACCCCGGATGACCGAAACGTGCCGGACTATCCCCGGCAACCGGCCCCAGGTGCCCGGCGGAACGGCGAGGATGGCGCCGGCGCTCGATCGCCAGCCAGCCACGAGACGGGCCAGTCCCGCACAGGGGGATCCATGGTGGACGTCAGCCTCGCTTCTCGGAGCAAGCTCGCATGGACGTCCCTCGCCCTGCTCGTCCTGAGTCTTGCGGTGCTCCACGGCGGCGGGTTCATCCGGTTCGACGACACCTCCGGATCCGGCAGCGACCGGTGGAACCTGCCGCTGGGAGTGGTCGCCGGGCTGGTGGCCCTGTGCTCCCTCGGGGTCGGCATCTCGGACCGGACCGCTCGGAGGACGCTGGGCGGCGCACTGGCGGTCCTCGACGCGCTCCTCGTCCTCCTGGCCACCGTGGACGACGGCTTCCGGTTCATCTGGGCCGGGGACGAGGGCGAGCTGTTCCTCCTCCAGGTCGGCCTCGGGATCGCCGCCCTGTTCCTGCTCACCCCGACCTTCGTGTCCTCCGAGGACGACGCCATCGACGGGGCTCCGCACTCCGCCGGGCGCCTGTCGGGAGGGGCGCGGGCCGCGATCTACGTGAGTGCCCTGGTGCTGACGATGCTGATGGCCTACGTCGCGGGGACGACCCACTTCGAGACCACGCAGTGCGGCCCCGACGTCGACGGCGAGTGTGACGTCGCAGCGCTCGAAGGTCTCCTCTGGGCCGGGGCCGCCCTCGTGCTCGGGGTGGTCGCGATCGTCCTCGCGGAGGTGGCCCGCGCTCGCCGCCGGCGCGAGGCGCCCGGACGTGCGGCGGCCGCTCGCACCCCGAGAGGTGCGAGCGGCCGACGGCGATGGTGAGGCGTCAGGAACGACGGTCGTCGACGTCGCCCTCGACCTCGATGCGCTCCTTGCGGACGTCCTCGCTGACCGTCTCCTCGTCGACGGTCGTCTCGGTGCCCAGCCGGACCCGCTCGACGGGCTCGGTCTTCTTGTTCGCGACGGCGCGCTCCTCGTGCAGCACGACCTCGTGCTCCTCCTCGGAGATCGCCGGGCCGTCCAGCGCGTCGTCGAGGTTGCCCCCGGTGACCGGCTCGGACTCGACCACGGCCCGCTCCTTGGTGACCGGGACCGTGCGGGTCTCGGTCTCCGTGGTGACGTACTTGCGCAGCCGCACCCGGCCCGCCTCCTGCGAGGTGGTGCCGACGTCGAGCCGCTCCTCCGAGCGCGTCATCGCGTCGTCGGTGCTGGGCCCGGAGGTGTCGCGCCCGGCGGGGGCCACGTGGCCGGCGGTCCCCTTCGTCCCGGCGGTGCCCGTCGTCCCGGCGGTGCCCGTCGTGCCCGCGGTGCCGGTCGTGGTGTCGGTCGTCGTCGTGGTGTCGTACGACGTCCCCGAGCCGAGGCCGTAGTACTCGTAGAGGCGGTCCTCCTCGGCGCGGTCGAGGTGGCCGCCCTCGACGTCCACGCTCGGGGCGCCCTTGATCTTGTCCTTGCCGTAGGGCAGCCGCAGGTCCGAGCCGTCGAACTGCGCGTCGGCGACCGGCACGAAGGTCTCCTTGGTGCCGAACAGGCCGGTGTTCACGGTCACGAACTCCGCGCGCCCGCTCTGGTCGTCGAAGAAAAGCTGTCCGACCTTGCCGATCTTCTCGCCGTCGGAGCCGTAGGCCGTGGAACCGATCAGGTCACGGGCCTGGGTCTCGTTGATCATGGGGTGGTTTCCTTCCGATCAGGATGGGTGAACCGTCCGGTCCCCGGCCCCACCGCGTCCCATGCGCCCGCTCACCCCGATGGGTGATGCCGATCACACCCCGGCGCGAGCCAGCCGCCGGGCGAGGTACGGCGCGGTCACGCCGACGCCCGCGTCGGCGACCTCGCGGGGCGTCCCGGTGGCGACGACCCGGCCACCCGTGTCCCCGCCCCCGGGGCCGAGGTCGACGACCCAGTCGGCGGTGGCGATCGTGTCCAGGTCGTGCTCGACCAGCACCACCGTGTTGCCGCCGTCCACGAGGCGGTGCAGCTGGCGCAGCAGCAGCGCCGTGTCCGACGGGTGCAGCCCCGCGGTCGGCTCGTCGAGGACGTAGAGGGTGTGGCCGCGGTTCGCCCGCTGCAGCTCGGTCGCCAGCTTGATCCGCTGCGCCTCGCCGCCGCTGAGCTCGGTGGCCGGCTGCCCGAGCCGCAGGTAGCCGAGCCCGACCTCCTGCAGCGCCCGCAGCCCGCGCGCCGCGACCGGCACGTCGGCGAGGAACTCCGCTGCCTCGTCGACGGCCATGCCGAGGACGTCGGCGATGCTGCGGTCGCGGTAGGTCACCTCGAGCGTCGCGGCGTCGTACCGCGCGCCGTGGCAGGTCGGGCACGGCGCGTAGGTGCTCGGCAGGAAGACCAGCTCCACGGAGACGAACCCCTCGCCCTGGCAGGTGTCGCACCGGCCCTCGGCGACGTTGAAGGAGAACCGCCCCGCGCCGTACCCGCGCGCCTTGGCCTCCGGCGTGGCGGCGTAGAGCCGCCGGACCGCGTCGAAGAGCCCCGTGTACGTCGCGAGGTTGGACCGCGGCGTCCGACCGATCGGCCGCTGGTCGACCAGCACCAGCCGGTCGAAGCAGTCGACCCCGGTGGCCTCGCGGACGTCGAGGTCGCCGGTCACCGCCTGCTCCCCCTCCTCGTCCTCGGGGGCGGCCAGCCCGAGGTGGCGCCGGACCACCTCGGCCAGCACCTGGACGACGAGCGTCGACTTCCCGGACCCCGACGGACCGGTCACCGCGGTGAACGTGCCCAGCGGCAGGTCGAGGGAGACGTCCTGGAGGTTGTGCCGCGAGACGCCCCCGAGGTGCAGCCACCCACGCGGCTCCCGCGGCTCGTGCTCGAGGCGCTCGGCGCGGCCGAAGAGGTGGGCGCTGGTGACCGACTCCGCGACCTGCTCGAGGCCGGCCACCGGGCCGGAGTAGAGCACCTGCCCGCCGCCCTCGCCGGCGGCGGGGCCGATGTCGACGACCCAGTCGGCCCGGCGTACGACGTCCATGTCGTGCTCGACGACGAAGAGCGTGTTGCCGGCCGCCTTGAGCTGGTCGAGCACCGCGAGCAGCGGCTCGGCGTCGGCCGGGTGCAGGCCGGCCGACGGCTCGTCGAGCACGTAGACGACGCCGAAGAGCCCGGAGCGAAGCTGGGTGGCGATCCGCAGCCGCTGCGCCTCCCCCGGCGAGAGCGTGGTCGAGCCGCGCCCGAGCGAGAGGTAGCCGAGCCCGAGGTCGAGCAGCACCTCGATCCGCGCGACCAGGTCGGCGCTGATCCGGACGGCGGCGTCGTCGCTGTCGCCGACGGCCCACGGGCGCAGCAGCTCGGCGAGCTCGGTGAACGGCACCGCGTTGGCCTCGGCGATCGACACCCCGGCGAAGGTGACCGCGAGCGCCTCGGGCCGCAGGCCGCTGCCGCCGCAGGTCGGGCAGGTGCTGCTGCGCACGAACTGCAGCATCTTCTCGCGCATCTTCTCGCTCGGGGACCCGGCGAGCGTCTGCCGCACGTGCCGGCGCGCGCTGCGGAAGGTGCCCATGTAGTCGCGCCCGCCGCCGCCGTCCTTGTCCTGCGGGCGGATCAGCACCGCCGGCTGCTCGTCGGTGAACAGCAGCCACTGCCGGTCCTTCGCGTCCAGCTCGCGCCAGGGCCGGTCGACGTCGATGCCGAGGTTCTTCACGATCCGGCGCAGGTTGTGCGCCTGCCAGGCGCCCGGCCACGCGGCGATCGCCCCGTCCCGGATGCTCAGCGAGGGGTCCGGGACCAGCAGCTCCTCGGCGACGTCGTGGGTCACCCCGACGCCGTGGCACTCCGGGCAGGCGCCGGCGGCCGTGTTCGGCGAGAACGCCTCCGCGGCCAGGTGCTCGGCGCCCTCGGGGTAGGCGCCGGCGCGCGAGTAGAGGATCCGCAGCAGGTTGGACAGGGTGGTGATGGTGCCGACCGTGGAGCGGGAGCTCGCGGCGCCCCGGCGCTGCTGCAGGGCCACCGCCGGCGGCAGCCCGGTGATCTCCTCGACGTGCGGGACGCCGACCTGGTGCAGCAGGCGACGGGCGTACGGCGCGACCGACTCGAAGTAGCGACGCTGCGCCTCGGCGTACAGCGTGCCGAAGGCCAGCGACGACTTGCCCGATCCGGACACCCCGGTGAACGCGACGATGGCGTCCCGGGGGAGGTCGACGTCGACGTTGCGGAGGTTGTGCTCGCTCGCGCCGCGGACCCGCACGTACCCGTCGTCGCCCTGGCTGCTCATGGCCGCGACGCTAGCCGGGCCGCGGATGGTGCCCTGCGTAGGGTGACGAGGTGAGCCGTGTGGAGTCCTCATCCCCGTCCGCCACGGGCACCCGCGCCCTGGCGTGGGTGGTGCTGGCGGCGGCCCTGCTCGAGGTGGTCGCGCCGGTGGTCACCATCAACGGCCCCGGCAGCTCCCCCGGCGCGGGCAGCGGGCCGGACCTGCTGATCACGCCGGCCGGGTGGGCGTTCTCGATCTGGGGCGTCATCTACACCGCGGCGATCGTGCAGGCGGTCGTCGTGCTCGTGCGCGGCGCCGAGCGGGTGCCGCGCCGGCTGCAGGTGGACCAGGGGCTCCTGTACGCCGCCGGCGCCGTGTGGATCGTCGTCGCGGGCCTGGACAGCGCCGTGGCCACCGCCGCGGTGCTGCTGGTCATGCTGCTCGCCGCCCTCGACGGGGTCCTGACCGTGCGCCGGGCGGGCCTCGACGACCGCCTCGTGCGGCTCTCGACGCTGGTCGCGGTCGGCCTGTACGCCGGGTGGGTGACCGCCGCGTTCTTCCTCAACGTCTCGACCGCACTGGTCTCGCTCGACGCGACCGAGGCGGACGCGCTGCCGTGGCAGCTGGTCGTGCTGGCCGTCGCCGTGGCCACCCTGGCGGTGGTCACCGTCGCGACGCGGGGCAACCCGGCGTACGTCGCGGCCGGCTGCTGGGCGATGCTCGGCATCGCCGTCACCGGCGCGAGCGACGGCACCACCGCCGTCTGGGTGGTCGCGGCCTGTGCCGCGGTGCTGCTGCTGGCCGTCGCCCTCGTCGGTCGGCGGATCGCTTAGCTGCGGCGGACCCGGTCCTCGTACGCCGCGCGCGCCGCCGGGTCGGCGTGGTCCAGCGCCGAGTCGGCCCGCAACGCGCGGGCGGTCACCGCCTTGAGGCGGCGCGGCATCAGGTCCGCGCCCCGGGCGAGGGACTTGCTCCAGCGCGGCACCCACTGCTCGGCCGTGGGCCGGCGTACGGCGCGCTCGATGACCGCCGCGACGTCCTCCGCGCTCACCGGCTTGACCCCGCGGGCCGCGGGCACGCCGGCCGAGAGCTCGGTGGTCACCACGGTCGGGAGCACCATGGCGACGTCGACGCCGTACGGCGCGAGCTCGGCGCGGGTGGCCTCGGTGAAGCCCACGACGGCGAACTTCGAGGCCGAGTAGCTGGCCCCGCCGGCGAGCGCGACCCGGCCGACCGCGGAGGCGACGTTGACGACGTGCCCGTGGCCCCGCTCGACCATGCCGGGGGCGACGGCCTTGGTCCCGTTGACCACGCCGTGCAGGTTGACGTCGAAGATGCGGCGCGCGACCTCGGCGGGCTCCTCGAGCACCGGCCCGAGCGGCATGATCCCGGCGTTGTTCACCAGCACGTCCACGGGGCCCAGGTCCGCGACCGCCGCCAGGAACGCCGTCCAGGACGCGGGCTCGGTGACGTCGAGCGGCGCGGCGACCACCCGGGCACCGGTGCGTACGGCGAGGTCCGCCGCCGCGGTCGTCGCGAGCTCGGCGTCACGGTCGCCGAGGGCGACCCGGGCGCCGGCCCGGGCGAACCGCTCGGCGGTGGCGAGCCCGATCCCGCGGGCTCCCCCGGTGACGACCACGACGAGTCCGCGGAGCTCCGCGTGCCGGGTCATCAGTAGCCCAGCAGCTTCGCGGAGAGGTCGTTGAGCACCTCGGTGGCGCCGCCGCCGATGCCCAGGATCCGGGCGTCGCGGTAGTGCCGGTCGATCTCCGACTCGCGCATGTAGCCCATGCCGCCGTGGATCTGCACCGCCTCGCTGACCACCCACTCGACGGCCTCGACCGCGGTGCTCTTGGCCATCAGCGCGTCCAGGATGACGCCGGGGTCGGTCACCGAGGTGGCCAGCGACCGCTCGATGGCGGCCCGGGTGACGGTGCGCGCCGCCGCGGTGCGGCGGTGCATCTCGACCAGCTTGTGCCGGATGACCTGGCGGCTGACCAGCGGCTTGCCGAAGGTCTCCCGCTCCCGGGCGTGGCGGACGGCGAGGTCGAGCGCGCGCTGCGCGGTGGCGTACCCCTGCAGGGCCAGGCCGAGGCGCTCGTTGACGAACTGCTGCATCACCAGCACGAACCCGCCGTTCTCCTCGCCGACCAGGTTGGCGACGGGGACGCGGACGTCGGTGAAGCTGAGCTCGGCGGTGTCGGAGCAGTGCCAGCCCATCTTGCGCAGCGGGCGGGCGACCTCGAAGCCCGGCATGCCCTTCTCGACGACGAGCAGGCTGACCCCGCCGAACCCGGGGCCGCCGGTGCGGACCGCAGTGGTGACGAAGTCCCCGCGCACGGCGGAGGTGATGAAGGTCTTCGCGCCGTTGACGACGTAGTGGTCGCCGTCGCGGACCGCGCGGGTCGTGATGCCGGCGACGTCGCTGCCGCCGCCCGGCTCGGTGATGCCGAGGGAGCCGATCAGCTCGCCGGCGAGGGCCGGCCGGACGAACCGGTCGATGAGGTCGGCGTTCCCGCTGTCGATGATGTGCGGGACGGCGATGCCGTGGGTGAACAGCGACGCGATCACGCCGGAGCTGCCGCCGGCCGCGATGATCGCCTCGGTGACGATCGCGGTGTCGATCGCGTCCCCGCCCTGGCCGCCGACCTCCTCGGCGAACCCGACCCCGAGGATGCCCGCCTCGGCAGCGGCGAGGCTGAGCTCGCGCGGCAGCTGCCCCTCGTCCTCCCACCGCGGGAGGTGCGGCACGATCTCGCGCTCGGTGAACCGGGTGACGGCCTCGCGCAGCGCCAGTCGTTCCGGGGTGCTCCATGCGTCCATGACTGTCCTTCTCTTCCGGGTCGGGGGGTGGGCGGTCTCAGCGACCGGTCCAGCGGGGCGGTCGCCGCTCGGCGAAGGCGGCCACGCCCTCGCGGGCGTCGTCGGAGAGGAGCACCGGGCTGGCCAGCTCGCTCTGCCGGGCGAAGCCCTCCTCGGCGGTCCACCCCGGCGCGGCGTCGACGACCTGCTTGCCGACGCGCACCGACAGGGGTGCGTTGGCGGCGATCCGGTGCGCCAGGTCCAGGGCCGCGGTCAGAGCGGTCCCGGTCGGCACGACCGCGTTGATCAGGCCGAGCTCGGCGAGCCGGGCGGCCGGGAGCGGGTCGCCGACGAGCGCCAGCTCGAGCGCGACCGCCCGCGGCAGCCGGCTGCCGACGCGCCAGAGGCCGCCGGCCGCGGCGAGCAGGCCGCGCTTGACCTCCGGCAGCCCGAACGTCGCGCCCTCCCCGGCGACGACGAGGTCGGCGCAGAGCGCGAGCTCGAACCCGCCGGCGAGCGCGGGCCCCTCGACCGCGGCGACCATCGGCTTGGTGGGCGGCTCCGCGGTCAGCCCGAGCGGCCCGCGCCGGTCGGTGACCGGCACCTCGCCGCGGTGCGCGCCGGCCAGGTCCATGCCCGCGCAGAAGGTGTCCCCCGCGCCGGTCAGCACGAGCGCCCGGACGGTGTCGTCGGCCTCGGCATCGTCGACCGCGCGCTCGAGGAGCCGCGCCGTACGCAGGTCGACGGCGTTGCGGACCTGCGGCCGGTCCAGGGTGATGACGAGGACGTCGTCGCCGTCGCGCTCGGTGCGGACCGGGGCGGGCGGCGGGTCGGGCAGGTCGTGGCGGTCCTCGGAGAGCACCAGCCGGTCGTCGACGAGCCGGACGGTACGCCGCAGCGGGTCGCTGCCGGTGAGCAGCGCGATGTCCGCGGGGTCCTCGCGGCGCAGCAGCACCCGCGCGCCGGTCGGGTCGATCGCCGACACGACGGCGCCCTCCGAACGACCGCTGCGGTCGTGGGCGACGGTGACCGCCTCGACCACCGCGTCGCCGTCCAGCTCGGTGCGGACCGGGCGCGGCGGGGGGCGGTCGAAGGCCGGCGTCAGGTGCGCGAAGCGCGCTTCCGGGGGTGTGGCGGACCAGATGCCGAGCGCGTGCTTCGTGGCGTACCAGCCCAGCGAGCTGGACAGCCCGTGCTGCTCCGGGTGCTCGCGCAGCATCGGGACCATCGTGGACACCGCGTGCAGGCCGTAGTTGTTGCCGGGCCCGCCCGCGGAGGTGAGGCCGCCGGTGACGCTGAGCGGCCGGTCCGGGGAGTCCCACGGCAGGCCGAGCGCGTGCGCGGCGAGCTGGACGGCGGCCGGGAAGCAGGAGTAGAGGTCGATCGGCCCGAGGTCCTCGACCGTGAGGCCCGCGTGGCCCAGGACCGCTGCGCCCGCGGCGGCGATCGCCGGCGAGGCGGCGAGGTCGGCCCGCTCGGAGAGGAACCACTCGTCGGTCGTGGAGGCGCCCGCGTGCAGGAAGACCCACCGGTCCTGCGGGATCCCGAGGGCGTGCGCCGCGGCGACGCTGGTGACGACCACGCCGGCGGCGAGGTCGACCTGGAGGTTGGCGCACATCAGCTTCGTGTACGGGTCGGCGACCGCACGGTTCGCGGTCGTCGGGGTCGCGATCTCGGCGGCGGTCCGCTCGCGGGGGTCCCAGGCGAAGGGGTTCCCCGCGGCGATCGCGCTGTGCCGGGCCCACAGGCCGGCGATCCGGTCGCGGTGCTCGTCGGCCGGGGTGCCGGCCGCGCCGCGCAGCGCGGACTCCATCAGCGCGTAGGCGTAGATCGGGGCACCGAGCCCGACGCTGGTCTCGGGCTCGTTGTTGGCCGGCCGGTCCACGCCGATGACCCGGTCGGGGGCGGCGTCGGCGGGCTGGCGGGTCCAGTCCGGCTCCCGGCCCTGCGCCTGGAGGGCCGCGACGGTGGCGCCGGCCTCGGCGCCGCTGACCAGGACGACGCTCGCGCGGCCCTCGACGACCTGCTGCGCGGCGTCGTTCAGCGCGAGCTGGCCGCCGTCCCCGCCGTACGGCGAGGTCTGCACGGTGCCCGCCTCGTCGGCGCCCACCAGCCCGGCGACGAGGCCGGCCTGGTCGCCGTACGTCCAGGACGCGCTCGGGACCGCGTAGACCAGGTCGGCGCGGGCCAGCAGGTCGACGTCGGCACGGGCACCGGCGTCGGCCGCGGCTGCGCGGAGCGCCTCGACGGCCAGGGCGACCGGCTCCGTGGGGGCCGCGAGGTCCGGCTGCCGGCGGACGACCTGCCCGACACCGACCACGACCGGGGTGGAGGGGTCCAGCAGCCGCCCGGTGCGCTCGTGGCGCACCGGCTCGTCGGCGATCCGGGCCCGGCCACCGCCGCCGCCCTCGAGGAGCCCGGCGAGGATCACGAGTGAGTCGGCCAGCGCCTTCTCGACGCTCCGCACCGCGGTCAGCCCGACCGGGCCGCGCACGGGCGGGCCGTCGAGCGCGCCGTCGAGCCGTACGGCGGCGCCCCCCGGCGCCTCGGCCACCGTGCCCCACAGGCCGACGGTGATGCCCATCGGGCCGGTCCCGCGCAGCTCGAAGCCGGTCGCGTCGGCCCGCTCCACGCGCCACCGCGCCTGCGCGGGGATGTCCATGAGCGAGATCTGCTGGACGAACTCCTCGCCGGCCACCATCCGCGCCGGCGGCTCGCCGCGCCAGGACAGGTGCAGGGTCAGCCACTCGTGCGCCCGGCCGAGGTCGGTGATCAGCTCGACCGCCGCGGCCGCGGGGGCCGCGACCAGCCGCTGGGCGTGCACCCGCCGCGCGTAGTCGGCCGTGCCGGTGGGCTCCGGCACGTCGACGTCCGCCGGGGCGGGAGCACCGCCGCCGCCCGTCACCCGGTCGGCGAGGTCCTGCGCGACCACCTTCGCGGTCTGCGCGAGCACGGGGAGCAGGGTGCGCACCGCTCCGGCTGTGGACCTGCTGCGACGTACCCGGGACATCCTCGCCAACTTTCAGTCTGATCGGACTGTTTTGACGATCATCGGTCAGCCGGGCGCCGGTTGGCAAGCCGGGACCGGCCTCCGGACGGTTGTAGGGTCCGCCCATGGCGAGCCCGCGACGTACCCAGCAGGCGCGCTCCGCCGCCACCCGGGAGCGGCTGCTGGACGCGGCGTACGAGTGCCTCCTCGACGGCGGGTACGCCGCGACCACCGTCGGTCACGTGCAGCAGCGCGCGGGGGTCGCCCGCGGCACCCTGCTGCACCACTTCCCCACCCGCAGCGCGCTGATGGCGGCGGTCGTGGAGGACATCATCGAGCGGCGGCTCGAGGTGCTCACCGTGGCGCGCACCGACGACGACGCCGGGCCGACCAGCTGGGACGACCTCGTCGACCTGATCTGGCACGAGCTGCAGGGCCCGCCGTTCGCCGCCGCCCTGGAGCTCTGGGTCGCCGCCCGCACCGACCCGGACCTGCGCCGCGCCCTCGTCCCGCTCCAGGAGCGGATCTTCACCACCGTGCACCGCGGCGTCACACGCCTGGCCGGCCACGACCACCCCCGCACGCCGATGCTCGTGCAGTTCACCATCGACCTGCTGACCGGCTCCCACCTCGCCGGCATCCTGCACCCCCGCACCGGCACCTCCGCCGTCGTCGAGGCCTGGAAGCAAGCCCTCGCCGTCCTCGCCGCCGAGCGCCCCTGACGCCGGTGGTCGAGCAGCGAGGAGCGCCAGCGGACCCCGGCGGTCGAGCAGCGAGGAGCGCCAGCGACGAGCGATGTCGAGACCCCCGCAACGAAGGCAGGGCGCCCACCACCGCCGTACGTCGGCCCACCCGGTCTCGACAACGGTCAGGCGCTGCGCGCCTTCCCTGCTCGACCCCCGGTAGTCGAGCAGCGGCGAACGATGTCGAGACCCCCGCAGCCCACCTCCGACCCGGGCCACCACCGCCTGGAAAAACCTGGAAGATTCCTGTCCAACATGCGGTCTGACCTGCGGAAACAGTGGCCGGACTGTCGGCGGCGAGTGCTTGAGTAGACCCATGACAGCGGACCTCCGACCCACCCGACACCACCCGGTGTCGGCAGCGGTCGCGCGTCTGCACGCCGAGCTCGACGACCTCGCCGACGTGGCCTTGTTCGGGCTCGACCAGGACGAGACCGCCGAGACGCTGCGGTCGTTGACCACCCTGTCCGCGCGGGTTGCCGAGCTCGAGCTCCGCGTCGCCCTGCAGGCCGACCGCCACCACTGCGGCGACCGCACCGGCGCCACCGACACCGCCACCTGGTGGGCGGTGGAGACAGGGCAGACCCGACCCGTCGCCAAGGCCCGCCTCCGGCTCGCCCGCGACCTCGAGCAGCACGAGCCGACCGCGGCCGCGCTGCGTGAGGGCCACCTCGTCGTCGACCAGGCCCGAGCCATCACCGACGCCGTCGACGCCCTCCCCGACGACCTCGACCCCGCCCTCGTCGCCCGCGCCGAGCAGCACCTGCTGATCGAGGCGCTCGACCACGACGCACACGCGCTGCGCCTGCTCGGCAAGCGCCTGCTCACGGTCCTGGCCCCCGAGATCGGCGAGGAGCGCGACGCCCGAGCCCTGGAGCGGGAGGAGCGCGCCGCACGCGAGTCGGCCTGGCTCACCCTGTGCCACGACGGTCAGGGCAGCACGGTCGGGAAGTTCAAGATCCCGGCGCTCCACGGCGCGATGCTGCGCAAGATGCTCCTCGCGTTCGCCGCCCCCAAGCACCAGACCGCGATCCACGGAGCCGACTCCGGTGCTGACTCAGCCGAACGCCGGCCCGCACCCGAGCGGATGGGAGACCCCTTCTGCGAGCTCCTCGAACGGCTCCCCGCCGACCAGCTGCCCCAGCTCGGTGGCCTCAACGCCTCCCTCGTCCTCACCATGGACCACACCGGGCTCCTCGACGGTCTCAGGCCCGCGGTCCTCGACGACGGCACCCTGGTCTCCGCGGCCACCGCCCGACGCCTCGCCTGCGAAGCGGGTCTCATCCCGGCGGTGCTCGGCACCGACTCCGAGGTCCTCGACCTCGGCCGCACCGCACGGCTGTTCCCCCGGGCCCTGCGCATCGCCCTCAACCTCGCCCAGCCCACCTGCACCGCCGAGGGCTGCGACTGGCCGGCCTACCTCTGCCACTCCCACCACGACGAGAGCTGGGCCGACGGCGGCCCCACCGACCTCGCCAACGCCCGCAACCTCTGTCCACGCCACCACGCCCGCATCCACGACCCGGCCTACGAGACCAGTCGGCTCGCGTCCGGCGAGGTCAGGTTCCACCGGCGGACGTAGGCCGACCGAGCCAAGACGGTCAAACGTTGTAGGGGTCCGGCACGTCGGTCGGCATCTCGTCCGCCTCGCCGACCCGGATCGGGTGAGCCCGTCGTTGCAGCATGCGCTGGTGGGTCGTCGCCCCTTCGGGATCACGGCTCACGTCGGCGTTCCCGTCCGTCCCGACGAGCCAGATCAACCCACGAGCGTGGCCGGGACTGCGTTGCTCCGTCGCCTCGTCGTCCACGACGAGGGCGACGGCGTACGTCAGCGAGTCCGCCGCCTGCCGCTGTGCCCAGTCGATCACCTGGAGCACGTCGCGGCCCGTGATGTCGTAGGTGTCCGTGAACCCTTCGGTGCTGTCCGGACCGCTGCCGTGCAGGTACACCCGGAACGTCGGGGAAGACAGCTCCCAGTTGCTGTCGCGCTCGTCGACCTGGGCGATGCGGATGTCAGCCACCGACGAAGGGTGGCATGGTCGGCGACCGCTACGCCCGCTTCTGCTCGAAGGGCTGCCCCGTGCGGTGGCCTACGACGGCCCAGGTCGGATGAGGCCGCTCTGGTAGGCGGCGACCACCAGCTGCGCTCGGTCGCGTGCGCCCACCTTCATCATCGCTCGGTTCACATGGGTCTTGGCCGTCAGCGGAGACACGAAGAGGCGCTCAGCGATGTCGTCGTTGGTCAAGCCGTGAGCCACCAGGACGACCACCTCGCGCTCCCGGTCGGTCAATGCCGGCAACAGTGCTGAATCCGCGGCGCCAGGAGGCTCGGCCGCGACCGGTCTGGCGTACCGGCTGATCAGAGCCCTGGTCGCCTTGGGTGACAGCAGGGCGTCGCCGGCCGCCAGCGTCCTGATCGCGTGCACCAGGTCCTCGGGATCGACGCTCTTGCCGAGGAACCCGCTGGCACCGGCCTCGACCGCTTCGAGGACGTACTCATCGAGCTCGAAGGTCGTCAGGATGAGGACGCGGACGCCGGCCAGGTCCTCGTCAGCGCAGATGAGTCGCGTCGCACCCAGCCCGTCCAGCTCGGGCATCCGGATGTCCATCACCACGACGTCGGCTCGGGTCTCGCGGACCAGGTCGACCGCCTCCTGCCCGTTGCCGGCCTCCCCCACGACGCACATGTCCGGAGCGGAGTCGATCAGCGACCTGAAGCCCACCCGGATGAGCCCCTGGTCGTCCGCGATGACGACACGGATGCTCACCTGTCCAGCCCCGCTCGGTCGGGCAGTCGGACCGTCACCCGGAAGTGCCCATCAGGATCCTGCCGTGCCGCCATCTCCCCACCGACCGCAGCCACGCGCTCCCGCATCCCGACGAGGCCGAACCCGGCATCGGCCGCGGAGGGACGTACGGACTCCTCGCCATCGCTGGTGGGATTGGTGACCTCCAGCCCGACGTCGGTGGGCGCATAGCAAATGGTCATGGTGGCCTGCCCGGTTCCGTGCTTGTGGGCGTTCGTGAGGGCTTCCTGCAGGACCCGGTACGCCACGAGGTCAGCTCCCCCCGCGATCGCGCGAGGACTCCCCGACACCGACTGGGTGATGCTCAAGCCCGCGGACTGGAAGGAGGCAACCAGGTGGGGCACCTGATCCAGGCCGGGTGCCGGGGCGTGGGGGTCCACTGGCTCGTCCGGTTGGCGCAGGACGTTCAAGACGTCGCTCAGCTCATCGAGGATCGCTCGCCCCGCTTCCCGCACGTGCTCGATCGCCGTGAGTGCCGCCGGCGGGTCGGTGAGCACGAGATGACGAGCCACCGAGGCCTGGACGTTCACGATCGCCACGCGATGCGCGACCACGTCGTGGAGCTCGCGCGCGATGCGTAGCCGTTCCTCCGCGACGCGCCGGGCAGCCTCCTGCTCGCGAGACCGTTCCGCCCGCTCGGCGCGTTCCTCGACAGCGAGGACGTAGGCGCGACGGGACCGGACCGCCGTGCCGACGGCCGCCGCGACGGCGAACGACGAGACGTACTGAAAGGCCTGCGGGTCGAGCGGCCACGGGTCGGTCACCACCGCGACGGCCGCCGACACGATCGCCAGCGACGCCGCAAAGGCCCACACCGTGCGACGTCGGTCGTTCAGGACGGCGAACGTGTACAGGGCCACGAACGTCGTCAGGACGATCCACGACGCCCCACCCGCCAGGACGATGACGACCGCGGCCCCCACGGTGGTGCCCGCCAGGACGGCGCCGGGCCGCCGGCGACGGAAGGCGAGCACGGCGCAGGTCAGGATCGCGACCGGCGCGGCCGCGCCGGACAGCGAGGACCCGTCTGGGCGGTCCGGGTCCGGGACGAGGACCGCGACCGGCATGAGCCCCACCGCGAGCAGCGCATCGAACACCGCAGGGTGCCTCCGGTGGAGTGCGCGCAGCTCGCTGAGCCCTGTCATACGCGGAGCCTACGAACCACACCGGGCCGAGGCGTCGTCCGAGCGCAGTACACCCACGTACCGCCAGCGCGGTACCTGGACCCTCCGTGCCCCGTGCCCTGCTGCGCCGGCAGCAGACGCAGGTGTCTGCGCCTGCACGACGCGGGACGGCACGCCGGCCGAGCAGGCTTTCCTCGACGCCGGAAGCTCCGGTCACACGAGGAGAACACCATGATCGAACTACAGCACCTGACGAAGCAGTACGGCTCCAAGACCGTCGTGGACGATCTCTCCATCACCGTGAAGCCGGGTGTCGTCACCGGGTTCCTCGGGCCCAACGGCGCGGGGAAGTCGACCACGATGAGGATGCTGGTCGGGCTGGAGGAGCCGACCAGCGGACGCGCCACCGTCAACGGTCGTCCGTACCGCGCACACCCCATGCCCATCCGAGAGCTCGGCGTGCTGCTGGACGCCGCGGCCACGCATCCCGGCCGTTCCGCCCGCAACCACCTCCTGGCCCAGGCCCACACGCACGGGCTGCCGACGAGTCGCGTCGACGAGATGCTGGAGCTGGTCGGGCTCACCGAGGTCAGCAAGGACCGGGTCGGGGGCTTCTCGCTCGGCATGGGCCAGCGGCTCGGGATCGCCGGGGCGCTGCTCGGAGACCCCCAGACGGTCGTGCTGGACGAGCCGGTCAACGGCCTCGACCCCGACGGCATCCGCTGGATCCGTGAGCTGCTCCGCAACCTCGCCGCCGAGGGCCGAACGGTGTTCGTCTCCTCCCACCTGATGACGGAGATGGCCATGACCGCCGAGCATCTCGTCATCGTGGGTCGCGGGCGGCTCATCGCGGACCTGCCGGTCGCCGAGCTGATGAGCAGGTCCCTTCGCAGCGTCCGGGTCCGCAGCCCCCGAGCGGCTCAGCTGCAGCCGCTCCTCGCTGGCGACGGCGTCACCGTGACCACCGAACCGGACGGATCTCTCGACGTCATCGGCCTCACGCCCGAGCAGATCGGCGCCCGCGCCGGCGAGGCCTCGATCCCCGTGCACGAGCTGAGCAGCAAGCAGGCGTCTCTCGAAGAGGCGTTCATGGAGCTCACCCGAGACGCCGTCGAGTACGCCGGCGAGACCACCGCGACCGTTCATCCCACCGACGAGAGGGCAGCCCGATGAGCACCCAGCCACGCCGCATCACGATGCGCAACGTCATGCGCTCGGAATGGACCAAGATCAGGTCGGTACGAAGCAACCTGGTCACGCTCGCCGCTGCCGCAGGCGCGCTCCTGTCCATCGGACTCATCTTCTCCGCCATGGTCGGTGGCGTGATCGGGAACCCACCGGCGGACGCCGGGGACGACCCCGCCGGGGTGGCCCTCGCCGGGGTCCAGGTCGCGCAGCTCGTCATCGGCGTGCTCGGCGTGCTCGCCATCACCAGCGAGTACAGCACCGGGACGATCCGGACCACGCTCACTGCTGTTCCGTCCCGGCTCCCCGTGCTCTGGGCCAAGGTCACGGTCGTGGCCATCGCGACGTTCTCCGCGCTCGGGGCGAGTGCCCTCGTCGCGTTCCTCGCCGGTCAGGCCCTGATCGGCAGCGGCGACGTCACCACCGCGACCCTGGGCGACCCCGGCGTCCTCCGTGCCGTCCTGGGTGTCGCTGCCTTCCTCACGGGCACCGCCCTGCTGGGGCTCGCTCTGGGTGCCCTCCTGCGGAGCACGGCGGGGGCGATCTCGACGCTGTTCGGGCTCATCTTCGTCCTCCCCGGCCTCGGCTTCCTCCTGCTCCCGGCGAGCGGGCGGGACGACGTCCTCCAGTACCTGCCGTCCATGGCCGGGAGCTCCTTCACCTCGGTGGCGCCGGACCCGTCCCTCCTCAGCCCGGTCGTCGGTGCGGCGGTCTTCGGGGCATGGATCCTCGTCCCCCTCCTGGGAGCCGCTGTCGCGTTCCTGCGTCGACCGGTGTGACCGCGCCAGCGGGTGTCTCCCGGGGTCAGTCCCGCCGGCAGCTGACCAGCACGCCGACGACGAGCTCGTCGCGGATCAGCCCGACGATCGTCTCCTGCTGGGACTGCGCCCGCTGCCAGCGCTCGTCGTCGCGGTGCCGGCGCTCGATGACGTCCTCCACCCGGGCGGCGGCCTGGTTCCAGTCCTCCGGGGTCTCGGGGAGGTCGGCGAGCAGCGTCTCCTCGACCAGCGTCAGGCCCGTCGCCCGCAGGTCGTCGGCGAGCTCGGACCGGGTCGGGAAGTGGTTCCCCTCCGGCTGGTCGGGGAGGGACTCCACGGCGCGCGTGTAGACCAGCAGGCCGACCGCGCCGCCCGGGACCACCGCCCGGCGCAGCTCCGCGAGGTAGGCCCGCTTGTCCTCGATCGTGCACAGCACCCCGAGCGACCAGGCGGCGTCGAAGGCCTCGTCCGGGAAGGGGAGCGCCAGCCCGTCGGCGACCACGACCGGGTTGTCGAAGAGCCGGCTCGCGGCCCGGCAGGCGCCCTCCATCGGCTCGGCCAGGACCGGACGTACGCCGAACGACCGGGCGGCGTACTCCGCCGGCCCGCCGACGCCGGCGCCGGAGTCCAGGAGCCGGGTCCCCGGCGCGAGGCCCAGGGAGGCGCCCAGCCAGTCGAGCCCGGCCGGGCTGCCGCTGCCCCGGCACGCGGCCGGCAGGGCGTGGTCCTGCCCCAGCTCCGCGACCGCGGTCGCCGTCCACCAGGCGACGGTGTCGAACTCGTCGGCCATCGGTTCTGCTTCGCTCATCGGCCCTCCCGGATCCGGTGGCCGATCTCGGCCTTGATCTGCGCTCCGGCCAGCACGCCCGCGCCGGAGGCCAGCCCCGACAGGTTCACGCCGGCCACACCCTCGATCGCCAGCAGCGCCCGCGCCTCGCCCACCGCCGCCTCGATGCCCGCCGCCCGTACGTCGGCCGCACCGAGCACCCGCTCCACCTGGGCGGGGTCGACGTGCAGGCCGGGGAAGTTCTGCAGGACCCGGGCGGACCGCTCGTCGGTGTAGACGGCCACCGCCGCGATCACCGGGATCGTCAGGCCGAGCCCGCGGGCGGCGGCGACGAACGACGCCACGCCCTCCGGGCTGCCCACGTGGTTGAGGACGGCGAGGTGGGCGCCGGCCCGCTGCTTCTCCACCAGCCGAGCCGGGCGCAGGTGCCGCGGAGCCGCCTCCGGCGCTTCGGGCACCGCCACCGCGTGCCCGGCCCGGCACGCGAGCGCCGCGAGCTGGGTCCCGTCGAGGTCGAAGACCTGGGTGACGTCGGACCGCACGCCCTGGGCGCGCACGTCCCCGGTCACGCACAGCACCCCGTCGACGCCGGCGACGGCGAGCCCCGCCAGCTCCTGCTCGAGCACCAGCCGGTTGCGGTCGCGGCACGCGAGCGTCACCCAGGCAACGCCGCCGGCCTGGGCGATCAAGGCGGCCATCAGGGTCGGCGGGAAGTCCGGCCGGTTCTGGTGCTCACCGACGAGCACGGCGTCGCACGACCCCGCGAGCGTCTCGGTGACGGCAGCGACCCCGTCGGGGTCGTACGCCGCGATGGTCAGGTCCGTGAGCACCACCGGGCCGCGCTGCGCCGCCGCCAGCAGCGCGCTCTCCGGCGCGCCCGGCGACCGGGGCTCCTGCTCCCACCGCACGACCTGCGCGTCCGGCCCCGCGAACGGGCAGGGTCGCGCGTCGAGCTCGCACGAGGCGTCGTCCCGGACCCCACCGCACGGGCCGTACGTCATCGCCTTCGGGCAGCCGGTGACCTCGGCGAGCACCGGCCGGGTCGCCGTCACAGCGCCGGACCGGGAGCGGGGCAGCGGCGCGGGAGGTGCACGCCGCAACCCTAGTCGCGCCTCTGGATCCGCGAGCTCGCGAGGAGTAGACACAGCCCATGTCGGTGGAGCCGGTGCCCGCGTCGATCACCCTGGACCCGCAGTTCCGGGTCGGGACCGTGGACCGGCGCCTCTTCGGGTCCTTCGTCGAGCACCTGGGGCGCTGCGTGCACACGGGCGTCTTCGAGCCCGGGCACCCGGCCGCCGACGCGCGGGGGTTCCGCACCGACGTGCTGGAGCTGGTCCGCCGGCTCGGCACCACGGTGGTCCGCTACCCCGGCGGCAACTTCGTCTCCGGCTACCGCTGGGAGGACGGCGTCGGGCCCCGCGAGCAGCGGCCGACACGCCTGGACCTGGCGTGGCACAGCACCGAGACCAATGCGTTCGGCACCGACGAGTTCCTTGCGTGGTGCCGGGCGGCGCAGGTCGAGCCGATGCTGGCGGTGAATCTCGGGACCCGTGGCGTCCAGGAGGCGGTGGACCTGCTGGAGTACTGCAACCACCCGGGCGGCACCCGGCTCTCCGACCTGCGCCGGGCCCACGGCGCGAGCGCGCCGTACGACGTCCGCCTGTGGTGCCTGGGCAACGAGATGGACGGTCCCTGGCAGATCGGGCACCGGCCCGCCGCCGACTACGGCCGGCTCGCGGCGGCGACCGGGCGCGCGATGCGGCTGGTCGACCCCGGCATCGAGCTGGTCGCCTGCGGGAGCTCAAGCCCAAGCATGCCGACGTTCGCGACGTGGGAGGCGGCGGTGCTCGAGGAGTGCTTCGACGTCGTCGACCACGTCTCGCTGCACAGCTACCACGACCCGAGCGGCCGGACGCCGTCCGCGTACCTCGCCGGCGCGCACGCCTTGGACCTCGCGATCGGGTCCGTGACCGCGACCGCGGACCACGTGGCCGCCCGGCTCCGGTCCCGCAAGCGCCTCGGCGTCGCCGTCGACGAGTGGAACGTCTGGTACATGAGCCGGTGGACCGACCCCGACCCCGACGCCTGGCCGGAGGCGCCGCCGCTGCTCGAGGACACCTACGACGACGTCGACGCGACGATGGTCGCGAGCCTGCTCGTCACCCTGCTGCGGCACGCCGACCGGGTCGCGATCGGTTGCCTGGCCCAGCTCGTCAACGTGATCGCGCCGATCCGGACGGACCCCGGCGGGCGGGCCTGGACACAGCCGACCTTCGCGCCGTTCGCCCGGATCGCGGCCGCCGCGCGCGGCGGCGTGCTGCGCGTCGAGCCCCGGGTCGCGACGTACGAGGCCGAGTCGGGCGACGTGCCGCTGCTGGACGCGGCCGCGACGTACGACGACGCGACCGGGCGCCTCTCCCTGGTCCTGGTCAACCGGTCCGAGGACGCGCCGGTGCGGACGACGGTCGACGCGCGCGGCTTCCCCGGCCTGGTGCCCGAGGGACGGCTGGAGCTGGAGGTCGCCCCGCTGTCCTGGTCGGTCGTGGAGCTCGCGCCGGACCGGTGAGCGCGGGTCAGGTGATCACCGGCAGGCCGCCGGTCACGGCCAGCACCTCGCCGGTGACGTACGCCGACTCCGCGGACGCCAGGTAGACAAAGGCGCCCGCGACCTCCACCGGCTGGCCGGCGCGGCCCATCGGGGTGTTCTCACCGAAGTGCTCGACCATCTCCTCCGGCATCGTGGCGCGCACCAGCGGCGTCCAGGTCGGCCCCGGCGCGACGGAGTTCACCCGGATCCCCTGCTGCGCCGCCGACCACGCCAGTGCCCGGGTGAACGTCGCGATGCCGGCCTTGGTGGTGGCGTAGTCCAGCAGCTCCGGGGACGGCGAGGACGCCTGGACCGAGGAGGTGTTGATGATCGAGGAGCCCCGCGGCATGTGCGGCAGGGCCAGCTTGCACAGCCAGAACATCGCGTAGAGGTTGGTGCGCATCGTGCGGTCGAACTGCTCGGTGGTGATGTCGGCGATCCCGCCGGGCTGGGCCAGCTGGTGGGCGGCGTTGTTGACCAGGACGTCGATCCGGCCGTGCTCGGCCACCGTCCGGTCAACCAGGTCCCGGCAGGCCCGCTCCTCGGTCAGGTCGGTCGGCACCAGCAGGATCTCCCGCCCCGCCTGGCGCACCAGCTCCGCCGTCTCCTGGGCGTCCTCCTCGTCGCTCTCGAGGTAGCAGATCACCACGTCGGCGCCCTCGCGGGCGAAGGCGAGGGTCACCGCACGCCCGATCCCGGAGTCGCCCCCGGTCACCACGGCCACCTTGTCGCGGAGCCGCCCGTGCCCCTCGTAGCTGTCCTCGCCGTGGTCGGGCCGCTCGGCCATCGAGGCGGTGAGGTGCGGGTCGGTCACAGCCGGTCGCCGTACGTCTCGAGGGCGTTCAGCGCCTGCACCCGGTCGCGCATCGCCGCCGGCAGCGTGCCGAGGACGTGGCGCGGGTCGTCGAAGTCCCAGTGCGGGTAGTCGGAGCTGAACATCAGGGTCCGCTCCGCGTGGGCGATCTCGAGCAGCGTGTGCAGGTGGCTGCGCCGGCGCGGCTCTGGCATCGGCTGGGTGGTGAACCGGACGTGGTCGACGAGGTACTCGCTCGGCAGCCGCGTGATCCACGGGACCTCGTCCCGCAGGCCCTTCACGTTCTTGTCCAGGCGCCACATCACGTCGGGGATCCAGCCCAGCCCACCCTCGGTGATCACCACCTTGAGCCCGGGGAAGCGCTCGAAGACCCCGTGGCAGACCAGGCTGATCACGTTGGCCTGGAAGACCTGGCTCAGCCCGGTGTGCCACTCGACGTAGTACGTCGGGGTCCCGCCCGCCATCGGCGGGGAGGTGCGGAAGATGCCCTCGCCGGAGTTGGGGTGCACCGCGACCGGCAGCCCGAGCTCGGCCGCGGCCTCGTAGATCGGGTAGTAGTGCCGCTGCCCCATCAGGATGTTCGTCAGCGGCAGCAGCACCCCGACGTACCGCTCGTCCTGGCCCGCGCGGCGTACCTCCTCCGCGGCCTGGGCCGGGTCCTGCGCGCCGACGACGAGGTAGCCGCGGTAGCGCTCGTCCGCGGCGAACCAGGTGGCCGCGAGCCAGTCGTTGTACGCCGAGGCGATCATCGCGGCGGCGTCCGGGTCCGGCATCGCCCCGAGGCCGAGCACCTCGCCCCCGATCAGCACCGCGCGGTCGATGCCGTTGCCGTCGAGCAGCTGCTGCGCCGTGAACGCGGGGTCCGAGCCGGGCGCCGACCCGTCGGGGGCGCGGGCGTCGTCGCGCAGCACGCCGGACTGGTTGACGTAGAGCAGGTTCCGCGGGATCGAGACCGCCTCGCGGTGGCCGACCGTCGACAGGCTGCGCCGCTCGTCCAGGCCCAGCCGCCGCTGGGCGCTGCGGGACAGGAACGGCCGAAGGTCGCCCATGCCGCCCTTGGTGATCGGGTGCACGTCGCAGTCGACGAGCCGGTAGCGGCCCGGCGACCCGTCGACGCCGGTCTGCTGGTCGAGCAGTTCGGTCATGTGCACTCCTGTGCGGCAACCCGTTGCGGAAGAGGACCCCGAGGCGTCAGAGTCATGCATAGCAAATCGTTTGGCATGCGCGATAGAGGCAGCGAGGAATCCATGGAAGTCCGCGTGGGCACGGTCGAGGAGGTGCGTCGTGCCGGGTGCCGGATCGTCGAGATCGGCGGCCGAGACGTCGGGGTGATCAGCGTCGGCGAGGAGTTCTTCGCGATCGGCGACAAGTGCCCGCACCAGGGCGCCTCGATGTGCGCGGGCTCGCTCAGCGGGACCATGGTCGCCTCCGCGCCGCACGAGTACGTCTACGGCCAGGACGACCGGGTGATCCGCTGCCCCTGGCACGGCTGGGAGTTCGACCTCGAGACCGGCCGCTCCCTCCTCGAGCCCCAGCGCAGCGGCCTGCGCACCTACCCCGTCACCACCGACGACGGCCACGTGGTCGTGCACGCCTGAGCGAGCTCCCGGGGCGACGTACGTCGGGGTAGTCCGGCACGTTCCGGTCGTGATCGGGGGCCGTCAACGACCGAAACGTGCCGGACTACCCGCCAGACCCCACCTCGAGGAAACCCCCGACCAGGGGGTTGCCGGGAGCGCGGGCTGCGTCCTACCGTCAGGAGCAATTCGATTTGGGTGACGCTCGTCACAGGCCGTTCCGAGACGGTCGCAGCCCGCGGAGGAGTCCTCATGTCCGAGTCCGTCCAGCTGGACCGCCGATCACTGCTGCGGGGGGCCGCGGGGGGCGCCCTCGCCCTCACCGCGGCGGGCGGCGCGTCCGGGATCGCGCTCACGGGGACCGCCGAGGCGGCCGTCGCGGAGCGGATCCCCTCCACCGGCCGTCCGCCGCTGTGGAAGCAGGCCGACCGCAAGGGCCTGGTCTTCGGGTCCTCGATCGCGACCTGGCAGCTCGACCGGACCTACCCGCGGCTGCACGCGCGCGAGGCCGGCCTCCTGTTCACCGAGGACGACCTGCTCTGGTACCAGCTCAAGCCGGGCCCCGACGAGCCGCTCAACTTCGGCCCGGGTGACCAGATCATCGGCTTCGCGGACCGCCACGACCAGCGGGTGATCGCCGCCCACCTCGCCTGGGACGAGGGCTTCGGCGAGGGCTGGACCGAGGAGGACCTGTGGGGCCTGCGCCGCCGGGAGGCCAAGAAGCTGCTGTACGGCGTGATCCGCCGCGAGGTGCGGCACTACCGCGGCCGCGTCGACGGCTGGATCGTTGCCAACGAGGTCACCGACCCGGAGGAGGCCGACAAGCACGGGTTCCGCACGAACGTGCCGTGGTACCAGACCATCGGCCCCGGCTACATCGCCCGGAGCTTCGACATCGCGCAGGAGCAGGACCCGAAGGCGCTGCGGATCATCAACGAGTTCGGCTTCGAGACCGTCAACGAGTGGGGCGACCGCCCCGAGCCCCGCCGCCGCGCATACCTCAAGGCGATCGACCGCCTCCTCGACCGCGGCGTCCCGGTCCAGGCGGTCGGCGTCCAGGGCCACCTGCTCGCCGACGGCTTCCACCGGAAGTTCCACGAGCGGGGGTACCGCGCCTTCCTGCGCGAGCTCGCCGACCGGGACCTGCCGATCCTGATCACCGAGATGGACGTGCTCGACGAGGGGCTGCCGAAGGCGCCGGAGCGCCGGGACCGCGCGGTCGCCGACGTCTACCGGCACTACCTCGACGTCACCCTCGACGAGCGCGCGGTGAAGGCGGTGATCGCCTTCGGCCTCACCGACCGCTACAGCTGGCTCGACGAGGACCAGCCGCGCGAGGACGGCGCCCGACGCCGCCCGCTCGCCTTCGACGCGCGGCTGCGCCCGAAGCCGGCGTACGCCGCGATCAGCAACGCGTTCCGCAACGCCCCCGATCGGCGCCGGCTCTGGCGGCCGAAGAAGGGCCGCTGATCGCCCCGCTCACCGCCCGCGGACGGGGATCGTCGGCGCCGTCGGCTGCAGGTCGGGGCCGAAGAACGTGAACACCACCAGGTCCTCGGCCCCGGTGTTGACGACCTCGTGCTCGCGGGTCGCCGCGTCGTGGGTCAGCACCAGCTCGTCGCGCCCGGGCTCGCCGCCGCGCACCTCGTGGCCGGCGTACCGGCCGGTCCCGGACCACGCGAACACCGAGTAGACCCCGGGCTCGGTGAGTCGGCGCGTGCCTCCCGGCGGTACGACGAGCCGCTTCCCGGCGTACTTCGCGGTGTTGTAGAAGACCCAGCTCTCGACCGCGCCGGCGTCCGCGACCGGCTGCGGCGAGAGGTGCCGGTGCTCGTAGAACCACGGGTCCCCGTTGACCTCCCAGTCCACGAACCGCAGCGGGAACCGCTCGCCCTCGGCGTCCCGGTCCTCGCGTCGGACGTCCTTGAAGAGCAGCTCCTTGGAGATGATCCGGCCGGCGTTGAGCGCCTGGAACATCGCCAGGACATCGGAGTCCTCCTGGAGCTCCAGGGTGAGCGCGGTCCCCGGCGCGTGCAGGACGCCGGACGGCACGTGGAACCCCTCCCCGGGGACCTGCAGCTCGGCGCGGGCGTGCCGCAGGATCAGGTCGCTGTCCCAGTCGACGAGGTAGGGCAGCAGCACCTCGTGCGCGCGCTGCTCGGCGATCCACGGGTGCACGCCGAAGAACGTCTCGGGGTGCGCGCCCAGGTCGGCGCCGGGCAGGAAGTGGTACGACTCGTCCTTGGCGTGGCAGCCGACGAGGGAGGCGAACTCCTGGGGCGGGTGGACGTGGTACGGCAGCCGGTCGGCGTAGTCGAAGACCTTCGCCAGCCGACCCAGTCCCCCGTGGCTCGCGGCGTACGTCGCGCCGAGCACCGCGGCCGGGTCGGCGGCGACCGCGTCGCGCAGCAGCAGCCGCTCGCCGTGCTCCCCGACCACGTGGCTCAGGCCCTCGTCGTCGGGGCCGACGCGGTTGTCGGCCCGGGTGGTGGAGGCCAGCCACCGCTCGCAGATCGCGCCCCGCTCCCCCACGTCGTACGCGTCCTCCGGAAGCCCGAGGCGACGCCCGGGCGGCAGGAAGTCGCGCGCCACCCAGGCCGGCTCGCACCGGAGCACCCCGTCGCCGTCGGCCAGGAGCCGGTGCAGCAGGTCCCGGGCCGCCCTCATTCCTTGATCCCCGTGACCGCGATCCCCCGGACGAAGTGCCGCTGGAAGACGAGGAACACCAGGATCATCGGCAGCGTCGCGATCACCGACCCCGCGAAGAGCAGGTTCCAGTCCGTCTTGTTCTGGACGACGAACAGCGCCAGCCCCACCGGGGCGGTGGTCTTGTCCGGATCGCCCGAGGTGATCAGCAGCGGCCAGAGGAAGTCCTCCCACGCGCCCTGGAAGGTGAAGATCGCGTTGGCCGCGAGCGCCGGCAGGCACAGCGGGAGCACGACGTTCCAGAAGATGCGGAACTCGCTGGCCCCGTCGATGCGCGCGGCGTCGAGCAGCGCGTCGGGGATCGACATCATGTACTGGCGCAGCAGGAAGATGCCGAAGGCGCTGACGATGCCCGGCATGATCAGGCCCCAGTAGGAGTTCAGCCAGCCGTGGCCGCCCATCCCCATCCAGTCGTTGCCGCCGAAGAACGGGATGTGCTGGACGATGATGTAGTTCGGGATCAGGGTGATCTGGCCGGGCACCATCATCGTGGCCAGGAACAGCACGAAGATGACGTTGCGCCCCGGGAACTTCCGCTTGGCGAAGGTGTAGGCACACAGCGCGTTGAAGAACGTCTGCAGCACCGTGATCGTGATCGCCACGAAGGCGCTGTTGGCGAACCACCGCCAGTCGCCGTGCCCCTGCGACTCCTGCGACTCGGTCAGCGTCCCGACGTTGAGGAACCCCTTGTAGCCGTCGATCGTGGGGTCGTCGGGCACCCAGGTCGGGGGGTTGGCGAAGATCGTGCTCATCGGCTGGAACGACGCGCTGATCATCCACACGAACGGCGCGACGAACAGGATCGCGACCGGGGCGAGCACCAGGTAGGTCCCGAGCTTCGCCCGGCGGCTCATCTGCTCCCGGTCGCGCACCGCACCCGGACGCCGCCGCCACCCCCGGGTACGCCGGAGCCGCCGCGGCACGACCGGCTCGGCGCCGCCGACGAACCGACTCGCCACCGGCTCCTCGGTCACCCCGGTCACGACGTCGCCCCGTCCCGGAAGAGCCGCAGCTGGAACGCCGTGAACACCAGCAGCATCGCGAACAGGGCGAACGCCAGGGTGCTCGCGTAGCCCATGTCGTAGTACTTGAAGGCCCAGAGGTACATGTAGTAGACCATCGTGGTCGTCCGGTTGACCGGTCCGCCGCTGGTCATCACGAAGATCTGCGTGAAGACCTGCAGCGACCCGATGATGCCCATCACCAGCAGGAACAGCGTGGTCGGCCGCAGCAGCGGGATGGTCACGAAGCGGACCCGCTGGAAGGTCCCGGCGCCGTCGAGCTTGGCCGACTCGTAGAGCTCGTGCGGGATCGACTGCAGGCCCGCGAGGTAGATGACCATCGAGAACCCGACCCCGCTCCACACGGTCATCAGCACCACCGCGGGCATCGCGAGGTCCTTGTCGGAGAGCCACAGCAGCGGCTGGTCGATGATGTGGCCCTTGACCAGGTAGTAGTTGAACAGGCCGAAGTCGCCGTTGTAGAGCCACTTCCACAGCAGCGCCGACACCACGAACGGCGTGACCACCGGCAGGTAGTACGCCGTGCGGAACAGCGCGCGGCCGCGGAGCGGCTGGTTGAGCAGCAGCGCGAGCCCGAGCCCGATCAGCATCGTCAGCGGGACCGAGGCGCCGGTGAAGTAGAGGGTGTTGAGCACCGCCTGCACGAACCGCTCGTCGTGGACCATGTCCTCGTAGTTCTGCGTCCCGACGTACGGCTTGTCGGGCTCGATGATGCTCCAGCGGTGGAAGGTCAGGTAGAAGGCGAAGATCAGCGCCGCGAGGGTGAAGACCGAGAAGAGGATCATCCCGGGCGCCAGGAAGAGGTACGCCGACCGCTCCCGCCAGATCCGCCGCCCCAGCCGCCGGCCCCGGGACTCCCGCGGCCTCGCGGGTCGGCGCTCGTGGTCGGGGGCCGCCACGTTCCTCGGTGCCGAGGCCGTCGACATCCCTGCTCCCTGCTGTCGGAGTTGCTGGTCGAGTTGCTCGTCCGGAGCTGCTGGTCGCGACGTCCACCCGGACCGGGGAGGAGGGCCCGGACCGGGCGGACGCGCCCGGTGGCTCAGCCGCGCGAGAGGATCGCCTCGGCCTGCTGCGCCGTGTTCTCGAGAGCCTCCTCGGCGGTCTGCTCGCCGTACATCGCCTTGCCCAGCTCGTCGTTGAGGATGGTCTCGATCCGGGGCCACTTCGGGTTCGACGCCGTCGGCGCGACCCCGCAGTCCATGAGGTCGATGAAGCCCTCGAGGACCGGCTTCTCCTGGAGGATCTCCTCGCCCTCGAGCAGCGAGGTGAGCGGCGGCAGCAGCGTGCCCTCGGTCTCGTAGGTGGTCCGGGCCAGGATGTCGGGCTGGGAGAGGAACTCCATCCACAGCCAGGCGGCGTCGGCGTTCTCGGTCTGGTCCATCATCACCAGCGAGTCACCCGCGATGGAGGTCTTGCAGCCGGCCTCCCCGGACGGGAGCGGGGCGGTGGCCCACTTGCCCTCGATGTCGGGGAACTCCTCGGTGAGCGTGCCCGCGAACCAGGCGCCGGCCATGTACATCCCGACCTGACCCTCGGCGAAGGCCACCCGACCGTCCCACGAGTTGGAGTTGAGGTAGTCCGGCGGCGCGTACTGCGCGAGGTTCACGTAGTACTCCGCAGCGGTCTTGGCCTCGTCGCTGGTGAACGCGATCTCGGTGCCGTCGGGGCTCATCAGGTCGCCGCCGGCCTGGAAGAGCCAGGGCTGGAAGTAGTACGCCGACTCGGGGGCGAAGACCTCGAAGCCGTACTCGTTGGCGGACTCGTCGGTCAGCGCGGCCGCCGCGTCCTCGAACTCCTCCCAGGTGGCCGGGGGGCCCTCGATGCCGGCCTCCTCGAACCGGTCGGTCCGGTAGAAGAGCCCGGTGGTCTCACCGCCCATGGGCAGGCCCCACATCTTGTCGTCGTAGGTGACGAACAGGCGGAAGGCCTCGACGTAGTCGTCGGGCGTCACGACGTCGCTGCGCTCGATGTAGTTCACCAGGTCCACCGCCGCGCCGCGCGAGGCGTAGTCGGCGACGTCGCTGGCGTTGACGTAGGCGACGTCCGGCGCGTTGTTGCCGGCGATCCGGGTGGAGAGCACCTGCGAGGCCTGCTCGGCGGGCACGTTCTCGAACTCGATGGTGATGTTGGGGTACTTCTCGTGGAACTCGGCCGCGAGCTTCTTCCACTCCGGGGTGTTGCCCAGCCAGGAGAAGAACGTGACGGTCGTCGGCTCCGCGGGCTGCTCGACGGGACCGGGGCCCTCCCCCTTGGGCTCCTGGGGCGGGTCGTCGGAATCGCCGCCGCAGGCGGCCAGGCCCAGCGACGCGACGACGGCCAGCGTGGCGGCCGTGGCGATGCGGCGGGACGCTCGGAATCTCATCGAATCAACTCCCTCTGCTGGGTGAGCGGCAGTTCGGAGACCTCGACGCGACCCGATGCAAATCGTTTGGCTCCGTGGGGGGAGCATCCTTCCGCCCCCCGGGTTTGTCAATGGATCGACGTGGTTTGCGTCACACTCGTTGCCCGTCCCGGAGGACCGGCTCAAATCGTTTTGGGGTGCGTTACCGTACGGCTCATGCCCCGCAGCGAGTCGACCACGGCGGAGGTCGCTCCGGCCCGGGTCACGATCGCCGACGTCGCCGAGCGTGCCGGCGTCAGCCCCACCACCGTCTCCCACGTCCTGTCCGGCAAGCGGGTGGTGGGCGCCGCGACCCGGCAGACGGTCCTGGACGCGATCGACGCCCTGGGCTACCGGCCCAACCACGTCGCCCGGCACCTGCGCACGCGGCAGTCGCACATGCTCGCCGTCGTCGTCCCCGACATCACCAACCCCTTCTACGCCGTGCTGACGCGCGGGCTCGCCGACGCCGTGGACGCCGCGGGCTACGGCACGTTCGTGTGCAGCACCGACGGGCAGCACGACCGTGAGCGCAAGCTCTTCGAGGACGTGATGGACCGCGGCGTCGACGGCATCGTCTTCGCCTCGGGCGAGACCGCCTCCGAGATCCGCTTCGGCCCCGGGGAGCGGGCCACCCCGATCGTCTGCATCGGCGACCACCTCGACCACCCGCTGTGCGACGCGGTCATCCCCGACGACGAGGCCGGGTCGCGGGAGGCCGGTGCGTTCCTCGCGGAGCGCGGCTACTCCCGGATCGCGATGATCCAGGGCCCGCCCGGCTACGGCACCGCCCGGACCGCCGGGTTCCGGGCGGCGATGGAGGCGGCTGCGCACCCCGTGCCCGCCGAGCGGATGGTGCGCGGCGACTGGACCCGCAAGGGCGGCTACCAGGCGATGCAGGCCCTGATGGCGCTGCCGGAGCGACCGGACGCGGTCTTCTGCGCCAACGACCTGATGGCGATCGGCGCGCTCGACGTGGCCCACGAGCTCGGTCTCGCGGTCCCCGACGACGTGGCGGTGGTCGGCTTCGACGACGTCGACGCGGCCACCATCGTCACCCCCCAGCTGACCACGGTCCGCAACCCGGCGTACGACGTCGGGAGCACCGCGGGCGACCTGATCCTCGGCCGGATGTCCGGGCGCTACCGCGGCGCCGGGCGCACGCTGGTGCTGCCCTGCCCCCTGGTGGAGCGCGGCACCGCCTGAGCCTCCTCACCCCGCCTCGGGGAAGGTGATCACCGCCTTGACGAAGCCCGCGGGCTTGTCCCGGAGCGCGGCGAACGCCCGGTCGATCTCCGCGAGCGGGAACCGGTGGGAAACCAGCCGGTCGAGGGAGAGCCGACCCGCGGCGTGCAGCCGCATCCCCACCGCCATGCCGCGCATGATCACTCCGACGTCGCGGAAGTGCGCGTTGACCAGGTCGAAGGCCATCCAGTTCCAGAAGGCGAGCGGGATGGTGCGCTCCGCCCCCTGGTGGTAGCCGACGACCGCGATCCGCCCGCTCATCCGGGTGGTCTCGCCGCAGGCGGTCAGCGCGGCCTGGGTGCCGGTGCACTCGAGGGTCAGGTCGGCGCCGCGGCCGTCGGTCAGCGAGCGGACGACGTCGGGCAGGTGCTCCCGGGTCACGTCGACCACCCGGGTCGCCCCGAGGGCCGCGGCCCGCTCCAGCGCGTCCGCGCGGGCGTCCGCGACCACCAGCTGGCGGGGACCGCGCAGCGCGGCCAGCTGCTGGACGAGGTTGCCCATGAAGCCGGCGCCGATGACCACCACGTCGTCGCCGAGCCGGACGTCGGCGGCCTCCACGGCGTTGACCGCGCAGGCGACCGGCTCGGCGAGCGCGAGGTCGAGGGGGCCGGCCCCGGCCGGGACGCAGTACGCCGCGCGCACCGCGACGTACTCGGCGAAGCCGCGCTCGGTCACCCACGCCCCCACCCGGTCGCCGACGGCGAGGCCGGTGACGTCGGCGCCGACCTCGGCGACCACGCCGCTGACCTCGTGGCCCAGATGGCGCTCCTCCCCCGCCGGCGGCCCGGTGAGCCAGGGCTCCAGCTCGGACGCGCAGACGCCGGAGACCGCCACCCGGATCAGCACCTCGTCGGGGCGGGGCACCGGCACCGGCGCCTCGACCACCTCGAAGGCCTCCGGCCCGCGCAGCACGGCGATCCTCACGCCAGCTCCCCGTCGTGGAAGACCACGATCGAGTAGACGCCCAGCCGGTCCACGGTCACCGCGTGCACGGTGTCATTGCGGGTCAGGGCGAGAGGGGTGCGCCGGCCGTCGCTGGTCACCAGCGTGGCGTGCTCCCGGGCCTTCGGCAGCGCGACCCGCAGGGGTACGTCGGGCACCGCCCGGACCGCGTCGGCCGCCGGGTCGTAGTCGTGGTTCACCAGGTGCAGCGCGTAGGACCCGTCGGCCAGCTGCTGGAGGTTCGCGGCGACCGACGCGGTCGTGTCGACCTGGCGGCCGTGCGGCAGCAGCTCGTTGAGGGCGTCGTGCCGGGCGGTGCGCACCCGGTCGTGGCGGGGCAGGGTCGCGGCGACCCGGTCGGTGACCACGACCGTGCCACCGCCTGCCAGGTAGCTCGCCACCGCGTCGGCCTGGGCGTCGGTGAGGGCGTGGACGTCGGGGAGCACCACGGTGGAGTAGCGCGCCAGCGCGTCGGCCGCCGCCCGATCGGGGGCGGTGACGCCGTCGGCCCAGATCACCACGTCGAAGGGCACCGACGCGCCGGCGAGGGTGCCGGTCACGACGCGGTAGGGCACCACGACCGACGCGTCGCGCCGGTTGGTGGTGTTGTCGCTCGCGTCGGCCCGGCCGATCAGCTCGCGGGTGGACTCGACGCTGAACACCACCGCGACGTCGTTGGCGGTCGGCCGCGCGATCAGGTGCTCGTGGTCGGCGAGGAACGCCTGGATCTCGGTGGCCAGCCCGTGCGGGGCGTAGAAGGAGTCCTCGATGACGCTGCCCAGCCACGAGCCGTACGGCACCGACATGGAGACGCCGTGGGCGGCGGCCTCGAAGAGCGAGAGCCGGAACAGGTCGTGCCCCCGGCCCTCGGCCAGCATCCCGATCAGCTCGGGCACCACCCCGCCGTACGGGTTCTCCACGACGACCACGTCCTTGTCGTCGCCGGCGAAGGCCGCGACGTAGCGGTACCACTCCGGCTGGCGGTACGTCGTGTTGCGCATCTCGGTGATCACCAGGTCGACGTCGTCGGCGAGCGCGAGGTACATCGGCTCGAGGTTGAAGAAGTTGCCGGAGACGATGACGTCGCGCCCCAGCGAGCGGCCGTACGCGCGCGCGTAGTCGGCGAGCTCGGCGAAGTACTGCTTGATCGCGAGGCACTGGAAGGCGTAGTAGTCGCCGAACAGCGGCGTCGACTCCCGGCCCTCCTTGAAGTCGAAGCCGCGCTCGAGCAGCCAGTCGCCGTAGTGGAACGTCGCGAGGTCGACCCCGTCGAGGGCCGGGTCGAGCTCCGCGAGCCCCTGCAGGTGGGCGCGGAAGCCCGCCATGCAGTCCCGGCAGAAGCACGCGCCGTACTGGAAGGCGCCCATCGGGAGCTCGGCCTCGTCGAGCTGGATGCCGTCGGCGCCGGCGTCCAGCTGGATCCGGATGACCGCCTTGAGGTACTCGCGCCAGACCGGGTTGTTGCGGTCCATGTAGTAGCACCGGTGCTCGCGGTCGGGGCACTCCACCCAGTGCGCGTGGCACGGCTGCTGGTGGATGTCGCGGACCACGCACTCCTCGACCAGGTCGGTCACCGGCTCGCCGGCGGAGTTGACCAGGCCGTCCGGGAAGTAGTGCTCGACCGGCTTCCAGAGCCGCGGGTAGCGGTTCGAGGAGAACTCCCGCAGCCCCAGCCAGTCGCGCTTGCCGACGCCGCGGAGCTCGTTGAGCGCCAGCACCTCGTCCTCGTCCTCGCTGAGCTCCACGGGGAACTCCCAGCCCTGCGCCTCGAAGACGATGCCAAGCACCGCGATGCCCCGCTCGTGGCAGGCGGCGATGAGCTCGCTGTCGTTGACGAACCCGTAGAACCGCGAGCGGGCGTCGACCGGGCCGAACGCCTCCTGCTCCAGGTACGGCAGGGACAGCGAGCCGCCGCCCATCGCGGCCCACACCAGCACGGTGGCGCGGTAGTCGACCAGGTCGTCGACCATCCGCAGCCGCCGCGGCGGCAGGCTCGGGTGGTAGCAGAGCTGGCGGGGGAACCAGGCGTCGAAGTACACACCGCGGTGCATGGGCAGGCCTTCCTGGTCAGACGTCGACGTACGGGGCGAGGGTGCGGTGCGCGAGGGCGAGGCCGCGGTGGACGCGGTCGGGGTCGCCGCTCCAGACCGGGTCCTCGTGCTCGACGGAGACCACGCCGTCGTACCCGGCCTGGAAGAGGGTGTCGACCACCCGGCGCCAGTCGACCTCGCCGAGCCCGGGGATCCGGTAGCGCCACCACCCGCTGGTCCAGGGCTGCTTGTCGAGCACCTGCCCGAACACGCCGTACCGGTCGCGGGCGGCGGGGTAGATCTCGATGTCCTTGGCCTGGACGTGGAGGACCCGGTCGGCGTGCGCCTCGAGGGCCGCGACCGGGTCGATGCCGAGCCAGACCAGGTGGGACGGGTCGTAGTTGAGCCAGAGGCCCAGGTCGGCCATCCACCCCCACAGCTCGGGCGAGTAGGCCAGGTTGGCCGGGTAGCCGTCCGGGTGCCAGCCCTCCATCGGGCAGTTCTCGATCACCAGGCGTACGCCGCGTGCCGCGGCGTGCTCGACGAGCGGGGGCAGCACCTTCTCGGCCAGCCGCAGGTTCTCCGCGACGGTGCGGGAGACGTCGCGGCCCACGAAGGTGCCGACCAGGCCCACGCCGAGCAGCTGCGCGGCGTCGATGCAGCGGCGGAGGTGCTCGTGGGTGTCCGCGCGGACCGCCTCGTCCTCGTGCAGGTTGTTCTCGTAGTAGGCGAGCGCCGAGATCTCGACCCCGTGGCCGTCGAGCAGCGCACGGACCCGGTCGGCCGCGGCGGCGTCCAGGGCCTCGACGTCGAGGTGGCTGGCCTCCCAGTCGCGGCCGGGACGGTCCGGCCACGCCGCGACCTCCAGCGCGGCGTACCCGTGGGCGCCCGCCCACGCGGCGACGTCCGCGAGGGACTCGCCGGGCAGGCAGGCGGTGAGGAACCCGAGCCTCACGTGCTCGCCGGGACGTTCGCGTAGTCATTGCCGGCCAGGTCCCGGCCGCGGGCCAGCCAGATCCGCCAGCCCTCGTTCTGCGGGACGTCCTGCATCTTCACCGAGGACGGGAAGTAGCGCATCGTGTAGCCGGTGCGCCGGATCTCGCTGGTGTTGGGCTTCGCGCCGTGCACGATCCGGCCGTCGTGCATCGAGAACTCGCCCCGCTCGAGCTCGAAGTAGACCGCCTTGTCCTCGTCGACGCCGGTCAGGCCGGCGTGGAAGGTCTGCTCGGTGATGTCGGTCGGCTCGTACCCCTCGGAGAAGCCGCCGCCGAGGTGCGAGCCGGGGATCACCCGCATGCAGCCGTTCTCCTTGAAGGAGCCCTCCTCCAGCGCCAGCCAGATCGTCACGATGCTGTCGTAGCTGTCGAAGCGGCCCTCCCAGAACGCGCTGTCCTCGTGCCACGGGGTGGCCCGGCCGGTGAACGGGTCCTTGGAGATGAAGTGGCTCGACCACAGCGCGATGTCGGGGCCGACGAGCGGCTCGATCCAGTCGAGCACCTCGTCGGAGAGCAGGTAGTCCAGCAGCCGGGCGTCGCGGTAGTGGGGAGTGTCCAGCTCGTCGGAGAGCTTGTCGCCCTTGTCGGCGAGGTGCTCGTTGAAGATCTGCTCCAGCCGGACCAGCCGCTCCTCGGAGAGCAGCCGGCGGCCGGGGAGCAGGTAGCCGTTCTCGCGGAAGAACGCGATGTCGCGGTCGGTCAGGGTCTCGGTCATCTGCGTGCCTTTCGGGATCATGGGTCGAGGTGGGTTCAGGAGCGCTCGAGGGCGCGGATGATCTCGACGAAGAGCCCCATGTCCTCGACGTAGTCCTCGGCGCTGGTCTTCGGGGTGCCGCCCGTGGTGACGACCTCGTGGAAGTGCTCGAGCTCGTAGGTGTAGGGGTCCTTGAGGTGCGGCCGGCGCACCGACCGCTCGTAGGAGTCGCCGTCGGTGAGCTCGAGGTGCAGGGTGGTCGGGAAGTGCCGGACGTACGGCGTGTCGTACTGGACCCGCATCGTCCCGCTGGCGCCGTACACCTCGAGGTAGGTGTCGTAGCGCAGCTGGGAGTCGACACCGGTCTCGTAGGTGACCACGAAGTCGCCGTAGTCGAGCAGCGCGACGACGTACGCGCCGCTGCGCCACATCGTCGCCGCCGCCACCTTCTGGGGCTTTCCCAGCAGCTCCCGCATGGCCGACAGGTCGTGGCTGCCCAGGCCGCAGAGCAGCCCGTAGGTCCACTCCAGCTCCTGGGGGACCTCGCCCAACGCCTCCCTGACCAGCACCGCCCGGCGGGCCCACTTGGCCTCGATCGCCTCCGGCGGGACGTCGTCGGGGCGGTCGACGTACGCCGTCTGGTCGACGATCAGCCGGTTCTCGCCGATCACGTCGTGGACCCGGGCGTAGCGGAGCTCGCCCAGCTCGGGCAGCCGCGCCACCGCCTCGGTGAACGCGGGCGCGAACCGGCGCATGTAGGCCACCATCACGGTCTTGCCCGACCGGTCCCGGGCGGCGATGATCTCCTCCGCCTCGCGGGGGCTCAGGCACATCGGCTTCTCGACCAGCACGTGGATCCCGGCGTCCAGGGCCGCGACCGCGCACTCGGCGTGGTACTCGTCGCTGTTCAGCACCAGGACGCAGTCCAGCCCGCCGGCGGCGACCAGCTCGTGCACGTCGGTGTAGCCGCGCGGGACCCGGTAGCGGTCCCCCAGCCGCTTGATCAGGCCCGGCGAGATGTCGCAGATCGCGGCCAGCTCGAAGTGGTGCGGCATCGACTCGAGGATCGGCAGGTGGATGACCTGGGCGACCTCGCCCAGGCCGATCACGCCGACACGCAGCTTGCTCACGGGGGGTCCCTCTCGGTGTGGGGAAGGGGGGTCAGACGGGGGTCCAGGTCGCGCCGGACGCCGAGGACCGCTCCACGGCGTCGAGCACCCGCTGCACCTGCAGGCCGTCGGCGAAGGAGGGGGTCGGCGGGGTGCCGGTCGCGACGTCGCGCACGAAGTCGGCGATCTCGTGCACGAAGGTGTGCTCGTAGCCGAGCCCGTGGCCGGGGGGCCACCAGGCGCCGGCGTAGGGGTGGTCGGGCTCGGTGACCAGGACCCGCCGGAAGCCGGCGTCGGCCGCCGGCGTCGTGGCGTCGTACACGTGCAGCTCGTTCATCGCCTCGAAGTCGAAGGCGACGCTGCCCGCGGAGCCGTTGACCTCGATCCGCATCGCGTTCTTGCGGCCGGTGGCGAAGCGGGTGGCCTCGTACGTCGCGAGCGCGTCGCCGTCCGTGCGGCCCAGGAAGACCGCGGCGTCGTCGACGGTGACCTCCCCGGTCTCGGCGCCCCCGCGCGCGCTGAGGCCCGAGGTCGACTCCGCCAGCGGCCGGCGCTCGACGAACCGGGCGAGGTGGCCCGCGACCTCGGTGAGCCGCTGGCCGGTCAGGAACTGGGAGAGGTCGACGATGTGCGCGCCGATGTCGCCCAGCGCGCCGGACCCGGCCTTCTCCTTCCGCAGGCGCCAGACCAGCGGGAACTCCGGGTCCACGATCCAGTCCTGGAGGTACTGGGCGCGGATGTGGCGGACCGTCCCGACCCTCCCGTCCGCGACCAGGCGCCGGGCCTGCGCCAACGCCGGGGTGCGCCGGTAGCTGAACCCGACCGAGGAGAGGACCCCGCGCTCCTGGGCCGCCTCGGCGGCCGCCGTCATCGCCTCGGCCTCCGCGACCGTGTTGGCGAGCGGCTTCTCGCACAGCACGTGCTTGCCGGCCGCCAGGGCGGCGAGCGCGATCTCGGCGTGGGTGTCGCCGGGGGTGCAGATGTCGACGACCTGCACGTCCTCGCGGTCGAGGACCGTGCGCCAGTCGGTGCTCCAGCCGGCCCAGCCCAGCCGGTCGGCGGCCGCCCGGGTCGCGGACCCGGTGCGCCCGCAGACGACGCTCATCTCGGGACGGGCGGGCAGGTCGAAGAACCGGTGCGCGGTGCGCCAGCCCTGGGAGTGGGCCGCCCCCATGAACGCGTACCCGACCATCGCGACCCCCAGGGTCGGGCGGGCCGGGTCGGGCTGCTCGTCCATGGCCCTCCTCCGGGCGCAAATCGGTTTGGTTCCCGCACGCTAGGCGTTGCCGACCCTGGGGTCAACGCTCACGGCAGGGCCGCCATCCGCTCGAGGAACAATGCGCGGAACGCGTCCGCCTCGACCGCGACCGCGATCCGGCAGTTCGGCTCCGGCGGGTCCGCCCAGATCAGCAGGTCGGCGATGGCCACCCCGCGCGCCACCCGCCCGACCGTCTCGACGGCGACGTGGGCGTCCAGCCACATCACCAGGTCGGGGCGGGTCACCACCGCCACGGCGAGCGGGTCGTGCAGTGCGCAGCTGCCCTGCTCGAGCAGGTCCCCCGGCTTGACCCGCTCCTGGAAGTCGATCCAGGCGGCGGTGTGCTGGGCGGCGATCCGGCCGAACTCCCCGCCCTGCGCGAGCGCCCGGGCGTCCGCGCGGCTCAGCCGCACCCGGCGGGTCACGTCGAGGCCGACCAGGCGCAGCGGCACCCCGCTGTCCAGCACCGCCTGGGCGGCCGCGGGGTCGCACCAGAAGTTGTACTCGCCGGGCATCGCGGCGACGTTCGTGTGCTCCAGGAAGACGCCGCCCATCACGACGATCTCGCGGACGGCGGGCGCGACGTCCGCCGAGACGGCGAGGGCCGCGGCGACGTTGGTCAGGGGGCCGATCGCGACCACGGTGAGCTCGCCGGGCTCGGCCAGCACCCGGCGGGCGATCTCCTCGGCCGCGTCGCGGTCGACGGGGGCACCCTGGACGACGGGCAGGTCGTCACGACCGAGCACGGCGAGCAGCTCGCGGGTGAGCCGGGTCGAGGTCTCGACGTCGCTGTTGCCGCCCACGGTCGTGACCACCTCGACGCACAGGCCGGGGTCGGCGAGGGCGAGCGCGAGCGCGAAGCCGTCGTCGATGTCCGACCCCGGCGCGCCCATCGCGAGGTCGGTGTCCAGGATGATCCGGACCGGCCCTCCGGTCAGCGGCTCGCCCACAGCAGGCCCCGCCCGGTCAGCGTGCGGACGTCGGGCTGGTCGAGGTCCTCGAGCTTGTGGCCGAGGGTCGAGACGAACACCTTCCCGCGGCCCCACCGGCGGGTCCAGACGGCGGGGCAGGTCACCGCGTCGCGCCACGGCGTACCGTCGGCGGGCTGGAACGTCGTGGTCGCCAGCACGTCGTTCAGCTCGTCGGTCAGGACCCAGTACTGCTCGGTGTTCATCGACCAGCGCGGGCTCAGGCCGGCCACCAGCTCGTGGTCGGCCCGCTCCGGGCGCACCTCGACGTCGTACGCCACGAACCCGCCGGGGTGGGCGGCCCACTGCCCGCCGGTGAGGTGGAGGTAGTCGGGCGACCCGCGGAAGGAGTCGCAGACCCCGCCGTGCCAGCCCGCCAGGCCGGTCCCGGCGGCGACCGCGGCCGAGAGCCCGAGCACCTGCTCGTCCGTCGCGACGCCTTGGGTGTAGCACTGCAGGACCAGGTCCGTCGCCGCCATCCGCTCGGCGTCGGCGTACACCTCCGGCCCGTCGTGGACGTCGACGGCGCAGCCGTGCTCCTCGAGGAACGGGATGAAGCGCTCCGTGGCCTCGACCGGGCGGTGGCCCTCCCAGCCGCCCCGGACGACCAGGACCCGGCGGGCGTGCGTGCTGTCCATGCGACTCCTTCGGCGGCGGGACGGCGACGCGCGCCACGCTAGCCAAACGATTTGGGAGGCGCCAGAGGAGTTGCTCCAAATCCTTTTGCTCGGCACCGATGCGTTCTACGGTGCAGGAACCACTTCACGACGGATCGTCCGGCACGTGCCTGCCGGTGAAGGGACGTGAGCGATGTCTGCTGTCACCTACCAGCACGCGGAGTGCGTCTACCCGGGGGCGGACGCGCCGGCCGTGGACGACCTGAACCTCGAGATCGGCGACGGGGAGTTCATGGTCCTCGTCGGCCCGTCGGGGTGCGGGAAGTCCACGTCGCTGCGGATGCTCGCAGGGCTGGAGGAGGTGGCGTTCGGGACGATCCACATCGGCGACCGCGACGTCACGAACCTGCCGCCGAAGGACCGCGACATCGCGATGGTCTTCCAGAACTACGCGCTCTACCCGCACATGAGCGTCGCCGAGAACATGGCCTTCGCGCTGAAGATGGCCGGGGTCAGCAAGGCCGAGCGGATGGTCCGGGTCAAGGAGGCCGCCGCGCTGCTGGACCTTGAGGACTACCTCGACCGGAAGCCCAAGGCGCTCTCCGGCGGCCAGCGGCAACGGGTCGCGATGGGCCGCGCCATCGTGCGGCAGCCGCAGGTGTTCTGCATGGACGAGCCGCTCTCCAACCTCGACGCCAAGCTGCGGGTCTCCACCCGCACCCAGATCGCCGCGCTGCAGCAGCGGCTGGGCATCACCACGGTCTACGTCACCCACGACCAGGTCGAGGCGATGACGATGGGCGACCGGGTCGCGGTGCTCAAGGACGGGCTGCTCCAGCAGGTCGACACCCCGCTCGCGCTCTACGACAAGCCCGCCAACCTCTTCGTCGCCGGCTTCATCGGCTCACCGGCGATGAACCTGCTCTCCGCGAAGACCGCCGGGGACGGCACCGCCACGGTCGACGGGTTCGCGATCCCGATCGACCGGGAGGCCGCGGCCCGGTCGACCGGCGACATCACCCTCGGCGTACGTCCCGAGTCGTGGCGGCTCGCCGCCGACGGCGAGGACGGCTACCCGGTCACGGTCGCCGTCGTCGAGGAGCTCGGCGCCGACGCCTTCCTCTACGCCACCCCGACCGAGCCGGCCGCCGACGCCTCCGGCGGCGAGCTGCTCCGCCAGGTCGTCGCCCGCGTCGACGCCCGGATGTCGCTCACCAAGGGCGAGGTCGTCCGCCTCACCACCACCGCCGACAAGGTGCACGTCTTCGACACCACCACCGGCGCCCGCCTCACCCCCTGACCCCCGGAGCTGTGGAGAAGATCGCCGAGTCGGCGCACATGTGCGCCGACTCGACGTGCAACTCACGCCGACTCGGCGGGAATGTCCGCTACCAGGCCAGCAGACCGTGCTCGTCCTGCAGGGTCCCGGTGGGTCCGTCGGGGCCGAGGGTGGCGAGCCGTACGACGGTCCTGGCGCTCTCCTCGACCGGGCGCCCGCCGCCCATGGCGGCGGTCATGTCGGTCGCGGTGAACCCCGGCTCGAGCGCGTTGAACCTGATGCCCGGCTCCGCCTTGGCGTACTGGACGGTGAGCATGGTCGCCGCCGACTTGGAGGCCGCGTAGAGGGCTGCGGGGACGCCGTACTCCATGCGCTCGGGGTTGGTGACCGCCCAGAACGAGCCCATGCTGCTGGAGATCGTGACCACCGCCGGGCGGTCCGACCTGCGCAGGAGCGGGAGCGCCGCCTCGGTGACCCGGACGAGGCCGACCGCGTTCGTGTCGAAGACCCGGAGCGCCGTCGGCCCGTCCATGTCGTACCCGAGGATGCCGGCGTTGTTCACGAGGACGTCGAGGCATCCCTCGGCGGCGTCGATCTCGGCGAGCGCCGCGGTCACCGAGTCGTCGTCGGTCACGTCGAGCTGCACGAATCGTGCGCCCAGTGCCGCCGCAGCCTCCCGGCCCCGGTCGGGGTCGCGGGCCCCGAGGTAGACGACGTGCCCGAGCTCCAGCAGCTGCCTGGCGGTCTCGAAGCCGATTCCCTTGTTCGCGCCGGTGATCAGCGTGACGGTCATGGTGGTCCTTCCGTGTGGTGGCCCAAGCGGGCGACCACGACGCTAGGGACGCGTACGCCGGCCAGACAGAGCCCTGCCGAGCCGGGGGTCCGGGGAGACCCCCCAGCGGCACGCGGCGGCTCGGCGCGCCTAGCGCCTCGCCAGGGCCAGGTTGCGGACCAGCTCCTCGCGGCTCTGTCCGTCGACGTGGTGGCGCCACATCGGCGTACCGGGGGCACTGCGCCACGACTCGCTCAGCGGGCTGTTGTCGACCGCGTCGAAGCCGAGGTCGTCGTAGAAGCGGGTCACCAGCTCGACGGCGTCCGGGTGGTCGCTCGAGACCACCAGCGCCTTGCGGTCGGGGGCACCCGCCGGCCTGGCCAGCCGGACCACGGCGGGCAGCCTGTCGCTGGGGACCCGGATCTGCGAGCGCTCGTGGAACTGGACGTGGCTGAACGCCTTCACGACCTTGGAGGCAGGCAGCTGCGCCTGGCGCAGCTCGTGGACCGTCATCCGGCCGGAGTCGACCTCGGGAAAGCTCCCGTCGCGCCAGGCCATGTAGTTGTTGTTGTCGATCACGACCTTCCCCGCGAGCTCCTCGACCGGCAGCCGGTCGCCGGGTGCGTACGGGAACGCGAGGAAGGCGAAGTCCGATGCCGCCGCGGCGTCCGCCGAGTACGCCGCGCGCGCCCGCGGACCCAGGTCGCTCACCAGGGCCGTCAACGTCTCCGGCCCCCGCGAGTTGGCGATCACGACGTCGTAGCCGGCCGCGACCGACACCCGGGCCAGTGTGCTCCCGGCCTGGCCGGCGCCGAGGATGCCGATGGTGGTCATAGTGGTCCTCCTGCTCGTCGGACTGCTCGTCGTACTGGTTCGCCGGAGCTGGGGCGGTCAGGCCGTGGCCGGCCGGACCGCGGGCTGGGTGCCGAGCGCGGGGAGGCCGGCGGAGGCCAGGAGGCTGAGCTTCTCCTCGTCGGCGGAGCCGGCGTCGGGGTGGTAGACCACGAGCATCAGGTCCGCGGGGCCACCGATGCTCAGCCGCTCCCGGTTGAGGGTGAGCTCCCCGACCTGCGGGTGGTCGAAGCGGATCGGCGTCCCGACCTGTCCGCGCACCTCGTGGCGGGCCCAGAGCTGGCGGAACCGGGGGCTGGCCAGCGAGAGCTCACCGGTCAGCTCGATGAACCGGGGGTCGTCGATGTCGGAGCCCACGGCCTGTCGCAGGGCCGCGATGAAGCACGCCGTCATCGCCTCCCAGTCCGGGTAGTAGGCCTGCTCGGCAGGATCGAGGAAGAAGGCGCGGAGCTGGTTGCCCCCGACGACCAGTCCCGGCGAGAGCGCGGTGGCCAGGTCGTTGGCGGCCAGGATGTCGAAGTAGCGCCCCTCGATGAAGGCGGGCTGGGCGAGCGAGTCCAGGAGCTTCAGGGCACCGGGCGGGACGACCTCCCTGCGCCGACGGGCCTGGCGCCTGCGGGGGGCGTCCGCGGCCAGCGCCAGCAGGTGGGCGAGGTGCTCGTCGTCGAGCTGCAGGACGCGGGCGATCGACTCCAGGACCTGGACCGACGGGCGGCGGTCGCGGCCGCGCTCCAGGCGCAGGTAGTAGTCCGCACTGATGCCGGCGAGCATCGCCACCTCCTCGCGCCGCAGGCCCGGGACCCGACGTACGCCGATGTCCGGGATGCCGGCCTGCTGCGGGGTCACCAGCGCGCGCCGCGCACTCAGGAAGGCGCCCAGGGGGTTGGTCTGCTCGCTCACGGATCGATCGTAGGTCGCGGCGGCGCGTCGAGAGGGGGTCCTGTCGCACCCCCGGCTGACCAGGGCTCTGGGCCGCCCCGGCTGCCGTGCCTAGCGTCCGGACTGCCCGTCCGGGCCAGCACCCACCTCCCACTGAAGGACAGCAACCGTGACCAGCACGACCACGTCGGCCGAGGCGCCGACCACCGACGTCCCGGCCTCCTGGGCCGGGGTCGTCTCCCTCGGCCTGGGGATCTTCGCCATCGTCATGTCGGAGTTCCTCCCCGCCAGTCTGCTCCCCCTCATCGCCGACGACCTGGACGTGTCGACGGGCGTCGCCGGCCAGGCCGTCAGCGTGACCGCCCTGGCCGCCGCCCTGGCCGCGCTCCTCATCTCCGTGGTCCTGCCGCACGCGGACCGACGGCGGGTGATGATCGGCCTGACCCTCCTCGCCGTCGTCTCCAACCTGGTCGTCGCGGTGGCGCCCAGCCTCGTCGTGCTCCTGGCGGCGCGGATCCTGCTCGGGGTGGCGCTGGGCGGGTTCTGGGCGATGGCCACCGCGATGGCCGCGCACCTCGTCCACGCCGACCACCTCGGCCGGGCGCTCACGGTGATCAACTCCGGCGTCGCCCTCGCCGCCATCACCGCGGTGCCCGTGGGCGCCTGGCTCGGCGACGTCTGGGGCTGGCGGCCGGTCTTCGTGCTCGCGGCCGGCGTCGCCGTGCTCGCCCTGGTCGTGCAGGCCGCGACGCTGCCGCACGTCGTACCCACGACGGCGAGCGGGCTCCGGGCCCTCGGCTCGGTGCTGCGGTCCGGCGTCGTCCTCGTCGGCCTGGTCGCGATCCTGCTCGTCTTCAGCGGCCACTTCAGCGGCTTCACCTACATCCGACCGGCCGCGGAGAGCATGTCCGGGATCGACTCCGGAGCGTTCGCCGGGCTGCTGCTCGTGTTCGGCCTCGCGAACGTCGTCGGCACGGTGCTCAGCGGTCCCCTGGCCGACCGCGCACCGCGCGCGGGGCTGCTGCTGTTCCCGGCCGCGGTCGGCACCGGGCTGCTGCTCATGTTCGCCATCGGCAGCTCGGTCACCGGGCTGTTCGTCGCCGCGGCGATCTGGGGCCTCGGGTTCGGCGGCGTCCCGACGACGGTCCTCGCCTGGGGCGCCCGGACCGAGCCGACCAGGCTCGAGCAGGTCGGCGGCGTCATCGTGACGGTCTGCAACCTGGCCATCGCCGTCGGCGCGGTCGTGGGCGGGCTCCTCGTGGACGAGGTCTCGTCGAGCTGGCCCCTGCTCGTCGGCGGCGTCGCCGCGATCCTCGGCGCCGTCGCCCTGACGGCCTGCGGCAGCGCGCCTAGGCATCACACGTAGGGTGCGCCGCCGCGCGCCGCCGAGTGGCTCAGGCTGGTTCCATCAGCACGGCGATCCCTGCTTCCAGCAGCGGGGCGACAGCCTCGCGGGCGCTGTCGAAGCCCTCGCCGTGCGTAGCACCGACCCGGTAGCGATGGTCGATCCCGGCTGCGATCACGGCCAGCTTGTAGTAGCCCAGGGCGAGGTGCTGCTCCCAGTCGACGAGCTCGACGCCGCCGGCCGCGACGTACGCCTCGGCGAGCCCGTCCGGTGACGGCAGGCGGTCACTGGTCCAGGCGCTGGCCGAGCCCAGGACGAGGTCCAGGGCGGAGTGGCGGTAGACGCACATCATCGCGACGTCGGCGACGGGGTCACCGATCGTGGAGAGCTCCCAGTCGACGATCGCGGCGACCCGCGGCTCGGGTTCCAGGGAGAGGATCGTGTTGTCGATGCGGTAGTCGCCGTGGACGATCCCGACCGAGCGCTGGTCGAAGGTCGAGCCGCGCAGTCGGCTCCCGAGGTCGTCGGCGAGCGGAGTCAGTGCCGGCTCGCCCACGAGCTCCCACTGCCCTGACCAGCGCTTGATCTGCCGCTCGGCGTACGCATCCGGACGGCCGAACCTCTCCAGGCCGACGGCCACGTGGTCAACGCCGTGCAGGGAGGCCAACGACTCCACGAGCCGAGCGGTCACGGCCTCGAGCGTCGCGTCGTCGAGGGTCGCGAGGTCGGCGCGCGACTGGATCGTGCGGCCGGGGACGAACCCGGCCACGGCGAACGGCAGCCCGATGACCGACTCGTCCTCGCACAGCACCAGCGCCGGAGCGACGGGTACGCCGCTGTCCCGCAGCGCACTGGTGATCCGGAACTCCCGCGCGACGTCGTGCGCCGACGGCGTCCGGCCGACCCGGGGGGGCATCCGCAGCACCCACGCGGACGTACCGTCCTCGAGGCGGTAGGTGAGGTTCGAACGTCCCCCCGCGATGAGCCGCGACTGGAGCGGACCGGCGAGCTCGGCGCCCGCAGCGGCCATCCGCTCAGCCACGGCGTCGAGCTCGGCGCGGGTCAGCGCCGAGGTGTCGCCCTCCTCGGCAGACGACCCACTCACGCCTGCTCCTTCTCGATCTGGCGGATCGCGCGCTTCGCCAGGGACCAGCGGTGCACCTCGGAGGGACCGTCGTAGATCCGGAACGGACGGATCTCGCGGGCGATCTTCGCGACCGGCAGCTCCGTGGAGATGCCCAGGCCGCCGCACATCTGCGTGGCGCGGTCGACAACGCGGTGCAGGGCCTCGGCGGCGAACGTCTTGGCGATCGAGGTGCTCTTCCCGGCCCGCTCCCCGGCGTCCAGTTCCTGGCAGGCCACCCCGAGGAGGGCACGCGTGGCGGCGAGGTCGATCTCGTTGTCCGCGATCATCTGCTGGACCATGCCGAGGTCGCCGAGCCGGGCCCCGAATGCCTCCCGGCCGGCGACGTGGCGCACGGCCACCTCATGGGCGCGGCGGGCCGCACCGGTCCAGCGCATCACGTGCGTCATCCGCGCGGGTCCCAGCCGCACCTGGGCGTACCTGAAGCCCTCGTCGACACCGCCGAGCACCTCCGCGTCCGGCACGAAGGCGTCGGTGTAGGCCACCTCGCAGTGTCCGCCGATCATCGACCTGTCCACGGTCCCGACATGGCGGACCACCTCGAGGCCGGGCGTCTCGGCGGGCATGAGGAACATGGTCGCGCCGCCGACACTTCCGGGCTCGCCGCTGGTGCGGGCCATCGTGATGAAGAACGACGCCCCGTCGGCACCCGTGATGAACCACTTGCGCCCGTTGACGACCCACCCTCCGTCGACCTTGGTCGCCCGGGTCAGCAGCGCGGACGGATCGCTGCCGGCGCCCGGAGCCGGCTCGGTCATCGCGAACGCCGAGCGGACCGCGCCACGAGCGAGCGGCCGCAGGTACTTCTCGCGCTGCCTCTCGGTGCCGACCTGGTCGAGCAGGTGGATGTTGCCCTCGTCGGGGGCGGCGACACCGGTCGCCAGCGGGCCGAAGAGCGAGTACCCGGCCTCCTCGAAGACGGGGGTGCGGTCCACCATGTTCAGGCCCAGCCCGCCGCAGTCCACCGGCGCATGCGCCGCGAAGACGCCCGCGGCGCGCGCCTGCTCCTGCAACTTCTGCCGCAGCGAGTCGCCGCCCGCCGCCTCGATATCGCCGTCGAACTCGTCGTCGAGCGGGATCACGCTGGTGCGGATGAAGTCCCGGATACGGGTTGCCAGATCACTCATCATCTCTCCTCGGCCGACCGATCGATCGCTCGGCGAGTCTGGCAGTGGCAGATGGTCCCGTCAATCGACCCCCCGTCAGGCGCCGATCAGCCCGCGGGCCAGCACGAGGTGGCGGCGGACGAGCTCGTCCGGTCCCAGGGGGCCGTCCTCGCGGTACCACGACGCGACCCCGACGCAGAGCGAGGCGACGGCACGCGCCGCGTCCTGCGGATAGGGCGTGGCGAAGACACCGGCGTCCGTGCCCGCGGAGACGATCCGGTCGAGCATCCGCTGCTGCTCGTCTCGGCGCTCGACGTACGCCTCGCGGTTGCCGGCGTCGAGGCTGCGGATCTCGCTGGAGGCGACGAACGCGTGCTGGCGACGGAACATGTGGAAGCGCAGCAGCGACTCCACCAGGGCGTCGAACTGCTCCGACGGATCGTCACCGGCCGACGCCAGGGCAGCCGCGCTGCGCTCGAGGAGCTCGTCCATGACCGCCATCATCAGCGCGAGCAGGATGTCCTGCTTGGAGCGGTAGTGGTGGTAGACCCCGGGGACCGACAGCCCCGAATCCGCGGCGAGGTCGCGGATGCTGGTGCCGTGGTACCCCTGCTCGGCGAAACGGCGCAGGGCGGCGTCGAGCACGCGCGGCAGACCCGGTGGCCGGTAGGCACGCCAGTCGTCCACCGTGCCGGGAAGGGTCATGCAGACACTCTAGGGACGCGCTGGGTCCCTGAGCGCGCGGACCCGGGCGGCCGGTCCCCCGCCCCCACGCACGCGTGACGCCGAGCCACCGCATCATGCAGGGAGCGTGGCCGTCACCAGTGCGGGCCAGAAATCGGAGCGGCCCAGGGCCAGCGGCAGGAAGTCACCGGCGTCCATCGTGGCCACCGGCACGCAGCTGGCCCTCATGCCCGTCTCCACGTAGACCGCGTCCCGGGACTCCAGGATCTCCAGCTCGTCCAGCGGGTCGTGCACGGTCCCGAGGAGCCGGAGCGTCGCGGGCCCCTTGCGGAAGACGGTGGTCCGCTGGTCGAACTCGGCCATCATCAGCGTCGGGCTGCCGACCAGCGCGCTGCCGTCGGGAGCCAGCCGGTACGTGACGTTGAAGTTCCTCCCGAGCACCGCCGTCGGCCCGCGGTCCTCCCCGAGATCGGCCTCGATCTCGATGAGCCTGTTCCCGCGGCGCTCCAGGACACCGGTCATGTGTCCGTCGTTGCGGTGGAGGGAGGAGGAGCCGATCTTCTTGGGCTCGCCGTACAGGTCGCGGCCGAAGAGCAGCGGGATGTCGTTGTCCATGAACATCGTCAGCACGTAGTCACCGGCCACCCCCTCGTGCCGGGCGCTGACGTAGATCGCGGAGGCGGCGAAGTCGCCGACGCAGTTGCTGCGCCAGCGGCTGACCTGCGCGGTGAGGCGCGGTTCGTCCCCGGGCTCCAGCTCTCGAGGCAGGATCGCCCGGACGATCTCGGGACGGGTCAGGAAGTCGACGCTGAGGGACTCACCGCCCACGAACTGGACGTCGCGCAGGGTCGCGCGGATCTCCTCGATCTCCTCGGCCGTACGGCGGTAGCCCATGCTGTGCTCCTTGCTCGATGACGGGTGGACCTTCAGCTGCGGGGAACGACCCGGCCGAGAGGCAGGGTGAAGTCGGTCAGCGAGGTGAAGGCGTCCAGCACCCGCTGCGGTCCGAAGACGTGCCACGGGTCCGCGGCGCTGCCGGCGCCCAGCTCGACCGCGCCGCGGCCGCGCCACAGCTCGAGCCGCCCGTCCGCGCCACGGTGCGAGCGCGCGCGCACGTCGACCGCGACGAGCTCGTCGACGACGGGCGGACGTCCAGTCTCCGAGGAGGGGATGAGCCGGTGGCTCAGCGTCGGGAGCATCTCGGCGGCCGGCAGGGAGGTGAGCTCCTCGCCGGTGATCAGGCGTTCAGGCTGCATCGAGAACGTCATCAGTCGCACGCCTCGCGGACGCTCGACGGTCATCACCAGCTGCTCGGTCCCGGGGCCACTGTCCTCGCGGCCCGACCACGTGAGGTGGGCCAACTTCTTGCCGTAGCCCCAGAGCTCACGTCCGGCGGCCATCGGAGCCTCCGCATCGGTGACGATCACCGGCTGGTACCAGTAGCGCTGTCCCGCCACCTCGACGCGCACCACGAGGTACGCCTCGAGGTACGGCCCGAAGGTCGACGTCGCGTAGTGGCAGGCCCACGCCGCGCACACCGCCGGGTCGCTGTCGGGCCGCACGCCCTCGGGGAGGTACGGCGCGATGGCGTCGGCGTCCGCCTCGTACACGACCCACGTCTGGCGTGCCCCCCGGAACTCGTACGGCGGGGGCGGGTACAGCGGGGCCGCCACCGGCATCGAGGCGGCGCCGGCAGCCGTCATGCCGGTCCGTCCTGTGGCGGCCAGAGCGGCTCCGGGGTCGAGAAACCCGGCTCGGTCCCCCACCGGTTCCGGTAGGTGACCGTGTGGGCGGGCTGGCGTGCGGCGACGTCCCACCGGCCCTTCGGGTAGCCCATCGCGACGGTCGCCGCCAGGTTCCAGCCGCGGTCGGGCGGGACCCCCAGCACCGCCTTGGTGGTGTCGGGGCGGAAGATGTCGAGCACGTTGGTCATCGCGCTTCCGACGCCCTGGGCGCGGGCTGCGAGCATCGCGCTCCAGACGGCCGGGAAGGTCGAGCTGCCGTCGCGGTCATTGCGCGAGAAGGCGAAGAACAGCAGCGGAACCTCCTCGAAGTGGTCGGCGAGGTACTGAACGCTGGCCTGCAGCCTGCGGAAGCGCTGGGAGCCCTCGGCCTCCGGATCCGCCTCGGCGCCGGCGATCTGGGCGGCGTAGTGCCCGCGCCAGAGCAGCTGCACGGACTCCCGGTAGGGCTCCGCCAGCTGCTGCCTGACGTCCGGGTCGTCGACGAGGAGGAACCGCCACCCCTGGCTGTCGCCACCGCTCGGCGCTCGGACCGCTGCATCCATGATCCGTGCCTGCACCGCCATCGGCACCGGCTCAGGACGCATCCGCCGCATGGCACGCGTCGTGTAGAGCGCCTCCCAGACATCCACGGTCGACTGCTCGGCGGTCATGCGGCGGTCCAGCCACCGTCGACGACCATGTTCGCGCCGGTCATGAACCCCGACGCGTCGGAGGCCAGGAACAACGCCGCCGAGACGATCTCCTCGGGGGCTCCGAACCGACCCATCGGGATCTTGGAGAGCAGGTGCCCGCGCCACTTCTTGTGTCCGCGCAGCGCCTCGGTCATGTCGGTCTCGAAGTAGCCCGGCGAGAGCGTGTTCACCCGGATCCCCCGGTCGGCCCACTCCAGCGCGAGGGTCCGAGTCAGGGCATCGACCGCTCCCTTGCTCGCGGAGTAGGCGACCATCCGCTCCATCCCGACCTGACCGTGGATGGAGGAGATGTTGACGATCGCTCCGCCCCCGTCGTCCAGCATCAGCTTCCCGGCCTCCCGCGCGCACAGGAAGGAACCGGTCACGTTGACGTCCAGGACGTGACGCCACTCCTGGTCCTCGACCAGCTCGGCCCGCTTGAACATCGGGCTCACCCCGGCGCAGTTCACCAGGGCGTCCAGGCCGCCCCACTCCGCGCGGATCGTGGCGACCGCCTGCTGGACGGAGTCGGCGTCGGAGACGGAGCCGACGAGGACGAGGGGGCTGCCGCCGAGGACCTCGATGTCGGCGGCGACCTCCTTGACGGCGTCGGCGGACCGGGCGGTGAGCGCCACCTGGGCACCGGAGGCGGCGAAGCCGAGGGCCATCGCGCGACCGAGGCCGCGGCTGGCTCCGGTCACCCAGACCCGGGAGCCCGAGAGGTCGAAGGTGACCGAGCCGGAGTCGGAAGGTGCGTTCATGGGTGGTGTCTCCTAGCAGGCGCCGGGAGGAGAGCTCCGCGGGTGGCGCCATCGAGGGCGGGGCGTACGGGGTGCGGAAGGGGGCTAGGCCGTGGGGACGATCGCGGCCTTCACCACGTGGTCCTCGGGCCGGGGGGCGGACAGCGCCCGATCTGCCTCGGCGAGGGAGTAGCGGTGGGTGACCATCGCGGCGAGGGCGACGCGGCCGGAGACGATCAGGTCGACGGAGTCTGCGAAGTCCTGGTCGACATAGCCGAACGAGCCGGTCACGCGGTGGGCACCGACGGGCCAGGGGACGGGCGAGTCGTTGAGGCCGACGAGCACCACCGGAACGGCCGGGAGCAGGAGCGGGAGCGCGGACGTCATCGCGACAGGGACACCGGAGGCGTCCACCAGGGCGTCGAAGGCCGACTCCCCCACGAGCTCGCCGGGCGACCACGCGCGCGCCCCGAGGCTCCGAGCGGCGTCACGTCGCTCGGCCACGGGCTCCACGACGTCGACCTCGATGCCCTCGGCCGTCGCGGCCGCCGCCACCGCGAGGCCGACCGCGCCAGCCCCCGTGACGAGCAGCCGACGGTTCGCCCTTCCACCCGCGAGCCGGACGGCGTGCAGCGCCACCGCGAGCGGCTCGGCCCACAGCAGGTCGAACGGGTCGACGTGCCCCGGGACGGGGATGAGGTCGCGGCCGACCTCGACGTCGGGGATGTGCAGCTGCTGGGCGAAGGCACCCTGCGCGCCGTACCCGAGCGAACGGCCCGCCGTGGACCCGCACAGGTGCGGGTCCCCCTCGGCGCAGTAGGCACAGGCGCCGCACGAGCGCATCGGGCGGACGGCGACGCGCTGGCCGACCTCCAGCCCGGCCAGGTCCGCACCGACCGCCGCCAGGGTCGCGGAGAGCTCATGTCCCATCACCTGCCCGGCCTCGACGTAGTGGCCGTGCGCGTAGGAGGCGAGGTCCGAGCCGCAGACCCCGCACGCCTCGACGTCGAGCAGCACGTCCTTCGGGCCGACCGGAGGCACGGCGAGCTGCGCGGTGCGCACGTCCGTCGGCCCCTGGAAGACGACGCCCTGCATGGTCGACGACATCTCAGTGCATCTCCTGCCCACCGGTGACGTTCAGCGCCTCACCGGTGACGAAGGACGCGCCCTCGGACGCGAGGTAGACCGCAGCGGCCGCGATGTCCTCGGGGGTCCCGAACCGTCGGGCGGGGATCTGGCGGGCCAGACGCCGCCGGTAGTCGTCCTCGGTGCGGCCGGCGGCTCCGGAGAACGTCTCGTAGACACCGCCCTTCACCGCTAGCAGCGGGGTGTCGATGGTGCCCGGGCAGATCGCGTTGACGGTCACGCCGTGCTCGCCGAGCTCGGCCGCCATGCTCTGGGTGAGCCCGATCACCGCGAACTTCGCCGCGGAGTACGCCGCCAGCAGCGGCATGCCGGTCTTGCCAGCCTGCGAGGCGATCGTGATGATCCGACCGCTCCCCTGCGGCACCATCAAACGCGCGGCCGCACGGGCGCACAGGAAGGCGCCGGTGGCCATCACGTCCAGGTTGACCCGCCAGTCGCGCAGCGACAGCTCGGCCACGGGCGAGAGGCCGATGGCCAGGCCCGCGCAGTTGACGAGCACGTCGACGCGCCCGTGCTCGACGACCGCGGCCTCGAACAGGGCCGTGACCTGGTCCTCACTGGTGACGTCGCACGCCACGGGGGTGACCGGGCCGAGCTCGGCGAGCTCGGCCGCGGCCTGCCGCAGGTGGTCGGGCGGCGCGACCTCGTAGTCGGGGTGGCTGTCGAGCGGGGCCCCGACGTCCGAGAGGACGACCGTGTCGCCGAGACGCAGGAAGGACTCCGCGATCGCGCGCCCCATCCCGCCCCCCCGGGCTCCGCCCGTGACGACGACGACGCGACCGTCACGAGGAGGATTCATCGACGCCTCATCCCGAGGAAGCTGGCGGCGAAGACGGCGAGCAGCAGGATCATGCCGCGCACGGCGTACTGCCAGAACGTCTCGACGCCCATGATCGACAGGCCGTTGTTGATCACGCCGATCAGCAGCACGCCGATGACCGTGCCGATGATGTGGAACCGGCCCGGACGCAGCGTCGAGGCACCGATGAAGGCAGCCGCGAACGAGTCGAGCAGGTAGGTCTCACCGACGCCCTGGGGGCGGCCGACCCCGAGGTTCGCGGCGACGATCATGCCGCCCAGCGCGGCGCAGGCCGCGGAGATGGCCAAAGCCATCAGCGCGTACCGCTTCACGGGGATGCCCGAGAGACGGGCGGTCTCGGCGTTGCCACCGATCGCGTACATGTGCCGGCCGACCTGGGTCTGCTCCAGGAAGACGTAGAGCACGAGGGCCACGATGGCGAAGAAGACGACGGGCATGGGGATCGGACCCATCTCGCCCTGCCCCATGATCAGGAACCCGTCCGGGATGCCGGAGAGGATCGTCTGGGAGTCCGAGACGCCGAGCACCAGGCCGGTGAGGATCGACCCGACCGCGAGGGTCGCGATGAACGCCGACACGCCGCCGTAGGCCACCACGACGCCGTTGAAGGCCCCGATCAGCAGGGCCAGCCCCAGCACCGCGAGCACGGCGAGCACCGGACTGCTGATCGTGCCCTCCGACAGCCACTTGCAGGCGAGGAATCCGCCGAGGGTGGCCATGGCGGCGAGGCTGAGGTCGAAGAGGCCCTGCACGAGGGCGACGGTGAGGCCGAGGGCGATGATGCCCAGGATCGACACCTGGTTGAGCACGTTGAAGAAGTTCTGGCTGGTGGCGAAGACGTCGGGCTTCAGGAGGCTGAAGATCGCGATGCAGGCGACCAGGCTCACGATGGTCCCGTAGCGACTCACGAAGTCGATGAGGCGGTCGCTCGTCGACCTCTGCCGACGTGGGCCGGTCACCTGGGGTGACTCGGCCACTGCTGTGGGGCTAGACACTTTTCCTCCCGAAGGACAGTCGCATGATCGAGTTGACGGTGTTGGCCTCGCCGACGAGCTCGCCGACGAGCTCCCCGTCGTGCAGCACGAGGACCCGGTCACAGACCCGGACGAACTCCTCGAGCTCGGTGGAGGTGAAGATCACCGCTGCGCCGTTGTCGGCCAGGCTGCGGGCGAGGCCGTAGATCTCGGCCTTGGTGTGCACGTCCACCGCGGCGGTGGGCGAGTCGAGCAGGTAGACGTCCGCCTGCCGCAGCAGCCAGCGCCCGATGACGACCTTCTGCTGGTTGCCACCCGAGAGCGTGCGGACCTCGGCCTCGAGGCCACCGCTCTTGAGGCTCAGTCGCGACATCACCTCTGCGACCTCGCGGCGCTCCCGGCCCTTGCGCATCAGGCGCAGGACCGGGTCGGTCGTGTAGGACTTCGTGCTGGCCAGGGTCGCGTTCTCCCGGATGGACAGGTCGGGGACCAGGCCCTGGCCCAGCCGATCGCGCGGCACGAGGGCCATGCCGGCCGACACCGCCTGTCGGGGCGTCCGGATCCTCTTGTCCTCGCCCCGGATGAGGACCTCACCCCGGGCCTTGCACATGCCGTAGAGCGACTCCACGACCTCGCCGGCGCCCTCGCCGGGCAGGCTCGCGACGCCGACGACCTCGCCGGCCCGTGCGACGAAGTCGATGCCGCGCAGGACGTCGCCCCGCAGCCCGCGCACCTCCAGCACGACCTCACCCGGTTCGGCGGTGGCGGTGAACGCGTCGTGGGCGATGTCCTTCTCCGCGCCGACGAGGTGGTCGACCAGCGAGTCGTGGTCGAGCTCCGGGGCATCCCACGTGCCGACCAGGGCGCCGTCCCGCATGACGGTGATCCGGTCGCAGACCTTGAACACCTCGTTGAGGCGGTGGGTGACGAAGATGAACCCGATGCCCTCCTCGGCCAGACGACGCATCTGCGCGAACAGCGTGTCGACCTCGCCGGGCTGCAGCGAGGTGGTCGGTTCGTCGAGGACGATCATGCGGGCGTTGCTGGCGAGCGCCTTGGCCACCGCCACCATCGCCGACTCATGCGCTCCCAGGGTCGAGACCTCGCGGCGCGGGTCCAGGTGGGGAAGGCCCACCCGCTCCAGCAGCTCGCGGGTTCGCCGGTGGGCAGTGCTCCAGGAGACGAGCAGCCCGGCACGGCGGCCGAGGCCCTGCACCATCAGCACGTTCTCGGTCACGGAGAGCTCCGGAACCAGGTTGCCGTGCTGGTGGACGACGGAGACGCCGAGGGCCTGCGACCGTTGAGGGTTGCGGATGTCCTCCTCGGCGCCGTCGATGACGATGGTTCCCGACGTCAGCTGAAGGGCGCCCGCCAAGGCCTTGATGAGGGTGGACTTGCCCGCGCCGTTCTCGCCGAGCAGAGCGTGGACCTCCCCGGCCTGCAGGGAGAAGTCCATGTGATCCAGTGCCCGCGTCCCCGGGTAGTCCTTGACTGCGTCTCGGACCTCCAGGAGCGGGCCGGGGCGGGCGGGAGCCCGCCCCGGCTCGTTGTGCTTCGTCACGTCAGGTGCCTGTCGCCTCGGTGGTGGTGGAAGGTCGACTCAGAGGTCGCCGGGGAAGAACGGGCAGTTCTCCCAGTCGGGCTCCTCGCCCTCGGCCGGAACGGTGTCCACGGTCATCAGGCAGGGCTTCATGTAGATCACCTTGCTGGCGAGCTCACCGCCGCCGACGATCGTCTCGATCGTCTCGACCGCCTTGCCACCCATGAGCGGGAAGGGGTTGGCGGGCTCCATCACATACGGCGATCCGTCGCGAATCAGGTCCCAGGCGAACGCGTTGCCGTCGAAACCCACGGCGAAGGTCTTGTCCTCCAGTCCCGCCTCCGTGATGGCCCGCACGGCGGAAGGAGCCAGCTCGTCCCATCCGAGCCAGATCGCGTCGATGTCCTTGTCCGACTGCAGGATGTTCGTCAGCTGGTCGTAGGAGTCCTCGACCTGTCCGGGGACCTTCACCTCGATCTCGCGCACGACCTCGATGCCGGGGTTCTCGCCGACGACCGCCTTGAAGCCCGCGTCGCGGTCACGAAGCGCCTGCAGCACGGTCCAGTTGAGCTTGACCACGCGGCCGCTGCCGTCGAGGCGGTTGACCATCTCCGAGGTGATCAGGGAGCTGTTGGCGAACTCGTTGGTGCCGATCTCGGCGTCCACACCCTCGACGAAGCCGCCGTAGATCGAGACGAACGGGATCCCGGCGGCGTCGGCCTCCTTCATCACCCCCGTCATCTGCGCGTTGGGCGAGGAGTTGTTGACGATGACGTCGACCCCGCGGCTGATGAAGTCGCTGGCCGCGTTGTTCGTCGCCGCCTGGTCGCCCTGCCCGTCGAACACCTCGACGTCCCAGCCCTTGTCCTCGGCGGCCTTGACGAACTGGTCCTTGATGCCGTTGATGCTGGGGGAGTTGAGGTTCACCGCGACGAAGCCGACCGAGAGGTCCTCGACCGGGCCCCCGGCCGAGCCGCTCTCCGCGCTGTTGTCGTTGGGGCCGCTGCTGTCCGGCTTGTCGTCGTCGCCCATGGAACACCCGACGAGGGCGAGGCTGGTGGCGAGGGCGAACGCCGTCAGGCGAATGGTGCGCTTCATCATTCCGTGCTCCTTCACAAGCATGGGTGGATCAGGCGTTGGGTGGGGATCGATCAGTTCTCGGCGCTGCTGCGGAGCAGGGACTTGACGACCTTGCCGCCGGGATTTCGCGGTAGGTCATCTCGGATCTCGACCGTTGAGGGCACCTTGAAGCGGGCGAGGCGCTCGCGGCAGAAGTCGCGAACCTCCTCCGGCGCGAGGTCGTGCCCGGGCTTGGCGACCACGTGGGCGACGACGCGCTCGCCGTACTGCTCGTCCGGTGCGCCGACGACGGCCGCGTCCAGGACGCCCGGGTGCTGGTAGAGGACGTTCTCGACCTCGAAGCTGAAGACCGACTCGCCGCCACGCTTGATGACGTCCTTGAGCCGGTCCCGCAGGACCACGAAGCCGTCCTCGAGGACCGCTGCGTCTCCCGTGGCGACCCAGCCCTCCGCGTCGGTCAACGGCACGATGCCCTCGGAGGTCCAGTAGCCGAGGGCGACCTGGCCGCCGCGAACCACGATCTCGCCGGTCTCACCCGGAGCGGCGTCCTCGCGCGTGCCGGGTCGCAGCAGGCGCAGCTCGGTGAGCGGCAGCGGCCGACCCACGCTGTGCGGCATCCGCACCGCGTCGTCCCCGCCGACGTAGGTGATCATCGAGCAGGTCTCGGTCATGCCGAAGCCGTTGCCGAGGGTGGCCTGAGGCATGGCGACCTGCATCCGGGCGAGCAGGGACGTCGGCATCGGGGCGCCGCCGAACAGCGCCAGCCGCAGGGCCCCCAGCTCGTCGCGCCCCTGCACGTCGGCCTGCTCCAGCAGACGCCACCACATGGTCGGCGCCCCCACGGTGGACGTGCAGTGGTGATCTCCGATCGCGTCCAGCGCCTTGGCGGCGTCGAAGCCGTCCAGGAGGTACGCCGTCGCGCCGATCATGGCCACCGGCACGGTCTGCGAGCAGAGGCCGGTGATGTTGAACTGCGGGACCATCACCAGCTCGACGTCCCCGGGCTCGCGCCCGATGACCTCGGTGCAGGTGACGGCGTTCTGGAGCGCGTTCCCGTGGCTGATCACCACGCCCTTGGGTCGGCCGGTCGTGCCCGAGGTGTACATGACCGCGGCGGGCGCCTCCCCGCCCGGCGTCGCTGCCGGCAGCTCACCCTCGACGTCACCGGCGAGGAAGCGACCCCCGTCGTCGACGTGCGCCACTAGGAGTCGGGTGCGGGCCGTGTCGACGGCCGCCGCCGCCAGGTCTGCCATCCCCCTGCCGACGAGCAGGATCCGGGCACCGCTGTCGCCGAGCAGCACGGCCAGGTCCGTGCCGGTCAGCCGGAAGTTCAGGGGAACGGCGACGGCGCCCGCCGCCCAGGTGGCGAAGACCGCGGTAGTGAAGGGCAGTCCGTTGCCGGCCAGCACGGCGACGCGGTCGCCCGGGGCGACCCCGGCGCCGGACAGTCGTCGGGCCAGCGACTCGGTCTCGGCACCGAGCTCCCGCCAGGTGAGGCGCTCCTCGGCGGTGATCAACGCGGGGTGCGCCCCGCGGCTCCGGACGGTCCGGCGAAGCATGTCGACCAGGTCGACCGGCAGCGGGACGTCGTAGTGAGGGATGCCCCGCGCGTCGACCCTCGTGGCCACGTCCGGCCTGGTCATTCGGTCGGTCCGGTCTCGGCGAACATCTCCCAGTAGCTCTCACGCAGGTCGCGCTTGAGGATCTTGCCGGAGGCGTTGCGAGGCAGCTCGTCGACGTAGACCACCGCGGAGGGCTTCTTGTACGACGCGAGGTCCGACTTGAGGAACTCGAGGACCGCAGACGTCTCGGGATGCTCCTCACCGTCGGCCACCACGACCGCGACCGGGGTCTCCACCCAGCGGGGGTGCGGGACACCGATCACGGCGACCTCGCGCACTGCGGGGTGCCGCTCGACGGCGCGCTCCACCTCAGCGGGGTAGATGTTCTCGCCGCCGCTGATGATCATGTCCTTGACGCGATCGACGACGTAGATGAAGCCCTCGTCGTCCTGGCGGACCAGGTCGCCGCTGTGGAACCAGCCGCCGCGGAACGCCTCCGCCGTCGCCTGCTCCGACTTGTAGTACCCCTCCATCACGGTGGGGCCGCGATAGACGATCTCGCCGACCTCACCGACGGCGACGTCGTTGCCGTCATCATCGACGATGCGGACCTCGACGTTGACCGCCGGCAGCCCGACCGAGCCCATCTTGCGCACGGCGTCGTCGGCCTTGAGGAAGCAGGTGTTGGACGACATCTCGGTCTGCCCGAACGCGTTGACGATGCCGACCGTGGGGAACGTCGTCAGCAGCAGCTCGAGGGTGCTGGGAGGGGCCTGCGAGGCGCCCCACAGTGCGCGGCGCAGGGCTGAGGTGTCGATCTCGGCCGCCTCGGGCAGCGAGCAGATCTGCTGCCACTGGGTCGGCACGAAGTAGCACATGGTCGGCTTGTGCAGGTCGAGCAGCCGCAGCGACTCCTGCGGGTCGAAGTTCGTCGACGGCGTGATGATGCAGGTGCCGCCCAGGTAGACGAACGGCAGCAGCCCGTTGACCCCGCCGATGTGGAAGAGCGGCAGGCCGGAGAGCCAGCTGTCGCCCGGCCGGGCCTCCATCTCCAGGATCCAGTTGATCGTGTTGGACACCAGGTTCTGGTGGGTGAGCATCGCCCCCTTGGGGCGCCCGGTCGTGCCGGAGGTGTACATGAGGAAGGCGAGGTCGTCCTCGTGCACGTCGACGCCCGGTGCGTCCGGTGCGCCACCGGCGACCAGTGCCTCGTAGTCCTGCGCACCCTCGCCGGGCTCGCCGGTCGTGGCGACGAAGCGCACCGAGGCGAGGCCGGCCGTGGACTCCAGGGCGAGCGTGACCAGCTGCTCGTCGGTGAGGACGGCGACCGAGTCGGAGTCCTCGAGGATGTAGGCGAGCTCGCTCGGAGCCAGGCGGAAGTTCACGGGGACCGGACAGGCACCGAGCTTCTGGCAGGCGAAGAACGACTCGACGACCTCGAGGCGGTTGTACATCAGCACAGCCACCTTGTCGCCGCGACCCACGCCGCGAGCGGCTAGGGCGTTGGCGAGACGGTTGACACGGGTGTCCAGCTCGCCGAAGGTCAGCGAGGAGTCCTCGAAGACCAACGCCGTGCGCTCGGGGGAGCGGCGCGCGTTGCGGGCCAGGATCTCGCCCAGGACGAGCCGGCGACTGCGGAGCAGCTCGCTGTCGTGCTGTGTGGAGTGCATGTCCTACCTCGTGGAAGCGCTGGTGCTGGAGCGGTCGGGCCAGCGGGGTCGGTCGACCGGATGGCTCAGAAGATCGCGACCGGATTCGCCGGCGAGCCGGACGCGTTGGTCACGTTCAGCGGCGGAGCGGAGAGGAAGAACTCGTACCGGTTCAGCTCCTCGCACGTGTCGGCGAGGTCCTCCAACCACCACACCTCGCCGAGGGTCAGCCCGAGGTCGCGGATCAGGCGGGCGTGCAGCGGGTAGACGTGCTCGAAGGGCTCCTCGTGCGGCTCGACCTCGACGGCGATGTTGTCCATCGCGAGCGCCGCGACGTCCTTCTCGGCGAGCCAGTCGACGACCGCGCGGGTGATGCCGGGGGCGGAGCCCCAGTAGTCCATCTTGTTCTTGAGCTCGTAGTACCACGGCACGTGACCGGTGCGGAGGACGAGCATGTCGCCCTCGCCGACCTGCACACCCTGGGCCTCGGCGCAGGCGTCGAGGTCCTCGGGGGTGATGCCGTAGCCGGGCTGCAGCCGGTCGACGCCCTTGAACTTGGGCATGTCCAGGAGCACGCCCCGACCGACGAGGGTGTCCTTCATCTGGTGGATGGACCCCCGACGGGCGCCGGCGTAGGACTCGACGTTGCCGATCCAGAAGCCGTTGAACATCGTGTCCTTGTAGAAGAAGTGAGAGAGCCCGTCCCACTGGGTGCTGCCCTGCAGCGGCATGAAGATGTAGTCGTCGGTGCCCTGGAAGTTCGGATAGTCCTGGCCGGCCTTGGTGCCCGCCACGAAGTCGGACCCGGTGTAGCCGTACAGGTGCACCACGCCGGTGCGCGTCGGGTGTACGGGGCCGGTGCTGTCGAGCGGGATCGCACAACTAACGACCTTGCCGGTCTCGATGAGCCTCGCCGCTGCGGCGACGCGCTCGGGCGTCAGCAGGTTCGCCGTGCCCTTCTCGTCGAGGTCACCCCAGCGACCCCAGTTGTTCGGGGTGCGGTCGTTGACGTACCCGATGACCTTGCCGTTGGCGTCGATCGAGAAGACCGGGGGTGTCCACTCCTCCGACCACTGACCGTCTGCGGTGCGACCCATGCTGGTTTCCTCCTGCTGGTGTGGATGACTGGTGGTGGATTCGAGAAGCGCGAGGGACGGGCGGCGACTTAGCTGGCTGCGGCGTCCACGGCGGCGGACCAGTCCGCCGACGAGATCCGCGCGAGGACCGCGGCGGCGTCTCGCGGGGCCACCAGGGTGACCTCGCGCTGGACGAGCTCGGTGACGCTGGGCATCGTGGCCGTCGCGTCGCCCACACAGACATGGCCACCGCGCCGAACGGCCTTGACCGCAGCGCGGGCGTCGGTGCCGGCGACCACGACCCGGGCACGACCGGACGGCTCGAGGTCGGCGAGCTCGGCTCGCAGGCCGGCATCGGCCAGGTCGGGGGTGACGAGCACGCGTGCCCGCGTCGCCGTCCGGACCACCACAGCGAGCGGCGTCGACTCCGTCGCCACCACCACGACGGTCGACGCCTCGGGCGCCTCGGCCAGCGCCGCGGCAGCGAGCACGGCGCTCAGCAGCTCGTTCGCCGACTGTGCCGGGACCGGAGCCGTCAGGACGCGACCGTTCGCGAGCGGAGCCGAGCAGTGCAGCGAGGAGCCGGCGAGACAGGCGGCGCACGAGCCGCACGCACGATCGACCAGCACGGTCTCACCGCTGCTCGTCTGCTCGATGCCGAACGACATCGTCTGCGCGCCGGTCATGTCGCCGCTCCTATCCATCCGACTCGTCGGTCGGTTCGGTAGAATGGACGGTAGGTAACCTCCGTCACACTGTCAAGGGATTGAGGTGGCCGACATCACTAATGTGAGGGTTTCGGCGGCTAATCCTCCGCGTGGCGGGGGTCGGTGACTTGTCCCACGACAATCTGGGTGACCCGCACGGGGCCTCGACAGCGCAGCGAGCCCGACCGTACAGTCGGTTCGGTTGGCTAGGTACGCCTCCGACTAAGGTGCCTGCCGCGGGTGCCGTTCGGGTCCGCTTCGAGGAGGGAACACAGGGTGAAGACCGCTGATCGGGCTGCTCGGCGCCGGATGTCGTCGGGTGAGCGACGCCAGCAGATCGTGACGCTGGCAGCTGGCTTGTTCGACAAGACGGGCTACTCGAGCACGACGATGGACGACATCGCCCGGGAGGTGGGGGTCGCCAAGCCGACGCTCTACCACTACTTCCCCAGCAAGGACGACATCCTTCACGCCATCCACGAGGAGTTCATCGACCTCCTCATCGACCGGCACGAGGCCCGCCTCGACACCGGGCTCCGTCCGGAGCAGCTGCTCCTCGAGGTGATGGCAGACATCCTCGAGCTGATGGAGACCCATCGCGGCCACGTGCGGGTCTTCTTCGAGCACCACCGGGAGCTTCCTCCCGAGGCGCGCGGCCCCATCAAGGTCAAGCGCGACCGCTACGAGAAGGTGGTCGAGGACCTGATCGCCGAGGGCGTCGCGACCGGGGTGCTCCGCCCCACCGACCCCCACCTGGCTGCGCTCGCGATGTTCGGCATGTGCAACTGGGCCTACCAGTGGTACCGGCCGAACGGCAGGCTGCGGTCGCGCGAGCTGGCCTACCAGTTCTGGAACTACCTCGTCTACGGGCTCGGCACGGACCAGCTCCCGGCGCTCTCGACGCCGCGAGCCGCCCTGCCCGGGTGACCGGAGCACGCAAGAGTTCAGCGGTAGTCGTCGACGTCCCAGGCCTCGAGGCGCCGCCGGATGTCCACGAGGCACCGGGTGGCGTCCGCGCCGTCCACCGCGCGGTGGTCGAACGTCAGCGCCAGGCGCACGATGGGCCGGATGGCGATCGTCTCCTGCCCGTCGGGCAGCATGACCACCCAGGGCCTGCGGACGATCGTCGGCATCCCGAGGATCGCCACCTGGGGCTGGTTGATGATCGCCGGCGCCGAGACAGCACCGACCGACCCCGGGTTGCTGATCGTGAAGGTGCCGGCCCGGAAGTCGTCCGGGCCAGGCTTGCCGTCGCGGATCCGGCCCGCGATGTCCGTGATGCCCTCGCCGAGCGACTCCACCGTCATCCGCTGCGCCCCGCGTAGCACCGGCACCATGAGCCCGCGCGGGGTGTCGACCGCGATGCCGAGGTTGATTTCGTTCCACCGCAGCAGCCGGTGGGTCTCGAAGGTCGCGTTGAGGTCGCGGTGCTCCAGCAGGGCAGCGCACGCGGCGCGGGCGACGAACGGCAGGAACGACAGCTTCCCCTGGCCGGCACCGGCCCGCTGGCGGTTCAGCCGGACGCGCACGTCGGTCAGCATGCCGAGGTCCACGTCCACCTCGGTGGTCATGTGGGCCGCGGTACGGCGCGAGCGCGTCATGTGCTCCGCGGTGACCCGGCGGATCCGACTCGTCACCACCTCGTCGTACGGCACGTCCTCGTAGCCGAGCGGCAGCCCTCCTGCCCCTTTCTCGACCTCGGGCACCGGCTCGACCGCCGGACGTGCAGCGACAACCGGCGCCGGGGTCGGAGCAGGCACCTGCGGACGCTCCGAGTGCTTCTGGACGTCGTCGCGGGTGACGTGGCCGGCTCCCCCGGTCCCGGTCACGGATCCCAGGTCCACGCCGAGCTCCGTGGCGAGGCGCCTTGCGCCCGGGGAGGCGGCCGGCCGGCCGGAGCGGGCCAGTCCTCCCAGCACGCGCCGGGCCTGCTCCTCGTGGTCGAAGGGGCCCGGCCGCAGCGCGACCGGTCGGCCGGGGGTAGTGGGGCCGGCGGAGGCCGACGGCGTCGTGTCCTGTGCGGCGGCGGTGGCAGCAGGAGGCGTGACCGCCGGGCCCGTCGGTGCGGTGGACGGCAGCGTGCCGTCCTCGGTGACGACCCCCAACGGCTCACCGACCTGGACGGTCTCGCCCTCGGCGTACCGCTGCTCGGCGAGGACCCCGGCGATCGTGCTCTCGATCTCGGTGTCCACCTTGTCGGTGGCCACCTCGCAGATCGGCTCGCCTACCTCGACGGTGTCGCCGACCTGCTTGAGCCAGCTGGAGACGGTGCCCTCGATCACCGAGACGCCCAGCCGGGGCATCAGGACGAGCGCGTCGTGCGGGACCCCTGCTGCCGGCTGGGCAGGCGCGGGCTCAGGAGCCGGCGCTGGGTCGTCGCCGGCGGCCGGCTCCGGGACGACCGGCGCCGGCTCGTCCGGAACGACCGGCGGGGGCGGGTCCGAGGCCTCGTCGGACCCGACGACGGTCGCGAGCGGCTCGCCGACCAGGACCACCTCGTCCTCGGCGTACAGCTGCTCGGTGAGCACCCCGGCCACGGTGCTCTCGATCTCGGTGTCCACCTTGTCGGTGGCCACCTCGCAGATCGGCTCGCCCACCTCGACGGTGTCGCCGATCTGCTTGAGCCAGCTGGAGACGGTGCCCTCGGTCACCGAGACGCCCAGTCGGGGCATCAGCACTTGCGCCATGACGGATCTCCTAGATGGCCGCGAGCGCGAGGGCCGCGGTGACGATCTCGTCCGTGGACGGGATGCAGGCCTGTTCGAGGTCGGGGTCCTGGGGCAGTGGGGTGTCGGTGCCGCAGACCCGCCAGACGGGAGCGTCGAGCGCGAAGAACGCTCGTTCTTGGACCTGTGCTGCGATCTCCGCGCCGAAGCCCGCGGTGCGGGAGGCCTCGTGCACGATCATCAGCCGGTGGGTCTTCTCGACCGAGCCGACCACCGTGTCGATGTCGAGCGGCACCAGCGTCCGTGGGTCGATGACCTCGAGCTCGATGCCGCGAGGCGCGAGCTGCTCGGCGGCTTCGAGGACCCGGTCGACCATCAGGCCGGTGGCGACCACGGTCATCGAGGTGCCCTGACGGGCCACGCGGGCGACGCCGAACGGCACCAGGTCCTCGGGCGAGTCCGAGACCGGACCCTTCACCCGATAGAGGCCCTTGTGCTCGAAGAACAGCACCGGGTTGGGGTCGCGGATCGCCGACTTCAGCAGCCCCTTCGCGTCGGCGGGCGACGCCGGGACCGCGACCTTCAAGCCGGGGACATGCATGGCGATCGTCTCGAGGCTCTGCGAGTGCTCGGCCCCCGCTCCGCCGACCACGCCAGTGGGAAGCCGGACGACCACGGGCATCGTGAACTGGCCGCCGTGCATGTAGCGCCACTTCGCCAGCTTGTGGAAGATCTCGTCCGCGGCGGTGAAGAGGAAGTCGGCGAACTGGAGCTCGACGACAGGGATGGTGCCGGCCAGGGCGGCGCCGGCCGCACCGCCCACGATGAACGTCTCGTTGATGGCGGTGTCACGGACCCGCATCGACCCGAACTCGTCCTGCAGGCCCCGCGTGACACCGAAGACACCGCCCATCCGGCCGATGTCCTGGCCCATCATCCAGACCCGGTCGTCGCGCCTCATCTCCTCGGCCAAGGCCTCGTTGATGGCCCGGCCGTAGCCGATGACCCGACCGCTCGGGACCGTCACGTCCGCACTCATGCCCACACGTCCTCGAAGATGACCGACGTGTCCGCCTTCGGTGCCGCGAGGGCAGCGTCGAAGGCCTCCTCCACCAGTTGGCGGGCCTCGGCGTCGATGGTGCGCCGCACCTCGTCGGGGATGCCCTCCCCCAGACGGTGCACCGGGTCGTTCGGGATCTCGTCGCCGAGCACCGGATCGGCCCGGTACGGCTGACGGTCACCCTCGTAGTGGCCGCGGATCCGCAGCGTCTTCGCCTCGATCAGGGTGGGGCCCTCGCCACGGCGGGCGCGCTCGACGGCCTCGCTCGTCGCGTCCAGGACCGCCATCGCGTCCTGTCCGTCCACGATCACGCCCGGCATGCCGTACGCCGGGGCGCGGTCGGCGACGTGCTCGGTGGGGCTCTGGTCTTCGAACCGCGCGGACAGGGCCCAGCCGTTGTTCTCGCAGATCCAGACCACCGGCAGCTTCCAGACCGACGCCTGCAGCGCCGCCTCGTGCCAGGTCCCGCGGCCGGACGCCCCGTCACCGAAGAAGACCACGGTCACCCGATCGTCCCCAAGAAGCTGCGAGGAGACCGCCGTACCGGCGCCCATCACGAAGTTGGACCCGAGCGTGCCGCCCTGGCCTAGCACGTGCTTCTCGGCGTCGGCGAAGTGGACGGTGCCCCCGCCCTTGCCGCGGGTGCTGCCGGTGGCGCGCCCGAGCAGGTCGCTGAAGAGCTCCACCAGGTCCATCCCCTTGGCATAGGCGTAGCCCAGACCGCGGTGCGCGTAGTAGAGATAGTCGTCGGGTCGCATGGCGGCGATCGCGCCGGCCTGGAGGCCTTCTTGGCCGATGCCCGGGTGCCAGAAGCCGCCGAACCCCTCCTTCTCCACATGACTTCGGATCCGAAGCTCCGCGAAGCGGATGGTCACCACCTTGCGGTAGATCTCCACCTGGGTCTGCTCTCGAGACGCGCTCTCCGGGGTGCTCTCGCCGCTCACGCCGACTCCTCCGTGACAGACCGACCGCTCGGTCGGTCGGTGTGTGAAGGATGCCACAGCGTTCCGCCCCTGACAATGAGCGCAAGGGGCCGTTCCACCGCCGCGACCCGACCCCTCAGATCGCCGGCAGCACCACCGCCGCACGAGGCTCTCGAGCCCGTGCCGCACGGTCTCGTCCGTGTCGAAGGTGGGAAGAGGCCCGCCAGCCGATCTTGGTCGCGCTGGCGGAGCACGTAAGCACCTCGTCGGGTCGGACAGGTGAGCAGAGATCGGCGTGATGGCGGGACTCGCCGACCACCTCGGTGCGGCCCTCTCTGCTCTGGACGACCCCGGCGTGGGCAGATCCCCCTGGACCTGCGCAGTTGCACGACGACGTGCGGGAGGACGTCGCAGAGGCCGTCGCCGCCAACGGGTGACTCGACCGCCAGAGGGTCCCTCGAGATGGACGGGGCGCAGGCAACGGGCGTCCGGCTGTCTCGGCCTCGGCGGCCGCGAGGGGCGTCAGGACGTGACGCGGGTGGCGGCCCGGACGGTGCGGGACGCGGTGAGCGCGGTGGCGGCGACGGTCAGGACGATGACGGCACCGCTGAGTGCGCCGTACGTGGGGAGGTCGACGACGGGGACACCGGCGCCGAGCAGGCCGACGCTGACGCCGACGACGGCGGGCAGGACGGCGACGGTGCCGATCGCCCAGGCCGTGACGCCCGTGACCACCGCCTCGACCGTGGTCATGGTCAGGAGCTGGCGTCCGGTGGCGCCAGTGCGGTGCAGGAGCCGCAGCTCGTCGCGGCGACCGGCGGTGACGAGCACCAGGGCGTTGAGGGAGCCGAGGCCGACGAAGAGCAGCAGGATCAGGGTGAGCAGGCTCGAGAGGCGCTGCGACGCGGCGTCGACGCTGGTCGCGTCCGCCACGTAGCGAGCCGTGGGCACCGTGCCGTCCACCTCGGCGGGCCCGTCGGTCTCGACGAGCGCGAGGTGCACGGTCGGGGTGACCTCGTGCGCGGCGAGCGTGGCGGGTCCGACCAGCACGTCGCCGAGGCCCAGCCCCCGGTCGTAGATCGCCGTGACCTCGAGGGCGACGTCGGTCCCGTCGAGTCGGGCGTGGAGGTCGTCGCCGAGGCCGCGCCCGGTCTCGAAGGCGGTGTCGGTGCTGATCGCGACGGTGTCGGCGCCGGCCAGGCCGGCGAGGGAGCCCTCGGTGATGCCCGGGTCGAGGACTGCGGGGTCGACCGTGGGCGGGACGGACCGCAGCGTGGTGGTCTCCCAGACCAGGCTGTCGGGAAGTCCGTCGTCGTCGTCGGTGCGGACCTGCGCGGGTGCCTCGCCCAGGGCGACGACACCGGTGACGCCGGCCTCCTCGGAGAGCGCGGCGAGGTCGTCGGTGTCGAGGGCGGTGGCGGAGGTGGCGACGAGGCGGGTGCCGAGGGCGGCATCGAGCTGCTCGGTGGCGGCTCGTTGCACGGCATGGTCGACGGTGCCCTGGGTGGTGCCGACGGCGAGCACCAGGGCGAGGGGAACGACGACGGTGGTCAGGCGCCGCGAGAAGCCGCGCATGTTGCCCAGGGCGAGCCTGGTGGGGGCGCCTCGACGGTCGGACGCGGCGCGGGCGGCGTGGCCGAAGGCCCACTCGACGAGGACCGGGCCCGCGAAGGCGGCCGCGCCGATCAGGAGGAACGCGGAGGTGGCCGCGGTGGCGCCGCCGATGGTGCCCGGCACGAACAGCGGGGTGAACGCGGCCACGAGGCCGGCGACGGCGGTGAGGACCGCCGCGGCACGACGCACGCGACCCACCGGGGCGGCTTCGGTCGCGCTCTCGCGGATCGCCTCCGTCGGCGCGGTGCGCACCGACTCGCGGGCGGCGAGCCAGCCGGCCAGCAGCGTGGTCGGGACGACGAGGAGGACGGCGCCGAGGACCGGCAGCGGTGACAGCGCTGAGGTGTACCCGGCGGGCACGACCCCCGCCTCGACCAGGACGGAGTCGAGCGAGCCGGCCAGGAGCAGCCCGGGGACGGCGCCGAGGGGTGCGGCCACCGCGGCGAGGACCAGCAGCTCGGTGGCGACGAGGCGGCGGACCTGGCCGCGGGTCGCGCCGACGGCGCGCAGCAGCGCGAACTCGCGTCGTCTGCGACGCAACGCCAGGGTCGTGGTGGCCGCCACGACGATGACGACCAGGACCAGGGCGGTGCCGGCGAACGAGGAGGCGACGGCGACGAGTGGGCCGCCCTCGCCGTCAGGCACGCGCAGCCCGGACTCGAGGAGCGCGCCGGTCAACGCCGTCATGGCTGCGGCGAGGGCGACGACCAGTGCGGTGCCGGCCGTCGCGGCCCAGTGGGCGCGAGCCCCGGCGAGGGCCAGGCGACGCGGTGTGCCGGCCCGCCTGGTCGGGACAGTGGTCGGGGACGTGGTCGCGGCGTTCATCGGCCGACCGCCAGGACGCGGGCGGTGACCTGCTCGGCGGTCGGCGCGACGAGGCGGTCGACGAGCAGCCCGTCGGCGAGCACGAGGACCTGCTCGGCCGCGGCCGCCACCCGGCTGTCGTGGGTGACGACGACGACGGTCTGGTCGAGGTCACGGGCGGTGGTGCGGAGCAGGTCGAGGACCGCGGCCCCGGTCGAGGAGTCCAGGGCCCCGGTCGGCTCGTCGGCGAAGACCACGGTCGGTCGGGTGACGAGCGCCCGTGCGATCGCGACACGTTGGGCCTGACCGCCGGAGAGCTCGCCGGGCAACCGGTCGAGCAGCGGGCCGAGGTCCATGCGGGCGACGAGGTGCGCGACCCAGGCCGGGTCGGCGGTGCGACCGCCGAGGACCAGGGGCAGGTCGATGTTCTCCCGGACGTCGAGGTGTCCGACCAGGTTGTAGGCCTGGAAGACGAAGCCGATGTGGTCGCGACGGAACCGGGTCAGGTCGTCGTCGGAGAGCTCGGTGATGTCGTGACCGCCGATGACGACCCGACCGCTGGTGGGCCGGTCGAGCCCTGCGGCCACGTGCAGCAGCGTCGACTTGCCCGAGCCGGACTGGCCGACCACGGCGGTGAAGGACCCGGCGTCCAGGTCGACCGAGACCCCACGCAGGGCGGCGGCCGTCTCGAGGCCGCTGCGGTAGGACTTCTGGACGTCGGACAGGGCGATCGCGGCCGTCGGGGACGGCGGTGCGAGACGTGGCGCTGATGCGCCGCTGGTGGCGGTCATGGGTGCTCCCGGGTCGGCTGGACTGGCACCGTCCACGCTAGGAACGACGGGGTCCGGCCACGAGCCGCTCAGGATGCAACTTCGGCGCTTGCACCTTTGGATGCAAGCGCCTCGCTCTAGGCAGTCCGCCCGGCGCCCACGACCTCGGAGCCGGAGGGGACCACGTCGTTCCCGGAACCTCGGATCATCAGGAACGACGTGGCCGAGCCCAGCACCATCACGCACGCGGCGGCGAGCAGGGTGTCGCCGTACGCGCCGGCCAGGGCGGACATCTCGTCCGTGCCCCGGGCGAGGGAGTCGGTCATCGAGGAGGTGTAGATCGCGGTGAAGACCGCCACCGCGATCGACCCACCCACGTGCACGGAGGCATTGGCCAGCGCGGAGGCGACCCCGGCGTCGTGCGGGTCGACACCGGCCAGGGCGAGGTTCTGCACCGGCACGAGGACCAGCGAGAACCCCAGCCCCATCAGGACCAGACCGGGCAGCACCTCGGTCCAGTAGCTCCCGCCGGCGCTGATCCCGCTCAGGTAGAACAGGCCTGCCGCGACGGCGAGCGGCCCGGCGGTGAGCACCACGCGGGGGCCGTAGGTGGTGAAGAGCTTGGTGGAGACCGGGGCGGTCGCCATGATCACGACCGTCATCGCGACGCTGGCGAAGCCGGCGGCCACGGGGCTCATCGCGAGCACGATCTGGAAGTGGAAGGTGAGGTAGAGCATCGCGCCCACCATCACCACTCCCACGCAGGCCTGCAGCAGGAAGGCGGCGCCGCGCACCCGGCTCTGCACCACCCGCAGCGGGAGCAGGGGGTGGGAGGAGCGGGCCTGCCACCACACGAAGGCGACCATCAGCACGGCGCCGGCGACGAGGAAGCCGATCGTGTCCGCCTCACCCCACCCGTGCTCGGCGCGGGCGAAGCCGTAGATCAGCGCGGCGAGGGACAACGCCACCAGGACGGCACCGACCAGGTCGTAGCGGTTGTCGCCCTCGGCGCGGCTCTCGACCAGCAGGGCCTTGCCGCCGATGAGCGCGAGGACGACGAAGAACACGTTGACCAGCAGGCACCAGCGCCAGTCGGCGTACTGGGTCAGCACCCCGCCCAGCAGGAAGCCGAAGGCGGCCCCGGTGCCGGCGATGATGCCGAACGCGGCGAAGGCCACGTTGCGCTCCCGGCCGCTGGGGAACAGCACCGTGATCATCGCCAGGGCGGCGGGAGCGATCAGCGCCGCGAAGACGCCCTGGAGGCCGCGGGCCGCGATCAGCTCGGCGCCCGACTGCGCCAGGCCGCCCCAGACCGAGGCGACGCCGAAGCCGACCATGCCGACCATGAAGGTGCGCTTGCGACCCCAGTAGTCGGCGATCCGGCCGCCGAGCAGGAGCAGGGCGGAGAACGCGACGGCGTACGCCGTGACGACCCACTGCCGCTGCCCGTCGGCCATGCCGAGCTCGGCCTGAGCAGCCGGCAGGGCGATGGCGACGATGGTCCCGTCGAGGACCACCATCAGCTGGGCGAGGCCGAGGACGCAGAGCGCCCACCAGCGGGTGGGGGAAGCGGGTGCGGCGGTGGACATGCAGAGCTCTCCGAGCGTCCGAGGCGTTCTGGAGGTTTCCAGCCTCGGACCCCGGCGCAGAGCGCACGTTCGCCTCCCCCGGTCCGGCCCGGGTCAGACCGCAAAGTTAACCCACCCGGCGCCCAGATCCCCTCTCCGAGCGCCTGTGAGGTGAGCCGCACCCACGAGCGCACCGTCCGGCGCGGGACGGCGACCGAAGGACGCCGTCCCGCGCCCTGACGACGCGGGTCAGAGCCGCCAGCAGGACGACGCTGCGGGGACTCCGGCGAACCTGGCCTCGAGGTAGCCGTAGACCTCGGCGGCGTTGTTCAGCATGGCGCCGAGGTGGAGCGGGGTGACGTTGGTGCTCAGCCGGACGTTGGCCCCTCGGTCGCACCAGTCGCGGGCGAGCTGCCGCCCGACCCGGTAGGGGATGGTGTCGTCCAGCACGCTGTGGGTGACCAGGACGGGCACTGCTGGCGCGCGGCGACCGATGCGCTGGTCGTCGAGGATGGTGCGGAACGGCTCCTGGGTCGACAGCTGGGCAAGGCTGCTGCCGTCGGTGGTGAAGTCGGTCGAGGACGTGAGCGCCGCGTTGAAGAGGTCGAAGACGCAGTCGTCGGAGATGTCGGCGTAGAAGGCTCGCCCGCGCTCGTTGAGGTAGGGGTCCAGGTCGACGTCGTAGCTCTCCGTGAGCCCGGCGATGGCGAACCAGAGGAACTCGGCCCAGAGCCCCCGGTCGAGGTTGTCCGGCAGCACCGTCAGGTCCGCCGGGACCGCACCGACCACGGCCCCCTTCAGCGTGAGCTCGGGGGCGTACGTCGGCGCCAGCTCCGCGGCCGCGGCGGCAGCTCCGCCACCTTGCGAATACCCGTACAGGGCTGCGGGAGCGCCTGCCGCGAGACTGCTGCCCGGGAGCTGCTTCGCGGCTCGGATCGCGTCCAGGACCGCGTGCCCCTGCGACGCGCGGTCCATGTAGGTGTGGATGCCGGCCGTCCCGAGACCTTCGTAGTCGGTCACGGCCAGGGCGTAGCCCCTGGCCAGCAGACCGGCCATGAAGACGCCCTCGTACTCGAACCCCTCACTGAACTGCCGCGACGGTGCGCAGGCATCGCCGACGCCCTGCGTGCCGACGGCGTAGCCGATGACCGGACGCGGACCGGCACCCGCCCATGGCTTCTTGGGCACGATGACCGAGCCGGACACGGCGATGGGCTTCCCGGTCCGGTCGGTGGACCGGTACAGCATCCTGCTCGACGTGAACCCGACCGTGGTCGCACCCGCCGGATCGAGGGTGTACGTCATCGGCTCAGACCGGATCAGGTCACCGTTGGCGGGCGGAAGCTGAGCCGGCGCCTCGTAGAAGCCGGGCAGCCCATCGACCGGCGCCGCCGACGCCGCCGGGGCGTGCATGAGCGAGCCGGCCAGCAAGGTCGTCCCGGCGAGGGCGACGGCCGTGAGGCGTGCGAACACGCGAGTGGTGGACAAAGAGTTCCTCCTTGGTTACTCCCGAGTAGGAGGAGGTCATCGCACCATGTGAGCGCCGTCACTACCAGCCGTGGATCACGATACGAGACGGTCCGTTCCATTAATGCGGCGGCGAACCCGCCGCCACCCCCGCCAGGACGACGTCCAGAAGCCCGCGTGCTCGCGTCGCGAACTGCGGTCGCTGACGGCTCAGCAGGTGGTAGAGGGGCGCCCCGATCAGGGCATCTGCCACGGCGGCCACGTCGATGTCCGGCCTGAGATCACCGGCACGCGTGGCTGCGTTGAGGCGCTTCACCACCGCATCGTGCTGAGGACCTGCAAACTGCTCCCACAGTCGCAGCGACGAGTCTTCGCGCTCGACCGACGCCGCCACCAGGGCGCGGACGAGCGCAGCTGTCGGCTCGTCGGACAGGGCCTCGGCGAAGGCGACGAGCCAGTTGGTCAGATCGAGCCGGAGGTCCTCGGTCTCCGCGAGCGGGATGACCTCGCCGCCGATCCAGCCGTCGAGAACGGCGTCAGCCACCAAGGCGCTCTTCGAGGGCCACCAGCGATAGATCGTCTGCTTGCCCACGCCGGCCCGGGCCGCGACCGCCTCGATGGACAGTCGTTCGTACCCTCCCTCCAGGAGCAGTGCCTGGACAGCCGTCATCACCGCCTGCTCGGAGTGCTTGCTCCTGGGCCTCCCCCGTCGGTCCTCCGCCATCGGGCGATCCTAGGACCGGGTCAGGGCACGGCAGCCAGGACTGAAGCCGCAACCGGGCCCGGGCGAGCAGGTCGACCGACTCGTCGGCCGGGCGGTCGGCATCTTGCTAACATTCAAGTGTCGACACCACGCCACCCGGAGTGGCACGGCGTCCCTAGAGAACCGGGAGCATTCTTGAGCACTCCAGAGCCTCTGGTCAGCCTGGACCGCAGCACCCTGCGGGAGCGGTCGTTGATGGCGTTGCGGTCCGCGATCACCAGCGGGCAGTACCGCCCTGGGGACCACCTCGGCGAGGTGGAGCTCTCGACCCGCCTGGGTGTCAGCCGCGGCACGGTGCGCGAAGCGCTGCGGCACCTGGAGCAGGAGGGCCTCGTGGAGGCTGCGTCCCGTGGCCGGCTCCGCGTCAACCACCTGACCGCCGACGAGATCCGCGGGCTCTACCAGGTGCGCGCCGCGCTCGAGGGCCTCGCGGTCGCCAACATCATCAGGTCTCCCCACCGCAGCGACTCGGTCGCCTCCTTGCGCGAGGCGCTGGCGCGGCTCGCTGGGGAGCCCACCGACCTCTTGGAGAAGGTGGAAGCCGATCTCGCGTTCCACCTGCTGCTCTGCGAGCTGTCGGGCAATCCGATGCTGGTGGAGAGCTGGCGGCATCTCGAGGGCCGGATCAGGGTGGCGATCATGAGCCACGAGGCCACCCAGCTGCCCGGCATCATGTCCGAGCACAGGCACGCCACCATCGTGGACGCCATCGAGGACGGCGACGTCGAGGCGGCACTGCGCGTCGTGGAGCAGCACATGGCCGCGGCCGCCGACCTGTACGCGGGAGACCGCCCACGGCTCAGCACCTGAGTCCCGCTCCGCGCCTCTCTCGGCGCGAAGCGGGGTTGGCGGCCCTGGTGAGGACGCGGCTCAGACGAAGATGCTGAGGAGCAGGACCGACCCCAGGCCGACGAACGACAGGATCGCCTGAGCGACCGTGTACACCTGGAAGGTGCCGCGGACCGACAGGCCCAGCAGCGTCTTGAAGATCCAGAAGGTGTTGTCGGTGACGTGCCCGCCGAACGCGGCTCCGGACGCCGCGGCGAGCCAGATCAGGACGCCGGGGAGCCCCATGCTGTCGACGACCGGCGCGAGCAGGGCTGCCGCGGTGATGGCGGCCACGGAGCCGGATCCTTGGGCGAGGCGCAGCATCGCCGCGACCAGCCACGCCATCACGAGCGGGAAGGCCGCGTTCGCACTGAACAGGCCGGCCACGAGGTCACCGACGTTGGTCTCGGAGATCACCTGGCCGAGCGAGCCCGCGACCCCGGTGAACAGCAGGATGACGCCACTGGTCGACGCGGCGGCCACGATCACCTCCTCGACACCTGTCCGCCCCAGCGACGGCATCGCGAGAGCGACGCCCAGGAGCAGCCCGATCAGGAGCGCCACCACGGGGTTCCCGAGGAACCCGAGAAGGTCGACCTCCGCTCCGGCCGCACTCGTGCTGGTGTCCGCCACGATGAGGAGCACCGGCACGAGCAGGGGCAGGAGCGCGACCAGCAACGGCAGCTGCTTCCCTGGCCCGTCGTCGCCCGGGGCGGCATCGGCGCTCCCGGTGTGCCGGTCGGCGAGCGCGGTGCCCCCGCCGCCAGGGCGAGCCTGGGGCGACTGCTGGTCCTGCCCGCCGGCGGCCTGTTCGCCCGAGGACTCGGCGCCTGAGGACAAGCCGTAGCTGGCGATCTCCCCGGTGTGCTCGGGATCGGTCAGGGGGTCGTCGTCCTTGGCGTCGTTCCACGTGAAGTGCATGAGGAGCGTGTGCAGCGCGATGCTGACCACGATGACCACGATGCCGAACGGGATCCCGACCATGAGCATCGTGCCCAGGGGCAGGTCGAGAGCGGCCGCGATGGCGAGCGCCGCGGCACCGGGCGGGACCATGAGCAGGGCGACCTCCAGACCGATGGCCAGAGCGCCGGCCAGGGGGGCGATGCTCATGCCGGTCCGCAAGGAGATCGACCGGGCCATCGGCCCCAGGATGACGAGCGCGACGTCGAAGTAGATCGCGGGGAAGACGACGCCCGAGGCCAACCCGAGCACGTGGGGGGACCGCTTGGCGCCGAAGAGACGCAGCATCCCGTCCACGACCCGATGCAGGGTCCCCATGGCCGAGAGCAGCGTCCCGAGCATCACGCCGAAGCCGATGATGAGTCCGACCTCGGCCATCAGGATGCCGAAGCCCTCGGAGACGGCGACCGTCGTCCCGTCGTAGCCGAGTCCCGCGGCGAGGCCGAGGTACAGGGCTCCGATCACCAGTGAGACGACCGGGTTGATCTTCGCGAGCACGATCAGCCCGACGACGATGCCCACGGTGATCGTGAGGTGGATCAGCAGGGTCGTGGTGTCGTCCATGTCAGGTCACCCGCCCACGACAGGGACCGAGGGGCCCTACGGCTTCACCGGATCGGTGACGTCGAGCGGCCGGCGTGGCGCACCGGTGTTCGGCGCGTGATTGCGGATCGGTCATGGCTTTCTCCGTGGGTCGGGCGGATGGACGGGCTCTGCCACTGATAGTGGTCTCGGTCACACCCACTGTCAACAGTTTGCTGCTGGCTGTTTTACTGTTGACACCCGAAGTGATCGGGGTCACGCTGGAGCCAGACCATCTCGACGTGCCCACCACGACCTGAGGAGCGCCCGCATGGCCGCACCGAACACCGCCGCACCGGCTCCCACGACCGGCCCCACGACCCCAGAGCCGCTCCCGACCTCGGCGGACGACCGGATCGAGCGGGTGACGGCAGCCGCCCAACGGATCCGCGGATATGCCCTCCACATGGGCGAGGTCCAAGGACAGGGCTACATCGGCCAGGCGCTGGGCGTCGCCGACATCCTCGCCGTCGTCTACGCCGACCAGCTGCGGTACCGCCCGCAGGACCCGCACTGGGAGGGGCGCGACCGCTTCCTGCTCTCGATCGGGCACTACGCCATCGCTCTCTACGCTGCCCTCGCCGAAGCCGGAACCATCTCCCTCGACGAGCTCGACACCTACGGCTCCGACGACTCCCGGCTACCGATGTCGTCCATGGCGTCGTACACGCCCGGGGTCGAGATCTCGGGCGGCTCCCTCGGCCACGGGCTGACCGTCACCACCGGTGTCGCGCTCGGCCTGCGGCACCTCGGCAACCCGGCGCGGGTGTTCAACCTGCTCTCCGACGGCGAGCTCGACGAGGGTTCGACGTGGGAGGCCGCCCTGGCCTGCGCCCACCATGGCCTGGACAACGTCATCGCCATCGTCGACGTCAACGCCCTCCAGGCCGACGGCCCCACGGCCGGCGTGCTGCGCACCGAACCCGTCCTCGACAAGTGGCGGGCCTTCGGCTGGCACGCGGTGCGGGTGGACGGCAACGACCCCTCGGCACTGGTCGGCGCCTTCGACGAGGCCGCCGCGCACACCGGGTCACCGTCGGTGATCGTCTGCGACACCCGGATCGGCTTCGGCGTCCCGCTCCTGATGGAGCGCGAGAAGGCGCACTTCATGCGCGTCGAGGAGCACGAGTGGAAGCTCGCCCGCACCCAGCTCGAGGAGGGATCGACCCGATGACCACCACCGACCACACCCCTGGACGCACCGCCCACCCGGCGCCGCGGCTCAAGACCTCGGCGATGATCGCGTCCTTCGCCGACCCCGGCCAGAAGACCACGCCAGCGCCGTTCGGGCACGCACTCAACCTGCTCGCCGAGGAGCGTCCGGAGATCGTGGGGCTCTCGGCCGACCTGGCGAAGTACACCGACATGCACGTGTTCCGTGACCGGAATCCCGACCGGTTCTTCCAGATGGGCATGTCCGAGCAGTCGCTGCTCGGGACCGCCGCCGGGATGGCCGAGGTCGGCCTGGTCCCCTTCGCCTCGACCTACTCGGTGTTCGCGACCAGACGCGCGTACGACTTCCTCTGCCTCGACATCGCCGAGCCCGGCCTGAACGTCAACGTCGTCGGCGCCCTGCCGGGCCTCACGACCGGGTACGGCCCCAGCCACCAGGCCACCGAGGACCTGGCGATCCTGCGGGGGTGCCCGGGCCTGACCATCGTCGACCCCTGCGATGCCCTGGACATCGAGCAGGCCGTGCCGGCGCTGGCCGCGCACGACGGTCCGACGTACCTCCGCCTGCTGCGGGGCTCAGTGCCCCGGGTCCTCGACGAGTACGACTACACCTTCGAGCTCGGCAAGGCAGCCGAGCTGCGCACCGGGCGCGACGTCGTGCTCATCTCCACCGGCCTGATGACCATGCGGGCCCTCCAGGCAGCGGAGCGTCTCGAGGCGGACCACGTGGACGTCGCCGTGCTGCACGTGCCCACCATCAAGCCGCTCGACACGGCTGCCATCCTCACCGCGGCGTCATCGGACCGGCTGGTCGTCACCCTGGAGAACCACACCGTCATCGGCGGCCTCGCCGAGTCCGTCGCCGCCACCCTCGCCTACGCCGGACAAGGGCGGCGCATCGTCCCGATCGCCCTGCCCGACGAGTTCCTCGCAGCCGGCGCACTCCCCACGCTGCACGACCGCTACGGACTCTCCACCGACTCGATCGTGTCCCGCGTCAAGGCCGAGCTCCACGGGTCCGGGCGAACCGCCGGCGACGACGCCGGCGACCCCCCTTCCCTGTGAGCGCAGGCACACCTGGGCCCCGGCCCGACGCCATCCCCGAAAGGAAGCACCCATGTCTCATTCCGACCTGACCGCCATCGTCACCGGCGCCGCATCGACTCGCGGCATCGGCCGCGGCACCGCCCACGCCCTCGCCGCCGACGGCTGGAACGTCGCGATCCTCGACCTCGACGAGGCCAGCGCCAAGGAAGCAGCCGACGAGATCGCTCACCGCTCCGACGTCCAGGCGTTCGGCCTCGCCTGCGACGTCACCGACGAGGTCGCCGTCGAGAACGCCTTGGCCTCGCTGAGCGCCTCTGCCCCGCCGGTAGGTGCACTGGTCAACAACGCCGGCATCACCTCCCCCACCCGCTTCCACGACGTCACCGGCGCCGAGTGGGACCGCATCTTCGCCGTCAACGTCCGGGGCGCCTACAACATCACCCGCCGGGTCACGCCCGGCATGGCCGACCGCGGCTTCGGTCGGGTGGTGTTCCTCTCGTCGGTCTCCGCCGAGCGCGGCGGCGGCGTCTTCGGCGGCGTCGCGTACTCGGCAGCCAAGGCCGCCCAGCTGGGCTTCGCCCGCGCCCTGGCCCGGGAGGTCGGAGCGGCCGGCATCACGGTCAACTCGGTGGCACCCGGCCTCATCGACACCGACATCACCGGCGACGCCCTCGAGGGCGACACCAAGACCCAGCTCGTCGCTGGCATTCCGGTCGGCCGCAGCGGTCTCGTCACCGACGTCGCCGACCTGATCACCTACCTGTGCCGGGAGCAGACCGGATACATCACCGGCGCCACCTACGACGTCAACGGCGGCTCACACATCCACTGAGCGGCGCTTCCCGCCCGGCCGGGCTGGGCGGCTCGGGGGCGATGGGCCGGTGTCGAGACAGAGAAAAGGGCCGCTCCCACGATGGGAAGCGACCCTGGTACGACCGTTGACGCAGGTCGTGCGGCAGATCTGAACTGTGCGCCTGTAGGGATTCGAACCCCAAACCTTCTGATCCGTAGTCAGATGCTCTATCCGTTGAGCTACAGGCGCATGTCCCCCGGCGTGCCGGAAGACTGGTCGAGGATAGCCGACCCCCGCGACGTTCCCCAATTCAGCACCCCCACCGGCGGTCCGCCGCGAAACTCATGCCTGGACGACGAAGCTTTGTCGTCCAGGCATGAGTTTCATCGGCCGGCCGATGAAACTCCCGCCCCCAGCGCGCCCTGAACCCCGGTGTGATCCCGCCCACGGAGCGTTGAACGATCCAATATGAGGCACCCGGGGCCGGGGGTACCCTCGCCCCAATCCCAGGGGCGAGACGCTGCTCACGCATCATCTCGTGCTCCTCGGGGGACGACACCAGAGTCGCCGACAACGATGCCGTGCGATCCAGACTCCACGACCACCGTCGACACGCTCGACGGCCGGCGGCGTCCCTCGCAAGACGGACGCCGACCGGATGCGCGAGAGGGAACAGGCCATGACCGCCGAGACGCAGGCACCCACCACCCACCCAGGCATCCTCGAGTTCGTCGAGGAGTTCGCGGCGCTCATGCAGCCCGACCGCGTGCACTGGTGCACCGGATCCGACGAGGAGTGGGAGCAGCTCACCGCGGCGCTCGAGTCCACCGGCACCTTCACCCGGCTGAACCCCTCGATCAAGCCGAACTCCTTCTACGCGGCCTCCGACCCGATCGACGTCGCGCGCGTCGAGGACCGCACCTACATCTGCTCGGTCGACGAGCGCGACGCGGGGCCCACCAACAACTGGATGGACCCCTCGGAGATGAAGTCCCTCATGAAGGGGCTCTACGCGGGCTGCATGAAGGGCCGCACGATGTACGTCATCCCCTTCGTGATGGGCCACCTCGAGGCCGAGCGGCCGATGTTCGGCATCGAGATCACCGACTCCGCCTACGTCACCGCCTCGATGCGCGTCATGGCGCGGATGGGCAGCAACGTCCTGCGCCGCATGGAGGAGCTGCAGGCCGACTTCGTCCAGGCCGTGCACTCCGTGGGCCACCCGCTCGCCGAGGGCGAGGCCGACGTCGCCTGGCCGTGCAACGACACCAAGTACATCGTGCAGTTCCCCGAGGAGCGCAACATCTGGTCCTTCGGGTCCGGGTACGGCGGCAACGCGCTGCTCGGCAAGAAGTGCTACGCCCTGCGCATCGCCAGCGCCATGGCCCGCGACGAGGGCTGGCTCGCCGAGCACATGCTGATCCTCAAGCTCACCAGCCCCGAGGGCGTCAAGAAGTACGTCGCGGCCGCGTTCCCCAGCGCCTGCGGCAAGACCAACCTCGCGATGCTCGAGCCGACCATCCCGGGCTGGAAGGTCGAGACCCTCGGCGACGACATCGCCTGGATGCGGATCGGCGAGGACGGCCGGCTGTGGGCGGTCAACCCGGAGTACGGCTTCTTCGGCGTCGCCCCCGGCACGAACTACCACACCAACCCGAACGCCATGAAGACCATCGAGAAGGGCAACTCGGTCTTCACCAACGTGGCACTCACCGAGGACGGCGACGTCTGGTGGGAGGGGCTGGAGAACCCGCCCGCCAAGGCGACCTCCTGGAAGGGCGAGCCGTGGACGCCGGAGTCCGAGGAGCTCTCCAGCCACCCCAACAGCCGCTACTGCACCCCGATCAAGCAGTGCGACATCCTCGCCGACGAGTACGACGACCCGCGCGGCGTCCCGATCGACGCGATCCTCTTCGGCGGTCGCCGCAAGACGACGGTCCCGCTGGTCTTCGAGGCCCGTGACTGGACCCACGGCACCTTCCTCGGCGCGACGCTCTCCAGCGAGACCACCGCCGCCGCGATGGGTGCGGTCGGCGTGGTCCGCCGCGACCCGATGGCGATGCTGCCGTTCATCGGCTACAACGCCGGCGACTACTTCAACCACTGGATCACCGTCGGCAAGGACAACGACGCCGCGAAGCTGCCGCGGATCTTCTACGTCAACTGGTTCCGTCGCGACGAGGACGGCGGCTTCCTGTGGCCGGGCTTCGGCGAGAACAGCCGGGTCCTGAAGTGGATCGTCGAGCGCATCGACGGCCAGGCGGCCGCCGAGGAGACCGCGGTCGGCTACGTCCCGACGCTCGAGTCGCTCGACACCGACGGGCTCGACCTGTCCGAGGAGTCGCTGCGCGCCGCGCTCGCCGTCGACCCCGAGGAGTGGAAGGCCGAGCTCCCGCAGATCCAGGAGTGGTTCGAGAAGTTCGGCGACGACCTGCCCGCCGTCCTCTGGACCGAGCTCGACGGGCTCCGCGCCCGGCTCGGGGCCTGACGCCCGGAGCGCGCTCCACGCAGCACCCAGCAGCAACCACACGCCCCGCGACCGCGCCGGTCGTGGGGCGTTGTGCGTTGCCGGAGCGCGTCGTCCGGGCTCCGGGGCCGGGGACGCCCCGGGAGACGCCACAGCCCCCGCCAGGGATCCCCGGCGGGGGCTGTGCGCTGGCGGAGGCGGAGGGATTTGAACCCTCGATGGGGTTGTAGCCCCAAACCCGCTTAGCAGGCGGGCGCCATAGACCGGACTAGGCGACGCCTCCCCGACAGCGCGCACAGGCTACTAGGCCGGTGCCGCCCACGACCAATCAGAGGGCCTCGTACGTCGGGCGCCGGCGTCCGGCCGGCTGCTCAGCGCAGCGGGCGGGTGCCCTGGCCGCGGCGCAGGTGGCGCTGCAGCTGGCGCACGAACTGCTCCCGGTCGACCGCGAGGGCCTCGACCGGGATGGTCGTGGTGCGCCCGTCACGCAGCTTGAGCACGACGCAGGGGATGCCCCGCGGGCTGGCGGTGACCGCCTCGGCCACCTCGGTCCAGCGGGCCTCCTTGGTGCCGGCGCCCCGGACCAGGCCCACGCGGTAGCCCTGCGGCCCGCAGTGCAGCACGAAGGCTCGCGAGCGGAGCCACCAGCCGAGGGCGACCACGCCGCCGACGCTGAGCGCCAGCAGGATCACCAGCAGGTCGGCCGGGAGGTCGAGCAGCGCGACCAGCGCCGTACCGACGAACATCAGCAGCGCCGTCGCGACCAGGGCGAGGCCGACGAACCGGGCCGCGAACGACGGGTTCAGCCGGTAGTCGGTGGGCAGCTCGGTCTCGGTCACCCCTCTATTCAACGACGCGTCCCCGGGCGACCACCAATCGAGTCGGCGCTGGTGTCCGCCGCCCGCGCCCCGGACGTCGTACGGGTCGGTGCCGATAGCCGCCAGGACGTATGACGTCCGGGGGCGGCGGCGACCTCCTAGACTCCTCGCGTGCTCGCCCGGTCCGCTGGGACGCACGGAGGGGTGCCGGAGTGGCCGATCGGAACCGCCTTGAAAGCGGTCGCTGGCAGAGATGTCAGCCGCGGGTTCGAATCCCGCCCCCTCTGCCGCCGGAAAGCACCGGAAAGCACCCAGAAAGCACTGCTGCCGGTGACCACCCGAGGGTGGTCACCGGCAGCGGTGTCGTTCAGTGGATCAGGTGGTCAGCGGTTCAGCGCAGGACCCGGCGGGTCAGCACCGATCCCCCGATGAGGAGCGCGCCGAACGCGCCCACCAGCAGGCCCCAGGGGGTGCCGGCCGAGCCGGACGAGGCGGCCCGCACGGAGTCGGACAGACCCGCGTCGACCGCGGTCGGGACCGCGGCGGTCCCGCCGGAGACCGGCGAGGTGCCCGCCGGCGGCTGAGCGTTCTCCGTCGTCGGGGAAACGCCGTTGTCCTGCGGCTCCTCCGGCTCCTGCTCCTCGTTGTTGTCGTCCACGCCGCACTCGGCCGCGGACTCGGTCTGCTCGGTCGTCGTCACCGGGTCGCCGAGCACCCACTCGTTGGTGTCCTCGTCGTAGACGTACGGCGTGGTGGTGGTCGTCGTGGTGGTGACCTGGACGCCGTCGATGCACTCCGAGGTGGTGTCCTTGACGATCACGTCGCTGGGCTGGCCGGGCTTGGTGACGCAGCCGGCGGCGACCTGCTGGGCCTTGGTCCAGGGGCTGAAGCTCAGGTTGGCGATCGTCGCCGTGGTGTCGACCACGAGGTCCCAGGCGTTGTTCGCGGGGTTGAACACGAAGGTGTCGGTGAAGAGCTCGTTGTAGGTCAGCGACCCGGCGCCGTAGGTGATGCCGTCGAACTTGACCTCACAGCCGTCCAGGACCTTCTTCTCCGACCGCTCCACGTTCGGGGGCGGCGTGCAGGAGGTGCCGGTGGGCTGGTTGCCCGGCAGGGCGGGGCAGACGTCGACCGGCGGCGGCGTGCCGCACGGCCCGATCTTCCCGCTCTTGGTGCCCTTGTACTTGCCGTCCCAGCCGACGATCTCGGCCGACCAGGTGGTGGTCGCACCGGCCTGCGGGACCGCGAAGCTCTTGCTGAACGAGGCCCCGAAGGTGCCCGACTGGGTGGCGCCGTTGATCGTGACCGACCACGTGTTCGCCTTGTTCGCGTCGTACGCCGTGGCGCTCAGCTTGATGCCGGTGCAGTCGGCGCTGAACTGCGGCGTGTGTGCCTGGGCCGAGGTGGCCGGCAGGGTGATGAAGGCGCAGGTGGCCAGAACGACCATCAGGGCGCGCAGGAATCTCATGATGTTGTACCTCTCGTGTCCCCCGATCGGCGCATGAATCAGCGCCGCGGGGCTGATGTTCCCCGCCGGGGACCCCCGGAACCAGGAAACCCCGATTGGACTAGACCACGAGGAGGGTGCCGAGCGGGGCTCAGCCGGCCAGCACGAGCAGGACGTCACCCTCCTGGACGACGTCGCCCGGAGCGACCTTGACGGCGCGCACCGACCCGGCGACCTCGGCGATGACCGGGATCTCCATCTTCATCGATTCCAGCAGCACCACGGTGTCTCCGACCGCGACCGGGTCGCCCGGAGCGACCCCCAGGCTCAGCACGTTGGCCACCATCTCGGCCAGGATCTCGGTGAGCTGTTCGCGGGGCATGCTGGCGAACCTAGCCGTTACCGGGAGGTACGCCGAACGCCCGTGAGAGGAGCGTCACAGCACCGTCACAGCAGCGGGCTGGTCCGCGGCGGCTCGGGCCGGACCGCGGCCTCCTCCTCCGCGCGCCGGGCGCGGCGGCCGCGGGGGCCGGTGAACGCCAGGTCGACGCGGACCACGACGTACCCGATGACCAGGCCGACGAGCAGGCCGTAGGTCACCGACAGGGCGACCTCGGACAGGGCGATGGCGGGGTTCATCAGCGAGTTGGCCACCGGGGTGGTCGCGGCCGCGCCGAACGCGCAGACCCACCAGCCCTGGCGGCGGCGGGCCCGCAGGTGGGTGCCCCACACCAGCGCGGGCACGCCGAGCACCGTCTCGATCGGGCGCGGGAACGCGCCGAGGTGCTCGCGGCTCCAGCGCACGGCGTCGAGGAGGTTGCCGACCAGGCCGGGGGTGCCGTAGCGGCGCAGCAGCTCGGCGTACGCCAGGGTCACGGCGAGCAGCGCGGCGCCGAGGAGCACCACCGCCACGCCGCGCCGGCCGAGGCCGTGGAAGCCGGCGCCCAGCCGGTAGACGACCCCGAACGCGCCGGCGAGCGCGAGGACGAGGGTGACGTACTCGAAGCGCAGCAGGTCGACGCTCGGCTCGAAGCCGACGGTCGCGAGCGCGCCGACCGCGGCGACCAGGACGGCGACCACGCACTCGCGCGCGGCCTCGACGTAGCGCCGGGCCGGCACCGTCGCGACCACGCCGAGCACCGCGCTCACCGCGCAGGTGGCGACGGCGGCGCCGGTGCGCAGCTGGTCCTGGTCGGTGACCAGCACGACCACCCCGAGGACGACCGCGAGCGCGCCGAAGAGGATCGGCCGGCCGCCGGTGCGGGCCGCGAGCGCCCAGGAGTACGCCGCCGCGACGGCCACCGCCCCGATGCCGGGGAGCACCGCCGGTCCGACCGGCACCATCCCCGCCACCAGGCAGCCGAGGCCGGCCAGCACGACCGCGGCCATCACCGCCAGCGGCACCAGCGCGGAGCGGGGGGCAGCGGGGGGCACGACGTCGAAGGCTACAACCGGCGGTTGGCCAGCGAGGGGTTGGTACGACGGGCCTCGGCGACCACGTCGCGGGACAGCTCGGCGCGCAGCACGGCCGGCTCCTCACCCGCCTCCGCGAGCACGTCGCCGAGCGGGTCGACCACCAGCGAGCGGCCGGTGTAGCGCGGGCCGGGCTGGCCCGCGGCGACGACGTACACGGTGTTCTCGATGGCGCGCGCCCGCACCAGCGTGCGCCAGTGGTCGGCCTTGCGGGGCCCGGCGACCCAGGCCGAGGGGACGACGAGGACCTCGGCGCCGGCGTCCACGAGGGCGCGCCCCATCTCGGGGAACCGCAGGTCGTAGCAGGTCATCAGCCCCACCTGCAGCCCGGCGACCTCGACCAGCGCCGTCGTGGGCTCGCCCGCGGTCAGCCGGTCGGACTCGCGGTAGCCGAAGGAGTCGTAGAGGTGGACCTTGCGGTAGTCCGCGTGCGCGGCGCCCCGCACGACGAGGGTGTTGAAGGGACGCGCGGGGTCGGCGCCGGCCTCGAACATCCCGGCGACCACGGTGGTGGCGTGCTCGGCGGCGGCGTCCGCGACCGCGGTCGCGAACGGGCCGTCGGGCGCCTCGGCGTACCCGCTGACGTCGGAGCCGGCCTCGCCGAAGTCGCGGGCGAACGCCTCCGGGAAGACGACCAGGTCGGCGCCGTTCGGGGTCAGCTCGCGCAGCCGCGCGCGGTTGGCCGCGGGCTCGAGACCGGCGGGCTCCTGGACGACGACGACGCGCACGGCCCCAGCCTGGCACGCGGTGGGAGACTCCGGGGATGACGGGGTTCGGCGCGGTGGTGCTCGCGGGGGGCGCCGCCACCCGCCTCGGCGGCGTCGACAAGGCCTCGCTCGAGGTCGGCGGCCGCACCCTGCTCGCCCACGCGCTCGACGCGGTGGTCGACGCGCACGAGGTGGTCGTGGTGGGCGACCCGGTACCGACCGAGCGGCCGGCGACGTTCTGCCGGGAGGACCCGCGGCACGGCGGCCCGGTCGCCGCGCTGCTCACCGGGGTCGACGCGCTGCTGCGCACGCCGCGGACCGTCGGCGTGCTGGCGGTCGACATGCCGCACGTGACCGCGGCGACCTTCCGCCGGCTGCACGAGGCCGCCGTCGGGCGGGACGGGGCGGTGCTGCTCGGCCCGGACGGGCGCCGGCAGCTCGCGCTCGTGCTCGACCCGGCGCGGCTGGCCGCCGTACGACCCGACCACGAGGGGCAGCACGGGATGGCGGTACGCCGCCTCCTCGCGCCGCTGGACCTCGTCGAGGTGCCGGCCGACGGGCGCGAGCACCGCGACGTCGACACCTGGGCCGACCTGCGCGACCTCGGCGAGTGAACCGTCCCGCTCGCGAGGGACTTGCCGGGGCCGCCCCGGTGGGGCGAGTGTGGGTTTCGTGAACCTGCACGACTGGATCGACGAGCTGAGCGACGTCCTCGACATCGACGCCGAGATCGAGGTCGACGAGGGCCTGGTGCTGGACCTCGCCCGGGTGGTCGCGCACGCCGTCGAGCGGCCCGCCGCGCCCGTGACGGCGTACCTGCTCGGGCTGGCGGCAGGCACCCGCGGCGCGGACCCCGCGACCGTCGAGGCACTGGCCGCGCGGGCACAGACCTTGGCCGAGGGCTGGGACCGCCCGGCCGGGGCGCCGGACCCCGACGACGCCGCCATCACCGTCGACGTCCCCGACGACAGCGGGGTCGACCACACCGGCGAGGCCTTCGAGCGCTGAGCGCCGGCGGCCCTCCGTAGGGTGGCCGCATGCGCGCTGTCGTCGCCACCGGCACCGGTGGTCCCGAGGTCCTGTCCGTCGCCGAGGTGCCGGACGTCGAGCCCGGCCCCGGCGAGGTGGTCCTGGAGGTCGCCGCCGCGGGGCTGAACCGGGCCGACCTGCTGCAGCGGCAGGGGTTCTACCCGCCGCCGCCCGGGACCTCGGACGTGATCGGCATGGAGTGCAGCGGCACCGTCGCCGCGCTCGGCGAGGGCGTCGTGGGCTGGGAGGTCGGCCAGGAGGCGTGCGCCCTGCTGGCCGGCGGCGGGTACGCCTCCCGCGTCGCGGTCCCGGCCGGCCAGCTGATGCCGGTGCCGGACGGCGTCGACCTGGTCACCGCGGCCGCGCTGCCGGAGGTGGCGTGCACCGTCTGGTCGAACGTCTTCATGGTCGCCGGCCTCAAGCCGCACGAGTCGCTCCTGGTGCACGGCGGCGCCGGCGGCATCGGCACCTTCGCGATCCAGCTCGCCCACCACCTCGGCGCGCGCGTCCTCACGACCGGCGGGACGCCGGAGAAGCTGGCGTTCTGCGCCGGGCTCGGGGCCGACGTCACGATCAACTACCGCGACGAGGACTTCGTCGAGGTGGTCGGCCGCGAGACCGACGGCGGGGTCGACGTCATCCTCGACAACATGGGCGCGAAGTACCTCGCCCGCAACGTCGCCGCGCTGGCCACCGAGGGCCGCCTGGTGATCATCGGCATGCAGGGCGGCACCAAGGCCGAGCTCGACATCGGCGCGCTGCTGCGCAAGCGCGGCGCGGTCATCGCCACCACGCTGCGCGCCCGGCCGACCGCCGAGAAGGCCGCGATCTGCGGCGCGGTCGTCGAGCACGTCTGGCCGCTCGTGTCCCAAGGGCTGGTCAAGCCGGTCGTGCACGGCACCGTGCCGCTGGCCGACGTCGCCGACGCGCACCGGCTGATGGAGTCCGGGGATCACACCGGCAAGATCCTGCTCACCCTCTGAGCGCGCCCGCGCCGCGGCGTACGGCGGGCGCCGGCGCCGCGCCGCGGCGTACTGGACCGACGGACCTTCCTCTGGACCGACGAAGCTCCGTCGGTCAAGAGGAGGATTCCCCGGTCGACCGGTGAATCCTCCCCTCCCCACCCACCTGGGGCGGCTGAGTAGTGTCGAAGACATGAGCGAGCAGGAGCAGCAGGTGGTCGTGATCGGTCCCGACGGGCAGCCGATCGGCGTCGTGCCGGCCTCGGCGCTGACCCGGCCCGCCGGGGCCGACGGCAAGACCGACGCCCAGGCCGAGGGTCAGGGCGGTCAGGGCGACCGGGGCGGCCAGGCTGGCGACGGCCAGGACGACCGGGGCGGCGAGCGCGCCGTCACCGACCTGGTCGAGCAGCCCGCGAAGGTGATGCGGATCGGCACGATGATCCGCCAGCTGCTCGAGGAGGTGAAGGCCGCGCCGCTCGACGAGGCCAGCCGCAACCGGCTCCGCGGCATCCACCGCGCCTCCATCGACGAGCTCGAGGAGGGCCTCGCCCCCGAGCTGGTCGAGGAGCTGAACCGCCTCGCGCTCCCCTTCAGCGACGAGCAGACGCCCTCGGACGGCGAGCTGCGGATCGCGCAGGCTCAGCTGGTCGGGTGGCTCGAGGGGCTCTTCCACGGCCTCCAGACCGCGATCTACGCCCAGCAGATGGCCGCGCGCGCCCAGTTCGAGCAGATCCGCCGCAGCCTCCCGCCGGGCTCGTTGCCGCAGGCTCCCGGCGCCCCCGCTCCGGGGATGGCCGCGCCGCAGCACGCCGACCCGGGCGCGCAGCCCGGCGACTCGGGCGGCATGTACCTCTGAGCCCGCGGCCGGGTCCGTCAGGGACGGCGGGCCAGCCGGCGCACGACCACCCAGCCGAGCAGGCCGACGAGCACCATCGCGGCGCCGGGCGCGGCCGTGCGGGTGAAGGAGGCCGGCTCGGTGGCGTCGGCGACCGGCTCGATCTCGGCGGTCTCGGCCGGGGCCTCGGGCCGCGGCGCCTCGCCCTCGCCGTACAGCGCCTCGAGCTCGGCGACCAGCGTCGCGCGCTTGCGCTGGGTGCCGCCGCAGGGCTCGGCGACCAGCGTGCCGTCGACGTCGTCGACGAAGAAGACGTAGGGGACACCGGCCGGCAGCTCGCCGAGCTCGCACGCCGAGCGGGTGCCGCCGTCGGTGGCGACCTCGACCTGCTCGTCGCGGACGTTGCCCTTGTAGACCAGGTCGACGTCGACTGCGTGGGTGTACGTCGAGCCCCTCCCGCCGTCGGCGCGGGGGGCGGCGGCCGCGGCGGTGACGGTGCCGGTGAGGACGGCTCCCGCGACGCGCGCGAGGCGCTCGGTGTCGTCGGCCGTGTCGGCGGCGGTGCAGCTGCAGCGCGGCGCGGGCGCCGCGGCGGCGGGCGCGGCCCACGGCGTCGCCAGGGCGCCGGCGCCGGCGACCAGCACCACCACCAGGAGCCGGCGGAGCGTCAGCAGCAGGGTCGGCACCCGCTCATTCGAGCAGATCACAGCCCGAACACACCAGCCAGCACGCGAGCCACGCCGTCCTCCTCGTGGCCGGGGGCGACGTGGTCGGCGGCCTCGGTGACCGTGGGGTGGGCGTCGGCCATGGCGTACGACGTGCCGGCCCAGGTCAGCATCGGCAGGTCGTTGGGCATGTCGCCGAACGCGATGACGTCGGCGGCGCCGACCCCGAGCCGGTCGCAGAGCAGCGCGAGGGTCGAGGCCTTGGTGACGCCGGGCCCGCTGATCTCCAGCAGCGAGGTCGAGGAGGACCAGGTGATCACCAGCCGGCCGCCGGTAGCGACCTCCGCCAGGTCCCAGAACTCCTGCGGGCCGAGCTCCTCGTGGCGGGCCAGCAGCTTCAGCGTCGGGCGGTCCAGCAGCTGCTCGAGCGGGGCGCGGCGGGCGTCCTCCGGGACGGCGTACCGCTCGACGAACTCGGGCTCGAGCGCGATCCCGGCGAGGTCCTCCACGGCGTACGTCGTGCCGGGGACGGCGTCCCGGATCGCCCGGCAGACGGCGAGCGCGAGCGCCGGCTCGATCACCCGCTCGAGGTGGACCGCGTCGCGGGCGACGTCCCACACGAGCGCGCCGTTGGAGACGACCGCCAGGCCGTGCCGTCCGACGTAGGGGAAGACCTCCTCGGCCCAGCGCAGCGGCCGGCCGGTGACGAAGACGACCGGGACGTCGCGCCGGTCGAGCTCCTCGAGCACGTCGCGGGTGTAGTCCGAGACGGTGCCGTCAGCCCGGACCAGGGTGCCGTCGAGGTCGGTGGCGACCAGCTTCGGGAGGCTCATCGCAGCGGCCGGGCCAGCACCAGCTGGCCCTCCCCGTCGTCGCCGCGCAGCTCGGTGAAGCCGGACGTGGCGAGGACCCGGACGCTGGCCCGGTTGCCGGGGTCGACCCGCGCCCGGACCCGGACGCCGGCGGCGTCGGTGTGCGCGAGCAGCCCGGCGAGCGCCTCGGTGGCGAAGCCCCACCCCCTGGCCTCGGCGACCAGCCCGAAGCCCACCTCGGCCTCGTCCACGCCGTCACCGGCCGCCTCGGGCGGGCCGAAGAACCCGACCGACCCGAGGACCGTCGCGCCGCGGACGACGCTGCGCGGCCCCCACGGGTCGTGCTCCTGCCACAGGGTGGCGGCGTCGCGGTCGTCCTCCCGGGGGAAGTCGGGGTGCCAGCGCGGGAGCCGGGCGCCGGTGCGGATCGCCGTCACGTCGGCGGCGGTCCACAGCGGCAGCACCAGCCGCTCGGTGCGGACCGGGTCGGGGAGGCTCACGCGACCGGGGGGAACCAGCGGGAGATCTCGGTGGCGGCGCCGTCCTCGTACACGGTGGCGGTGACGTCGTCGGCCGCGTCGATCACCGGCTGGACCGCCTGTCCCATCGCCACCCCGCGGCGGGCCCACTGGAGCATCTCGACGTCGTTGCGGCCGTCGCCGATCGCGAGGACGTCGGCCGCGCCCAGGCCGAGCTTGTCGGTGACGTGCTCGAGCCCCGAGGCCTTGGAGACCCCGATCGGCGCCAGGTCGAGCCACGCCGTCCAGCCCACGACGTAGTTGGTGCCGTGCAGCCCCAGCTCCTCGCCGAGGGCGACGAAGTCGTCGGCGCTGGCGTCGGGGTCGCGGATGATCACGCGGCTCACGGGGCCGGCGACGAGGTCCGCGACGTCGGTGATGATCATGTCGCCGCTGAGCTCCCCCTCGGGGAAGTGCGAGGTGACGCGGTAGCCGACACCGCGCTCCTCGACCGCGACCAGCGCGTTCGGGTGCCGCTCGAGGACCCTCGCGACGGCCGGCCGGGCGTCGAAGGTCTCCTCGTGGACCACCTCGACCGGCGGGTAGCGGAACACCACGGCGCCGTTGGAGGCCACCACCCAGAGCCGCTCGCGCTCGGCCCCGTGCAGGTCGAGCAGGTCGGCGATCGTGGTCATGCCGTGCGGGGAGCGCCCGCTGGCCAGGACGACGTGCGACCCGGCGTCCAGGACCCGGTGCACGGCCTCGAAGACCGCGGGCGCGATCTCCTCGTGCGTGGTGCCCCCGCCCTCGACCCACTTCAGCAGCGTGCCGTCGATGTCGAGCGCGACCACGCGCGGCGTCCAGCCGCTCAGGTCGCTCACGGCGCCACCGGCTTCAGGACCTCGAGCCCGCCCAGGTGGGGACGGAGCGCCTCGGGCACCCGCACCGACCCGTCGGCCTGCTGGTGGGTCTCGAGGATCGCCACGATCGTGCGGGTCATCGCGCAGAGGGTGCCGTTGAGCGTCGCCACCGGGCCGGTGCCGTCGGCGTACCGGGCGCGGGTGTCGAGCCGGCGGGACTGGAACTCGGTGCAGTTCGAGGTCGAGGTGAGCTCGCGGTACTTGCCCTGGGTGGGGATCCACGCCTCGCAGTCGAACTTGCGGATGGCGGAGAGGCCCAGGTCGCCCGCGGCCACGTCGATGACGCGGTAGGCGAGCTCGAGCTTGTCGAGGAACTCCTTCTCCCACTGCAGCAGCCGCTGGTGCTCGGCGTAGGAGTCCTCGGTCGTGGTGTAGACGAACATCTCGACCTTGTCGAACCAGTGGACCCGGATGATCCCCTTGGTGTCCTTGCCGTGCGAGCCGGCCTCCTTGCGGAAGCAGGGGCTGAACGCGGCGTACCGCAGCGGCAGCGCGGCGCCGTCGAGGATCTCGTCGGAGTGGTACGCCGCCATCGGCACCTCCGAGGTGCCGACCAGGTAGAGGTCCTCGCCCTCGATCTTGTAGACGTCGTCGGCCGCCTGGCCCAGGAATCCGGTGCCGTCCATCGCGCGCGGGCGCACCAGCGCGGGGGCGATCACCTGGGTGAAGCCGGCCTGGCGGGCCTGCTCCATCGCGAGGTTGATGAGCGCCAGCTCCAGCTGGGCGCCGACGCCGGTGAGGAAGTAGAACCGGCTGCCGGAGACCTTGGCGCCGCGCTCGATGTCGATGGCGCCGAGCAACCGGCCGAGCTCGATGTGGTCTCGGGGCTCGAAGCCCTCCGCGGCGAAGTCGCGCGGGGTGCCGACAGTCTCGAGGACCACGAAGTCGTCCTCGCCGCCCGGCGGCGCCTCGTCGGCCGCGAGGTTCGGCATCGAGAGCAGGGCGTCGTTCCAGGCCGCCTCGGCGGCGGTCTGCGCGGCCTCGGCGGCCTTCACGTCGGCGGAGAGCGACTTGGTGCGCGCGAGCAGCTCCTGCTTCTCCTCGCCCTGCGCCTGCGCGACCCGCTTGCCGAGCTGCTTCTGCTCGGCGCGCTTGGCCTCGAAGTCACCGATCGCGCGGCGCCGCTCGGCGTCCGCGGACAGCGCGCGGTCGACGACCTCGTCGGACAGCCCGCGCTTGGCCTGGGCGGCGCGCACGCGGTCGGGATCGTCTCGGAGGATGCGGGGGTCGATCATGTCGTCAGGTTATCGGGGCCGCCGGCTCACTCCGACGGCGCGACGGCGTGCGCGCCGAAGTAGAGCGACGCGCGCTGGAGCACCTCGGCCGACCGGGTCAGCAGGACGTAGCGCTTGCGGCCCTTCCCGTGGGCCATCGCCGGCGTGCGGAAGTCGAGGTGGAACCCGTGCGTCCGCGCGATCTCCAGCAGCGCCGCGGGCGTGTAGTACGACGTGTGGTCGCGGTAGAAGACGTAGCGGTGCCGGGCCAGGTCGCCGCCCGCGAAGACGTTGGTCCCGCACACCAGCAACCCGTGCGGGCCCACGAACTGGAAGAGCCGCTCGAAGTCGCGGTGCGGGTCGCGGAAGTGCTCGACGACCTCGCTGGCGACGACCACCGGGAACTTCCTGCGGGCCGGCAGGTTGGCGTCGTGGAACTCCGCGTCGTCGCGCAGCCGCATGATGTCGCCGATCGCGACGTGCCGCACCCGCTTCAGGGCCGCGATGTGGTGGTTGTCCATGCTGTTGCCGATGCCGTACACGAGCACGTCGAGGTTCCGCCGGCCCAGGATGTCGACCGCCATCCTCGCCATCTGGAACTCCCGGCCCGGGGTCTCCATCGTGCCGATCCGCGACCCCCCGGCGGGCAGGTCGCCGAGGTCGCCCGCGGTCCGGTACAGGTTGTGGACCGGCAGCTCCTCGATCGAGACGTAGCCGCACCCGGTGCAGGTCGAGACCCGCCGCACCAGGCCCGGGTCGCCGACGAAGGCCACCGGCTCGTACGGCGAGCGCGGGCCGCCGCAGACCAGGCAGCGCAGGGCGTCCCCGGCGTCGAGCCCGGACTCCGGCCCGGTCTCGGGCCCGCCCGTGGCCCGGCTGCGGGGGCGGTCGCGGCGCACGCGCCGGACGCTAGCACCGGACGGCCCGGCATACTTGCCCGGTGCTGGATCGTCCTCGCCTCGTGCTGCTGAGCTGGTCGGCCCTGTGCTTCCTGCTCTTCGCCGCCGTCGCCGTGAGCGCCGTGCAGGGCTGGGGCCCGGTGGACGCCCTCGACGGCCGCGGCGACCCGGCCCGCGACTGGGCGGTGGACGCCGCCTGGCTGCAGGACCCGCTCCGCTGGGTCGAGGTGGTCTTCGGCACCGTCGGGATGGCGATCGCGACCGTGGTGCTCGCGGGGGCGATGTTCGCCAAGAACCACCGACGGGCCGCGGCGCTCACCGTCGGCGTGATGGCCGCGACCGCGGTCTCGACCGCCGTCCTGAAGCTGACCGTCGGCCGGGCGCGCCCGGCGTGGCAGGACGCCGAGCACCTGCTCTCCAGCAAGTCCTTCCCCTCGGGGCACGCGTCGTCGGTGGCGGCGTTCGCGGCCCTGGTGTGCGTCCTGGTGCTGATGCTGGTCCGGCGCTCGGGCGTCCGCCGCGCGGCGTACGTCGTGGCCGTCCTGATCGTCGTCCTGGTCTGCCTGGACCGGGTGCTGCTCGGCCGGCACTACCCCTCCGACGTGGTCGGCGGCGTGCTGCTCGGCCTGGGCATGACGCTGCTCGGCCTGGCGGTCTACAGCCCGCTGCCGCGCAGCATCTCGGTGACCACCGAGCCGATGCCGGAGGTCTACGCCTCGCAGCGCCGGCTCGCGGTGGTGCTCAACCCGATCAAGGTCGAGGACGTGGGCGCGTTCCAGTCCGTGGTCACCGCGATGGCGCTCGAGGCCGGCTGGTCCGAGCCGACCTGGCACCTCACCACGATCGAGGACCCCGGCACCGGCATGGCCGAGGCGGCCGCGTCCGCCGGCACCGACCTGGTGCTCGTCTGCGGCGGCGACGGCACCGTGCGCGAGGTGTGCGCCGAGCTCGCCGGCACCGGCATCCCGATCGGCATCATCCCGGCCGGCACCGGCAACCTGCTGGCCCGCAACCTCGGCATCCCGCTCTACATCCGGTCCGCGATCGACGTCGGGCTGCACGGCCAGGACCGGGCCATCGACCTGGTGAAGGTCAGCGGCGACGGGTTCGACGCGACCCACTTCATGGTGATGGCCGGCATGGGCTTCGACGCCGCGATCATGGAGGGCGTCAACGAGGACCTCAAGAAGCGGGTCGGCTGGATGGCGTACGTCGTCTCCGGGATGAAGGCGCTGATGTTCCCCGCCGTGCGGGTCGAGATCTCCGTCGACGGCGGCGAGTTCACCCGGCACCGGGCGCGCACGGTCGTGGTCGGCAACGTCGGGTCGCTCCAGGCGGGGATGCCGCTGCTGCCGGACGCCGCCATCGACGACGGGCTGCTCGACGTGGTGCTGCTGCACCCGCAGCGGTTCCTGTCCTGGGTGCCGCTGGCCTACCGGGTGCTCGCCAAGCGGTCGCGCACCGACGACACGATCAACCGGATGACCGGCCAGCGCATCCACGTCCGCGCCGCCTCCGACACCCCCCGCCAGCTCGACGGCGACTCCATCGGGCTGGGCCGCGAGCTGGTCATGGAGTGCATCCACGGCCGGCTGCTGGTGCGGGTGCCGCGCTAGCCGGGGCTGGTCAGGGCTGGTCCTCGAGCAGCTCGCGGGCCAGCATCGTGGCGCCCACGACGGCGGCGGGCATCACCAGCACCGCGCCGAGCGGCACCAGGAACGCCGCCTGGGTGACCAGGCCGAGGCCGAGCACCGACCGGCCGTGCCCGCGCAGCGCCTGTCGGCGCGCGGTGCGGTCCAGGCCGCGCGCCTCCAGCGGGCGGCCGAGCAGCTCACCGGCGAGCAGCCGCGCGGAGACGGCGAAGCCCAGCGTCGCGCCGACGACCGCGCCCACCAGCGGCAGCATCCCGACGACCAGGAGCGTGGCACCGACCGCGAGGCCGTACGCCGCCAGCACCGCCGCGTCGCGCAGGCCGCGCCACAGCCCCAGCCCGCCCTCGGGGACGGGACCGCCGAGCTCCTCCTCGGTGGCCCGCCAGATGCGCTCGTAGAACGGGTCGCCCACGGCCAGGGTCAGGCCGGTGAAGGTCACCGAGGCCAGGAACACCGCGCCGCCCACCACGAGCACCGCGAGCCCGACCCGCAGCACGTCCCGCCAGGTGCCCCAGCCGTCGGCGAACGGGGTCAGCCAGGTCACCAGGTCGTCGACCAGGAACAGCAGGGTCACGAGCGCCGCGCCGACGAGCAGCAGGACCAGCAGGGCGGGCAGCATCCCGAGCAGCATCAGGCCCGGGCGTCGGCGCCACATCCCGAAGCCGCGCGCGACGTACGCGGCGCCCTGCAGGACGCCGGAGTCCGCTCCGGTGCCGGTCACCGCTTGCCGGGCCGGGCGTGGTCGACCGCCTCGAGCTCCTCCGGCGAGAGCTGCTGGTCGCAGCTCCACGCGGTGATGTTCTTGGCGTAGGTGCGCGACTCCGAGCGGCCGTGGATCGAGCTCAGCACGACCCCGTGCCCGGAGTCGTCGAGGAGCGCGAGGGACCAGGAGAGGTGCCCGCCCATGTCGCCGAACGCGTCGTACCGCACCACGGCGAGGTGGCGCAGCGCGTCCTTGGCCTCGGCGCGCAGCGCGGCGACCTCCCGCCGGAGGCCGTGGACGTCCTCGGGGAGCGCCTCGGCGGCCTCGGGGCGGCGTACCCCCTGGGACCGTCGGAGGGCGACCACCGAGAACCCCACCGCGACCAGGGCGACGACCAGCGAGCACACCACGAGAGCCAACACCCGCCGACCCTAAACTCTGCGGGTGACCGAACTGCGACGCATCGCCTACCAGGGCGAGCCCGGCGCCAACTCCCACCAGGTGTGCGCCCAGCACTACCCCGACCTGGAGTCGGTGCCGTGCGCGTCGTTCGAGGACGTCTTCGCCGCCGTCGAGGCCGGCGAGGCGGACCTGGCGATGATCCCGATCGACAACTCGATCGCCGGCCGGGTGGCCGACATCCACCACTTCCTGCCCGACTCGGGGCTGCACATCATCGCCGAGCACTTCCTGCGGATCCGCTTCCACCTGATGGGGGTGCCGGGCGCGTCGCTCGACGCGATCACCACCGTGCACAGCCACGTGCACGCGCTGGGCCAGTGCCGCAAGGTGATCCGGGAGCACGGCCTGCGCCCGGTGATCTCCGGCGACACCGCGGGCGCCGCCCGCGAGGTGGCCGAGATGGGCGACCCGACGCAGGCGGCGATCTCGCCGCCGCTCGCCGCCGGCATCTACGGCCTGGAGATCCTCGCCGAGGACGTCGAGGACGAGGAGCACAACACCACGCGCTTCGTCGTCCTCTCCCGCGAGCTCGTCGAGGCCGAGCCGGGCAGCGGCCCGGTCGTCACCAGCTTCATCTTCAACGTCCGCAACCTGCCGGCCGCGCTGTACAAGGCGCTCGGCGGGTTCGCGACCAACGGCGTGAACATGACCAAGCTCGAGAGCTACATGGTCGGCGGGCAGTTCACCGCCACCCAGTTCCTCGCCGAGGTCGACGGGCACCCCTCCGACCCGGGGCTCGCGCGGGCGCTCGAGGAGCTGCGGTTCTTCACCACCGACGTCAAGGTGCTCGGGGTCTACCCGGCCGACGCGTTCCGGGCCTGAGTAGTTTCATCGCTGTGGACCCCCTGGACGACCCGGCCGACCCGGCCGACCCGCGCACCGCGGACCTCGGCTTCGCCCGCGTCGACGTCGACCGCGCGGCGCGCACCGGCGACCCCGAGGTCGTGTACGGCGAGGGCAAGACGCCCGACCAGGTGGTCGCGATCCTGCGCACCCTGCACGCGCGGCACCCCGACCGCGCGGTGCTCGCGACCCGGCTCTCCCCGGAGTCGATGGCGCTGGTCGGCCGCGAGCTCCCCGACGCCACGCTCGACCCGGTCGCCCGCGCGGCCACCCTCGGGCCGCTCCCGCAGGCCACCGGCACCGTCGCGGTGATCAGCGCCGGCACCTCGGACTCCCCCGTCGCCGCCGAGGCCGCGCTGGCGGTCCGGGTGCACGGCAGCGCGGTGGACCGGATCGAGGACGTCGGCGTGGCCGGCCTGCACCGGGTGCTCGCCGTCCGCGACCGGCTCGCCGCGGCCGACTGCCTCGTGGTCGTCGCCGGCATGGAGGGCGCGCTGCCCTCGGTGGTCGGCGGCCTGACCGGCGTCCCGCTCGTGGCGGTGCCGACCAGCGTCGGGTACGGCGCCTCGTTCGGCGGCGTCGCCGCCCTGCTCGGGATGCTCAACTCGTGCGCGCCCGGCGTCACGGTGGTCAACATCGACAACGGGTACGGCGCGGGCGTGTTCGCCGCCCGCGTCGCCCGGCAGACCGCCCGATGAGCGGGACCCTCTGGGTCGACGCGTCCTCCGGGGCCAGCGGCGACATGCTCCTCGGCGCGCTGCTCGGCGCCGGCGTACCCCTCGAGGTGCTGCAGTCCGCCGTGGACGCGGTCTCCCCCGAGCCGGTCGCGCTCGCGGTCGAGCAGGTGACCCGCGGCGGTCTCGCGGCGACGCGCTGCCACGTGGACGTCCCCGAGTCGCACCAGCACCGCACCTGGCGCGAGGTGAGCGCGCTGCTCGCCGCGGCACCGCTGGACGACGCGGTGCGCACCCTGGCCGAGCGGGTCTTCGCACGGCTCGCGACCGCGGAGGGCGCGGTGCACGGCGTACCCCCCGAGGACGTGCACTTCCACGAGGTCGGCGCGCTCGACGCGATCGCGGACGTCGTGGGCGTCGCCGCCGGGCTGGTGCACCTCGACGCCGCCTCGGTCGTGGTGAGCCCGGTCGCGGTCGGGTCCGGGTCGGTCCGCGCGGCGCATGGCGTGCTGCCGGTGCCGCCGCCGGCCGTCGCGGAGCTGCTGCGCGGCGTCCCGTCGTACGCCGGCCCGGAGGGCGCGCCCGCGATGGAGCTGTGCACCCCCACCGGCGCGGCGCTGCTCACCACGGTCGCGACCGCGTGGGGACCGCAGCCACTGATGGTCACCCGCGAGGTCGGCGTCGGCGCCGGCGGCCGCGACCCCGAGGGGCACGCCAACGTGCTGCGGCTGCTCGTGGGCGCCGCGGAGGGTGCCACCACCGAGGAGCTGGTGATCGAGGCCAACGTCGACGACCTCGACCCGCGGCTGTGGCCGGCGGTGCTCGACGCGCTCCTCGCCGCGGGGGCGGCGGACGCCTGGCTGACGCCCATCCTCATGAAGAAGGGCCGCCCCGCACACACGCTGCACGTGCTGGTGGTCCCGTCGCGGGCGGCCGCCGTGCGCGACGTGGTGTTCCGGGAGACCACGACGATCGGGCTGCGCGAGCACCTCGTCACCAAGCGCGCCCTGGCGCGTGAGATGGTCACCGTGACCATCGCCGGCCAGGCGGTGGCGGTGAAGGTGGCCCGCCACGACGGCCGGGTGGTCACCGCCCAGCCGGAGTACGACGACGTGGCCCGCGCCGCCGCCGCCCTCGGTCGCCCCGTCGGCGACGTGCTGGCGGACGCGCGCGCGGCGTACCGGACGGAGCACGCATGATCGACCTCGCCGCGGTCGCCCTCACCTTCGGGGCGATCTTCCTCGTCGAGCTGCCCGACAAGACGTTCCTCGCGACGCTGGTGCTCGCGACCCGCTACCGCCCGGTGCTGGTCTGGCTCGGCGTCGGCCTGGCGTTCGCCGTGCAGACGACGGTCGCCGTGCTGGTCGGGCAGGCGGTCTCCTTCCTGCCCGAGGACATCGTCAAGGTCGCGGCGGCGGTGCTGTTCGGTGTCGGCGCGCTGCTGCTGTTCCGCGAGGCGCGCAGCCACCAGCGCGACCAGGAGGCCGACGACGGCGCGGAGTTCGCCGAGAAGGCCAAGCCCGCGCACGGCTGGCGCGCCGTCCTCGCGTCGTTCCTCGTGCTCTTCGCCGCCGAGTGGGGCGACCTGTCCCAGCTGCTGACGATCACGCTGGTCGCCCGCTACGAGTCGCCGTTCTCGGTCTGGCTCGGCGCCCTCGGCGCCCTCCTCGCCGTCAGCGGCCTCGCCGTCCTCGCCGGCCGCTGGCTGATGCAGCGCGTCAAGCTGCACGTGCTCTTCTACCTCGGCGGCTCGGTCTGCCTGGTGCTGCTCGCGCTGGTGGTCGCCGAGCTGGTGCGGTGAGGCCGGGAGTTTCATCGGCCGGCCGATGAACCTCACGCCTGGACGATGAACCTTCGTCGTCCAGGCGTGAGTTTCGTGGCGGCAGCGGTACGTACCCCGGCTGGCGCGCGGATTGTCAGACAATCCGCGCCGACCACTACAGTCACCCGCATGACGACCACGAGTGCGGAGCACGGCGCGAGCAGCGAGGTCGGCCGGCTGCAGACGGTGATGCTCCACCGTCCGGGCAACGAGCTGAAGCGGCTGACGCCGCGCAACAACGACCGGCTGCTGTTCGACGGGATCCCGTGGGTCTCCCGTGCCCAGGACGAGCACGACGCATTCGCAGCGGCGCTGCGGGAGCGCGACGTCGAGGTGCTCTACCTCACCGAGCTGCTCACCGAGACCCTCGCGGACGAGGGCGCGCGCCTGCACGCGATCACCGCGGCGCTGTCCGGGCTGCACCTCGGCGACACGATGCGCCAGTACCTCGCGCGGTTCCTGCGGGACGCCTCGCCGGAGGAGCTGACCGGCTACCTCACCGCCGGCATCCGCAACGACGAGGTGCGCGGCGGGTTCGGCCTGGTCACCTCGCTGCTCGACCCGCACGACTTCCTCGTCGACCCGCTGCCCAACCTGCTGTTCACCCGCGACTCCAGCGTCTGGATCCAGGACCGTGTCGCGGTCACCTCGCTCTCGATGCCGGCGCGCAAGCGCGAGACCCAGCTGACCGAGCTGATCTACACCGAGCACCCGCGCTTCCGCGGCACCCGCAAGATCCACGGCTGGCACAGCGAGCACGTCGAGGGCGGCGACGTGCTGCTGCTCGCGCCGGGCGTCATCGCCGTCGGCGTGGGCGAGCGTACGACGCCCGCCGGCGTCGAGCGGCTCGCGCGCCAGGTCTTCCACGCCGGCCTCGCGCACACCGTGCTCGCCGTGCCGATCGCCCAGGAGCGGGCGACCATGCACCTCGACACCGTCTGCACGATGGTCGACGTCGACAAGATCGTGATGTACCCCAACGTCGCCGACTCCCTCCGGGCGTACGCCGTCACGCTGGGCCAGGACGCCGCAGACGACAGCGAGCTCACCCTCCAGGTCGCGGACGCCGAGCCGTTCCTGGTCGCCGCCGCCAAGGCGATGCAGATCGACACGCTCCACCAGATCGACACCGGCCTCGACCCGGTCACCGCCGAGCGCGAGCAGTGGGACGACGGCAACAACACCCTCGCCCTCGCGCCGCGGGTCGCGGTCGCCTACGAGCGCAACGACGAGACCAACGACCGGCTCGAGCACGCCGGCATCGAGGTGGTCCGCATCGCCGGGTCCGAGCTCGGCTCCGGCCGCGGCGGCCCGCGTTGCATGAGCTGCCCGATCTCCCGCGCCCCGCTGCCGGACTGATCGGCGCCCGGCAGGGTCGGCAGCGACACCGATTGTGGACACCGCACCCCCGGTTCCGGAAGGATCCCGCGGCATGACGGCCTCCTTCTTCGACGCGTTCAGCCCCCAGGAGGTCGCGCGGATCAGCGCGGCCGGCACGCACGTCACCGTGCCCGAGGGCTGGTCGCCGATCTGGGAGAAGACCCCGGGCGACAAGGCGTACATCCTGCTCGACGGCACGGTGTCGGTACGCCGCGGCGGCGACGAGATCGCCCAGCTCGGCGCGGGCGACATCGTCGGGGAGGCCGCGATCGTCGGCCACCGGCTGCGCACCGCGACGGTCGTCGCGCTCACCCCCCTGGAGCTGGTGCACCTCACCGCCGAGGCGGTGCGGGAGCTGTGCGAGGAGATGCCGTCCTTCCGCACCGCGCTCGACGAGGTGGCCGAGTCGCGGCTCGGGTGAACGACCACCCCGACCGGGAGCCCGGCTCCCCCGACCTCAGCGGCGCGCTCGAGGCGGTCGAGGAGTTCCTGCTGGGCGAGCAGCCCAGCCTGACCCGCGTGCAGGTCGCCGAGAAGGCCGGCGTGCCCCTCCCGGTCGCCGAGCAGCTCTGGCGCCTGCTCGGCTTCCCGCACGCCGCCGACGAGGACGTCGCCTTCACCCCCGCCGACGTCCAGGCGCTGGTGCACAGCAGCGAGCTGATGGAGCTCGGCATCCTCAGCACCGATCGGCAGGCCGCGCTGGTGCGGACGTGGGGGCGCAGCTACGCCCGCCTCGCCGAGTGGCAGACGACGCTGCTCACCGACGTCGCGCTCGAGGCCGACGACCCCGTCGCCCAGCTGACCGAGCTGGCCGAGCAGGTGCTGCCCCGGGTCGAGTCGCTGCAGGCCTACGTCTGGCGCCGGCACCTCGCCTCCGCCGCCAGCCGCACGCTCGCCGTCGACTCGATCGGCTCGCCCGCCACCCAGCTCGCGGTCTGCTTCGTCGACATCGTCGGCTACACCTCGCACAGCAAGTCGCTCAGCGAGGCCGAGCTGGTCGGCTGGATCGAGCGCTTCGAGGACGCCACCACCGGCGTCGTCGCCGACCACGGCGGCCGGGTCATCAAGAACATCGGCGACGAGGTGCTCTTCGTCGCCGACGACCCGCTCGCGGCCGCCGAGATCGCGCTGGCGATGACCGCGCGCGGGGCCGACCCGGACGACGAGTTCCCGCAGGTCCGCGCCGGGCTGGCGTACGGCGAGGTGGTCAGCCGCCTCGGCGACGTCTTCGGCGAGGTCGTCAACATCGCCTCGCGGCTCACCTCGGTCGCGCGGCCGTGCTCGGTGCTGGTCGACCGCGGCGCCTACGAGGCCCTCTCGGGCCTCGTCGAGTCCGACGAGGCGACCGACAGCGACACCCCGTCGTACTCCTTCCGGCGGCTGCGCCGGACCTCGGTCAAGGGCTACGCCCGGCTGCGGCCGTGGGTGCTGCGCCGCAGCGGGGCCGGCGAGGTCAGCGGATCGTGACCTGACGGTTGGCCAGGCCCGACCGGGCCGCGCGCTGCTCGGTGGTCAGGTCGGAGGTGTCCGCGAGCGCCTCGGCGAGGTCGGCCGCGAACGCCGCCGCCGGCTCCTCGAGCGCGGCCGCGCCGGTGCCGACCGGCAGGTCCCAGACCGGCGCCAGCAGGCCGTGGGCGCGGAACATGCCGACCAGGCGCGAGTCGGGCACCAGCACGTCCTTGCCGGCCGCGTGCAGCCGGGCGAGGGCGTCGAGCAGCTGGTCCTCGGGCTCGGGCATCACCCAGCGCAGGTGCTCCTTGGGGCCGACGTTGGTCCAGTACGCCGCCTCGACCGACGTGAGCCGCTCGGTGGGGTTGACCGAGTCGTTGGCCTGCTCGAGCGCGGCCTCCATGCCGTCCTGGTCCTCGACGTCGGCGATCCAGTAGTCGAAGCCGGCGTGGACGGTCACGTCCAGGGAGTCGCCGGTCACCAGGTCCTGGAGCCGCGGGCCGGGGCCCGGGTCGCTGGTGAGCCCGACGATGCCGGCCTCGCCGCGCTCGGCCTGCTCGAGCGCGAGGGTCAGCACCGCGCCCAGGTCGCGCGACGGGTCGCCGAACGCGTGCTGCACCTGCAGCCCCAGCCACACCTCGCCGCTGTCGCGCACCATCGCGGGCGCGGCCATCGGCAGCAGCGAGCAGAGCACGACCTTGCGGTCGCCGTCGCGCAGCGTCAGGGGAGCGGTCGCGGCCGGCACCAGCTCGCGGAGCGCGACCACGTCGCACTCCGACGGCAGGCCCTCGAAGGGCCGGCTGACGTACGCCGTCGCCGCGCCGCCCGGCGCGCCGTGGCAGGCCTTGTAGCGCTTGCCGGAGCCGCACGGGCAGGGCTGGCGCGGGCCGACCTCGCCGTCGCCGAGGGGAGCGGTGCTCTCCTTGAGGTCACGGGCCTTGGTGCGGGACTTCTTCGCCATGCCCCGGAACCTATACGGCCCCCCGGACCCCGCCGTACGCCGGTCGTGCGGTCAGGCCTGGCGCGAGCGCAGGAAGGTGCCGAAGTGCGGGACGGTGAAGGCGACCTTCCCCCGCTCGCCGGAGTAGACCAGGCCCTTCTTGAGCAGCGAGTCGCGCGCCGGCGAGAGCGACTGCGGCTTCTTGCCGAGCACGGCGGCGACCTCCGCGGTGCCCACCGAGCCGACCGGGTCGGCGTCCGCGCCGGCGGCGTCGGCCATCGCGACGAGGTACTCCCGCTCCCCCGGCGTCGCCCGCTCGTAGCGCGACCCGAAGAACCCGACCGCGAGCTCCCGCTCCGCCTCCGGCGCGGCGACCGCGACGTCCTCGACGGTGATCGGGCTGCGCGGCGCGACGTCCCAGGCCGCCTTGCCGTAGGCCTGGATGAAGTACGGGTAGCCGCTGGTCGCGTCGTACATCGCGGCCAGCGCGTCGGGGGTGTACGCCGCGTCCTCCTCGGCCGCGGGCGAGGTCAGCGCCCGGTCCGCCTCGTCGCGGGAGAGCCGGTCGATGCGCTGGTAGGAGAAGAGCCGCTCGGAGTAGGACTTGCTCGCCGAGAGCACTGCGGGCAGGTGCGGCAGCCCGGCGCCGACGACGATCACCGGCAGGCCGGACTGGCTGAGCTCGTGGCAGGCCGCGCACAGGGCGGAGACGTCGTCGGCGCCGACGTCCTGCATCTCGTCGAGGAAGACCGCGACGCCCTTGCCGACGTCGGCCGCCAGCCCGCCCACGTCGGTGAGCAGCTCGACCAGGTCGATCTCGACGTCCCCGGAGTCCGCGCGGCCGCGGACGGGCGGCGCGTCGATGCCGGGGCTCCACTGGTCGCGGAGCTTGGCCGACGGCCCGGCCTCGCGCTGGGCGAAGGAGCGGATCACCCCCAGCACGTGCGCGGCCTCGTCGGCCTGCGGGTGGCCGAGCTCGCGGACCGCCTGGTGCAGCGCGGAGGAGAGCGGCCGGCGCAGCCGCTGGTCGGGGCGCGCCTCGAGCTTGCCGGTGCCCCAGCCCTTGCGGACCGCCTGGGAGCGCAGCGCGTTGAGCAGCACGGTCTTGCCGACGCCGCGCAGCCCGGTCAGCACCAGCGAGCGCTCCGGGCGGCCGCGGGCGACCCGCTCCAGCACCACGTCGAAGGCGGCGAGCTGCTCGTCACGGCCGGCGAGCTCGGGCGGACGCTGGCCGGCGCCGGGCGCGTAGGGGTTCCGGATCGGGTCCACGCGAGGACGGTATCGGCGTGTCTAGCCGATTCCGTAGAGCGGCGCCGTGTCGGCGCGGTCGTCTCCGGGGTCCTCGCGCTCGCCCAGCGCCGCGTCGTACGCCCGGTCGAGCCCGCTGCGGAGCAGGTCGATCAGGTCGGGCACCTCGTCGACCGTGAGCCGGAACGAGCCGGCGCACACGTTCTCGCGCCACAGCGAGACCACGACCAGGCCGGACTCGTGGTGCCAGGAGACCCGCAGGGCACGGTCCTCGCCGCGGGCGTCGAGGAAGATCGACCCCAGCTGCGGCAGCGGGCGTACGGCGGGCATGGCTCATCATGCGCCGCTGCGCGCCGGTCTGTCACCGGTTCTCCCCCGCCGGGAGCCCCCGTCCGGACCTACACTCGGACGCGTGCCCGAGCTGCCCGAGGTGGAGGCGCTGGCCCTCGACCTGAGGAGCCGGCTCGCCGACCGTGCGATCACCAAGGTCCACGTCGCGGCGTTCAGTGCGCTGAAGACCTTCGACCCGCCGCTCTCCGCGCTCGAGGGCACCCTCGTCGGCGACGTGACCCGGCACGGCAAGTTCCTCGACCTCGACGCCTCCGGGCTGCACCTGGTGCTGCACCTGGCGCGCGCCGGGTGGGTGCGCTGGCGCGACGAGGTGCCGACGATCCCGCCGAAGCCGAGCACCAAGTCGACGCTCGCGGTGCGGATCGTCCTCGACGACCAGTCCGGCCTGGACATCACCGAGGCCGGCACCCGCAAGAGCCTGGCGATGTACGTCGTGCGCGACCCGCTCGACGTACCCGGCATCGCCTCGCTCGGCCCCGACCCGCTCACCGACGACTTCACCCCGGCGGTGCTGCGCGGGATCCTCGAGCGGGAGGGCCGCAAGCAGGTCAAGGGCGTGCTGCGCCACCAGGGCACCATCGCCGGCATCGGCAACGCCTACTCCGACGAGATCCTGCACGCGGCGCGGATGTCGCCGTACAAGCCGGCCTCCAGCATCACCGACGACGACCTCGCGGTCCTGTACGCCGCGATCCGCGACACCGTCGGCGCCGCCGTCGACCGGTCCCGCGGGCTGGCCGCCAGCGAGCTCAAGGGCGAGAAGAAGTCCCACCTCGCGGTGCACGGCCGGACCGGCCAGCCCTGCCCGGTCTGCGGCGACACCGTCCGCGAGGTCTCCTTCGCCGACTCCTCGCTGCAGTACTGCCCCACCTGCCAGACCGGTGGCAAGCCGCTCGCCGACCGCCGGATGAGCCGCCTGCTCAAGTGAGCCGCTCGGCGAGCGAGACGACCAGCCCGCCGAGCAGGAACGCCGCCACCGCGGCGGCGAGGACCGGCGTCGGCAGCGCGGGGACGTACCGCCGCGCGCCGGTGACGGGCTCGCCCGCCTGGTGGTAGCCGTGCGTCAGCGCGTGCCCCTTCCCGCGCCGCAGCAGGGCGAGGTTCACCGGGTACGCCGCCACGAACGCCGCGGTGAGCGCGAGCGCCATGCCGACCCAGAAGACCGGGTTGACCAGCCCGGCGTCCATCGCCCCCGGGATCAGGGCCATGACCGCGTTGTCGACGACCTCCATGACCAGGATCGACAGCGTGTCGGCGGCCAGCACCACGCCCGCGGCGGTCGCCAGGCCGAGGCCGGCGCGGAGCAGCGGCAGGGTGGAGAGCGTGTAGCCGAACAGGAAGGCGAGGGCCACGGCCAGCACGACGGTCCAGCCGGAGCTCAGGCCCAGGGCGGTGCCGATCACCAGCCCGAGGATCTCGCCGATGGCGCACCCGGTGAGGCAGTGCAGGGTGGCGCTCAGCGCCATCGGACGCAGCCCGCCCGCGGCGTCGTGGTGGTGGCTGGGGTGGTGCTGCGTCTCGGACATCGGGTGCTCCCTGGACGTCGGTGCTGGGAATCATCCCAACCAGTACCCCAGGGGGGTATATTCCCAGGACCAGGGTTCCGATCGCCCGGGGGCCGGGAGGATGCTGGACCGGTCCGACGACCACTTCCCCGACCCAAGCGAGGCACCCGTGATCCCCACCGTCTCGATCGACGGCGTCCCCGACCCCCTGCCGGAGGGACTGACCGTGCTCGACGTCCGCGAGGACATCGAGTGGCAGCACGGCCACATCGAGGGCGCTGTGCACATCCCGCTGATGGACCTCCCGCAGCGCCTCGGCGACCTGCCCACCACCCAGCTGCTCGTGATCTGCAAGGTCGGCGGCCGGTCCGCGCAGGCCGTCGGCTACCTCGTCCAGCAGGGCATCGACGCGGTCAACCTCGAGGGCGGGATGATCGACTGGGCCGACGCCCAGCGGCCGATGGTCAGCGAGAACGGCCAGCCGCCGAAGGTCGTCTGAGTCCGCACTTCCGGCGGCGTACCGGCCTCAGCCGCTGAACGCCGCCGGCAGCGGCAGGTCCAGGGCGGTGGCCAGCCGGACGAGGTACGCCGGCCGCGGGACCTCGACGACGCCGAGCGAGGCGAGGTGGGGCGTCTGCCACTGCACGTCGAGCAGTCGCTCGTCGGCGTGCTCGTCGCGCAGCAGCGCGACCAGGCCCACCAGCGCCACCTTCGAGGCGTCGGTCTCGCGGTGGAACATCGACTCCCCGGCGAACAGCCCGCCGATCGCCACGCCGTACAGCCCGCCGACCAGCCGGTCCCCGCGCCAGGCCTCCACCGAGTGCGCCCAGCCCAGCTCGTGCAGGCGCGTGTACGCCGCCCGGATGTCGCGGTCGATCCAGGCGCCCTCGCGCCGCGGGTCGGCACAGGCGGCGACGACCTCGGCGAACGCCGTGTCGACGCGCACCTCCAGCTCGCGCGCCGAGCGGCGCAGCGACCGGGAGACCCGCAGCCCGTCGAGCGGGAGCACGCCACGGGGGTCGGGGCTGAACCAGTACACCGGGTCGCCGCGCCGTCCGGACGGCATCGGGAAGAGGCCCGAGCGGTACGCCGCGAGGAGCGTCCCCGGCTCCAGGTCGGCGCCTATCGCCACGAGGTCGTCGTCGTCCAGCGCGTCGGCGGCCGGGAACCGCCAGGGCGTCGGCGGCGGGTCTGAGGGCACGACACGAAACTAGGCCATCGGCCCGTCCGTAGGATCAGGGCATGAGCATCAGGTCCAGGGTCACCGGCACCGTCGGCCGGCAGCTCGCCCCGCGCGCGGTCTCGCTGGCGCCGGGCCTGGCGTCGTCCTTCGTCCGCGAGGCGCTGAACCGCGCGATCCTCGGGGTCGGTCCGCTGCCCGCGGCGGCGAAGGCGGCCGAGGCCCAGCTCCGGGAGCAGGGCGGCGACGTCGACAAGGCGATCCACGAGCTGATCGAGAACCACGTGCGGTACGCCGGGGCGCAGGGCTTCGTCACCAACATCGGCGGCGTCGTGACCGCCGCCGTGACGATCCCCGCCAACATCACCGGGCTGGCGCTGGTGCAGTGCCGGATGATCGCCGGGATCGCGCACCTGCGCGGCTACGACATCGACGACCCGCGGGTGCGCAACGCGATCCTCACCTGCCTGCTCGGCGAGGAGAGCGTCGACAAGCTGGTCAAGCGCCGCAGCCTGCCGGCGCCCCCGATGGCGCTGGCGACCGCGCCGCACCACGACAGCGCGCTCGACCAGGTGATCCACGCGGAGGTCGCCTCCGAGCTGATCCAGAAGGTCGCGGGCAAGCGCCTCGCGGTCACCGTGGGCCGGCGGGTGCCGGTGGTGGGCGGCATCGTCGGGCTCGGCGCCGACGGCTACGCCACCTGGCGGATCGGCCGCTACGCCGAGCGCGAGCTCCTGCCCCGCGCCAAGCGGTAGGCCTGCAGCAGCCCGCGGCCGGCGCGCCCGGACTGCAGCCGCCGCACCACCTTGGCCCGGAGCCGGTACGTCGGGCGCAGGTAGGACCGCTCGAGCTCGCGGTGCGCCTCGTCGAGCTCACCGGCGAGCCGCGCCTCGACCTGGCGCAGCCGGGCGTTCTCCAGCAGCAGCGCCTTGATCGCGTCGACGGCCGCGCCGGCCACCTGCCGCTCCGACGGCGAGTCCGGGTCGGCCCAGGTCGCGGCCGGCGGCGGCCCGGCGAGGTCGCCCAGGTCGCCGACCACGTCGTACCCCCGGGTGCGGATCTCCTCGACCCAGGCCTCCTGCACCTCCCGCGCCCACGGGTGGACGTCGGGCGGCAGCGCCAGCCGGGGCGAGCCGGTGCGGTGCGAGAGGGTCTGGTGGGCGAGCAGCTCGCGGACCAGCGGGCGGTAGTCGGGCGGGTCCAGCACCGGGTTCACGGCGCGGTTGATCCGCCGCAGCAGCGCGGTCTCGGGGACGCCGAGCGAGGGGTTCGCGCGCTCGGCCTCGAGGTCGAGGTCGATCCCGTCCAGGCCCAGCGCGTGGCTGAACCGCGTCCACAGCAGCTCGGGCGCGCCGCCCGGCGGCGGCACGGTGACCAGGTGGATCCGCTCCGGCGGCAGCTCGTGGCCCCACCGGTCGAGGATGTCGGGGACCTCCTGGACCCCCCAGAACCAGGTCGCGATCCGGCTCTCGCGGGCGGGGTCGCGGATCTGGTCGAGGAACCGGGCGTAGCTGATCGCGCTGCGGTGCTTGACGTTCTCCTGCCACTCCGCCGGGATCTGGCGGACCAGGTCGCGGACCGAGAGGACGACGTGCACCTCGGCGCCGTCGCCGTGCCCGAGCGAGTCCAGCGCCCGGCCGACCTGCGAGCGGGACGCGGTGGCCAGGATCTCGTGGCTCACGATCGCGGTGCCGCGGTGGCGGCGTACCGCCTCGGCGAGGGTGTCCCAGGCGCCGATCGCCTCGGTCTCCAGGCCGCCCCAGGGCAGCCGCATCAGGTCGAGCGCGGCGAGGAACTGGCCGTCGAACCGCTCGGCCGGGTAGAGGATACCGGCCGACGCGAGCCGGCGGCGGTTGCGGAACAGCACGTCCTGGAGGTACGACGTGCCGGTCTTGGGGGTGCCGACGTGGAGCAGCACGCGCTGGCTCATCCGGTCCTCCCGTCGTCCCCGGCGCCCGGTCCGGCGTCCTCGAGCAGCAGCTCGAGTGCCAGCGCCAGCACGCCGTCGTCGTCCGGCGCCCCGGCCCCGTCCCGCGGCCGCGGCCGCAGCGCGTCGAGGTCGCCGACGACAGGGTAGCCATCGGCGTGGAGGGTCTCGCGCACCCGCTCGGCCCGCCGCGCCACCCAGGGCAGCTGCTCGTCCGGGACGACCAGCGGCGCGCCGCCCAGCGCGGAGACGCGCGGCAGGAACGTGTGCCGCAGCAGCTCCGTGCGGCGCGGCGGGACGACCAGGAGCCCGAGCACCGAGCCGACCCGGCGGGCCAGGTCGGTGGCGTCGGCCGAGACGGGGAACGGCGCCGGCAGCGGACGGCGTACGCCGACCAGGCGCGGCAGCGCGGCCGGGTCGAGGACCACCTTCACCCGGCCCCGACCGACCTGGCGCGACCAGCGGCGGGCCGCGTCCACCAGGTCCACCCGGGCCGGCACCCGGCGGCGCCCGGCGGTCTCCTGGAGGAAGGCCGGCCAGCTCGGCCCGCCCTCGTCGAAGGCCCGGGAGGTCCACGCGTCGACGAGCATCCGGTCCAGCCCGGCGCCGAGCACGAGCACCACCGCGCCGCGCCCGCCGGGGGGACGGCCGAGGGCGACGAGCTCCTCGCGTACGGGGTCGGCCAGCCAGGGGTCACCGACCAGGCGGTACCGCGTGCGCCAGGGGCGACGGGGCCCCTCGACCCGCCGGGGCGGTACGCCGGCCGCCACCAGGTCGTCGGCCAGCAGGCTGGTCGCCACCCGGATCAGCTCGTCGGCGGGCAGGTCGCCCGGGTCGACCGGCGGCGGGCCGAACCGCGGCCGCTCGACCGCCCCGGCCAGCTCGAGGTCGGGACGCCCGCGGCCCGGCGCGGACGCGGTCAGCACCCGCTCGACGAGGGCGACGGGCGGGCGGCCGGCGAGGTTGAGGCGGCGCAGCAGCTCCAGCTGCTGGGCGCCGGGCAGCACCCGACGTCCCTGGTCGGCCGCGTCGGTCCACTCCCGCCAGGGCGTGGTGCCGCCGTCGCGCAGGTGCGCCAGCCAGCCCCAGGCCCGGCGCTCGCCGTCCGGCGCGCTCACTGCTCCCGCAGCCGCTTGGCCTGGATGCGGACCTTCGCCACCAGCTGCTGGTCGGGGTCGGTACGGCGGGCCGCCTCGCGGGTCATCGCGGCGAGCGCGTCGATCGCGGCCGACAGCTGCGCCTTGGCGCGCACCTTGTCGGGGTTGGCCCAGCGCACGTCGGGGTCGGGCGGCTCGGGGCGCAGGTCCTCGAGGTCGCCGACGACGTGCACGCCGCTGGCCTGCACCCACTCGATCCAGCGCTCGGCCTGCTCGGCGGCCCAGGGGTGCATCGCGGGGGGCAGCCGCACCGGCGTGCTCGAGCGCCCGGCGAGCTCGTGGTGCGCCAGCAGCTCGCGGATCAGCGCGTCGTACGACGCCTCGCGGCGGGTCTTGCGGTCCATCCGCCGGTTCAGCCGCCGCAGCAGCTGCACCTCCGCGCTGCCGAGCGACTGGTTGGTGCGCGCGCTGTCGACCGGGCCCCAGGCGGGGTCGATGCCCAGCGCCGTGCAGAACCGGCCCCAGAGGTCGTCGCCGGGCGCGGGCGCCGGCGTACGCCGCGGCACGGTGACCACGTGGACGTTCTCCGGCCGCAGCCCCGCCGACCACGACGAGAGCACGCTGGGCAGGTCGAAGGCGCGGGAGAACCAGGGGTCGCCGCGCTGCAGCCGGCGCACGTAGTGGCGGTAGCTCCACTTGCGGCCCTGCTTGATGCTCTCCTGCCACGCGGCGGGCACCTGGCGGCCGAGGTCGCGCGCGGAGTAGACGACGTGCAGGTCGGAGTCGGACAGGTCGCGCTTGAGCCTGGCGATCTTGTCCTGGGTGGCCGGCGCGAGGATCTCGTGGCTGATGACGACGGTGCCGCTGCGCCGCCGGACGCGCCGGACCAGGGCGTCCCAGGCGCCCACGGCGTGCCCGGGCGGGCCGCCCCAGTCCTCGCCGAGCAGGTCGAGGGCGGCGCGGAAGTGGAACAGCGCCGGGTCCACGAACGGCGAGCGGGTCGGGAAGTGCACGTCGTGCTGGGCCAGCGAGCGGGCGTTGAGCCAGAGCCGGTCCTGCAGGTACGTGGTGCCGGTCTTCGGAGCGCCGATGTGCACGAAGACCCGACGACGACTCACGAGGAGGATTGTGCCAGCGCGCGTACGACGGCCGACGGGCTGGGGCGGCCGAGCTGCCCGGCCATCCAGGCGCTGGTCGCCACGAGCGCCTCGAGGTCGACGCCGTGGTCGATGCCGAGGCCGGTGAGCATCCAGACCAGGTCCTCGGTGGCGAGGTTGCCGGTGGCGCTCTCGGCGTAGGGGCAGCCGCCGAGCCCGCCGGCGCTCGCGTCGAACGTGGTGACCCCGGCGCGCAGCGCGGCGTGGGTGTTGGCCAGCGCCTGGCCGTAGGTGTCGTGGAAGTGCATCGCGAGCCGGTCGGTGCCGACCCCGTAAGCGCCGAACGCACCGACCAGCGCGGTCACCGCGCCGGGCGTCCCGACGCCGATCGTGTCACCGAGGCTGAGCTCGCTGGCCCCGAGGTCGAGGAGCCGGGTGCCGACGGAGACCACCTGGTCCACCGGGACGGCGCCCTCCCACGGGTCGCCGAAGCACATGCTGAGGTAGGCCCGGACGTCGAGCCCGGCGTCGCGGGCGCGGCGCACCGTCGGCTCGAACATCGCGAGCTGCTCGTCCAGGCTCCGGTTGAGGTTGCGCTGCGCGAAGGTCTCGGTGGCCGAGCCGAAGATCGCGACGTGCCGCAGCCCCAGCTCCAGGGCCCGGTCCAGGCCGCGCTCGTTGGGCACCAGGACCGGGTGGTCGCGTCCCGCGTCGCCGAGCATCGTCATCAGGTCGGCGGCGTCGGCGAGCTGCGGCACCCAGCGCGGGTGCACGAAGCTGGTCGCCTCCACGACCGGCAGCCCCGCGGCGACCAGGCGGCGTACGAACTCCGCCTTCACCTCGGTCGGCACCCGCTGCGACTCGTTCTGGAGCCCGTCGCGCGGGCCGACCTCGTAGATCCGGACCCGCTCGGGCAGGCCCGGCTCCGGCACCACCATCGGCAGGCTCATGCGAGCTCCCCGGCTGGTTCCACGTGGAACAGCGCGGCGCCGAGCGCCACCTGCTGCCCGGCGGCGGCGTCGACCGAGGCGACGGTGCCGGCGAACGGCGCGCGGAGGGTGAGCTCCATCTTCATGGCCTCCATCATGCCCAGCGGGTCCCCCTCGGCCACGGCGTCGCCGGTGCCGACCCGCACCTCGAGGACCGTGCCCGGCATCGGCGCGACGACGGTGCCGTCGGTGACGACGGCGGCGCCGGCGAGCCGGTCGGGCCGGGTGAAGACGAACCGGTGCCCCTGCCAGGCGACCTCCGCCACGTCGCGCTGCACGTTGACCACCGCGCGCACCCGGCGCCCGTCCACGAGCAGCTCGAGGACGTGGTCGGCGGCCGAGAGCTGCCGGACGGGGACCCCGTCGACGGTGCCCTCCCCCTGGCCCGCGGCGCGGTCCACGACCACCTCGCGGTCCAGCTCGACGACCGTCGGGGCCGGCGCGCTGCCGAGCCGGAATCCGTCGGCTTGGAACGGGTGGCCGCGGTCGGCCGCGGTGATCATCGCCGAGACCCAGGCGACCAGCAGCCGCGGCAGGTCGGCGTCCGGCGGGGCGACCTCGGCGGTGTCCAGCCAGGCGGTGTCGATGGTCGCGTCGCGGAACTCCTCGCTCGCCGCGAGCGCCCGCAGGAACCCGGTGTTGGTGGTGATCCCGAGGATCGCGGTCGCGTCGAGCGCCTCGACCAGCGCCCGCCGGGCCGCCTCGCGGTCGGGGCCGTGCACGACGACCTTCCCCAGCATCGGGTCGTACGCCGTCGACACGACCTGGTCGGGCTCGAGGGCGTGGTCGACGCGCGCCGAGGCGGGCCAGCGCACGATCGAGGCGTGCCCGGCCTGCGGCAGGAAGCCGCCGAACGCGTCCTCGGCGTACACCCGGGCCTCGATGGCGTGGCCCTCGCAGCGGACGTCGTCCTGGGAGATCGGCAGCGGCTCGCCGGCGGCGACCCGCAGCTGGAGCTCGACGAGGTCGAGGCCGGTGATCGCCTCGGTGACGGGGTGCTCGACCTGGAGGCGGGTGTTCATCTCGAGGAAGTACGCCTCCCCGCTGCCACCGTTCGCCTCGGGGTCGAGCAGGAACTCCACGGTCCCGGCGTTGACGTAGCCGACGTGCTCGCTCAGCGCGACCGCCGCGGAGGTGACCAGCGCGCGCACCTCGGGGGTGATCGTGGGGGCGGGCGCCTCCTCGAGCACCTTCTGGTGCCGGCGCTGGGTGGAGCAGTCGCGCTCGAACAGGTGGAGCACGCGGCCGTGCGCGTCGGCCAGCACCTGCACCTCGATGTGGCGGCCGCGCTCGACGTACCTCTCGATCAGCATGGTGTCGTCGCCGAACGCCCCGGTCGCCTCGCGCCGCGCCGCGGCCAGCGCCTCGTCGAGCTCGGCGGCGGACCGGACGACCCGCATGCCCTTGCCGCCGCCGCCGGCGGCCGCCTTGACCAGCACCGGATAGCCGGCGTCCTCGCCCCGGGGCACGACGGGCACGCCCGCGGCCACCGCGACCTCGCGGGCGAGGTCCTTGCGGCCCATCCGCTCCATCACCTCGGCCGAGGGGCCGACGAAGGTCAGCCCGGCCTCGGTGACGGCGCGGGCGAACGCCGCGCGCTCGGAGAGGAAGCCGTAGCCGGGGTGCACCGCGTCGGCGCCGGCCGCGACCGCCGCGGCGACCACGGCGTCGACGTCGAGGTAGCTCGCCACCCGCTGCGCGTCGTCGGCGGCGCGGACGTGGGGGGCGGTGGCGTCGAGGTCGGTGAAGACGGCGACGGTCCGGATGCCCATCCGGGCGGCGGTGCGCATCACGCGGAGGGCGATCTCGCCGCGGTTGGCGATCAGCAGGGTCTCGATCACGACTACATCCTGAAGATGCCGTAGGAGGGCGGGGGGACGGGCGCGTGCGCGGCGGCCGCCAGCCCCAGGCCGAGCACCCGGCGGGTGTCGGCGGGGTCGATGACGCCGTCGTCCCAGAGCCGGGCGGTGGCGTAGTACGGCGACCCCTGGGTCTCGTACTGCTCGCGGATCGGCGCCTTGAGGTCCTCGTCGTCGGGCCGGCCGGCGACGGTCGCGAGCACCGAGGCGGCCTGCTCGCCGCCCATCACCGAGATCCGGGCGTTGGGCCACATCCACAGGAAGCGGGGGTCGTAGGCGCGCCCGCACATGCCGTAGTTGCCGGCGCCGAAGGAGCCGCCGATGACGACGGTGAACTTCGGGACGACCGAGCACGCGACCGCGGTGACCAGCTTGGCGCCGTCACGGGCGATGCCGCGGTTCTCGTACTCGCGGCCGACCATGAAGCCGGTGATGTTCTGCAGGAAGACCAGCGGGATGCCGCGCTGGTTGCACAGCTCGATGAAGTGCGCGCCCTTGAGCGCGGACTCGCTGAACAGGATGCCGTTGTTGGCGACGATGCCGACCGGGTGGCCCCACACGTGCGCGAACCCGGTCACCAGCGTCTCGCCGTACAGCTGCTTGAACTCCTGGAACCGGCTGCCGTCGACGATCCGGCGGATCACCTCGCGCACGTCGTACGGCGTGCGGGTGTCGGCCGGCACCACGTCGTACAGCGTCGCGGGGTCCTCGAGCGGCTCCTCGACCGGTCGCACCTCCCAGGGCGCGCCCGTCGAGACCGGGACCGTGTCCACGATGGCCCGGACGATCGCGAGCGCGTGCGCGTCGTCCTCGGCGAGGTGGTCGACGACGCCGGAGGTGCGCGCGTGCACCTCCCCGCCGCCGAGCTCCTCGGCGGTGACGACCTCGCCGGTCGCGGCCTTCACCAGCGGCGGGCCGCCCAGGAAGATCGTGCCCTGGTCGCGGACGATCACGGTCTCGTCCGACATCGCCGGCACGTAGGCGCCGCCGGCGGTGCACGAGCCCATCACCGCGGCGACCTGCGGGATGCCGCGCGCCGACATCTGGGCCTGGTTGAAGAAGATCCGGCCGAAGTGCTCGCGGTCGGGGAACACCTCGTCCTGGAGCGGCAGGAACGCGCCGCCGGAGTCGACGAGGTAGACGCAGGGCAGCCGGTTCTCGGCGGCCACCGCCTGCGCGCGCAGGTGCTTCTTGACCGTCGTCGGGTAGTAGGTGCCGCCCTTGACGGTCGCGTCGTTGGCGACCACCACGCAGGTGCGGCCGCTCACCCGGCCGATGCCGGTGACCACGCCCGCGGAGGGGACCGGCGACTCCCCCGGGGCGCCGTACATCCCGTGGGCGGCCAGCGGGCTCAGCTCCAGGAACGGGCTGCCCGGGTCCAGCAGCCGGTCCACCCGGTCCCGCACCAGCAGCTTGCCGCGGTCGGTGTGCTTGCGGCGCGCGGCCTCGCTGCCGCCCCGCCGGGCGGTCGCGAGCCGCTCCCGCAGGTCGTCGACGAGCTCCCTCAGGTCCTGGGTCACCCCCCGAGGTTAGCGATCATTAACCCCCCGCGTCGAGAGACCACCCCGTCACCGTTGAGTTGGGCCTGACTCACCCTCCAGTTGGGCCTTCCTCACGTCCGGCGCGTGAGGAAGGCCCAACTCGAACGGAAGGAAGGCCCAACTCAACGGGTCGGGGAGGGCGGGAGGGTTAACCTCGCGGACGTGACCCCCCAGCCGAGCCGGCGCGAGCAGATCCTCGCCACGGCCGCCGAGCTGTTCGCGGCGCGCGGGTTCCACGGGGTCTCGGTCGCCGACCTGGGCGCCGCCTGCGGGATCTCCGGGCCCGCGCTCTACAAGCACTTCCCCTCCAAGGACGCGCTGCTGGCCGAGATGCTGGTCTCGATCAGCGAGGAGCTCCTGGCCGTGGGGCGCGCGCGGGCGGCGCGGGCCGCCGACCCGACCGCCGCAGTCACGGCGCTGATCGAGTGGCACGCGGACTTCGCGCTGCGGCACCGGCCGTTGATCGTCGTGCAGGACCGCGACTGGGAGTCGCTGCCGGTCGCCGCGCGCGAGCAGGTCCGCGCCCTGCAACGTGCGTACGTCGACCTCTGGGCCGACCGGCTCCGCCTCGTGCACCCCGGACTGGACGCGGACACCGCGCACGCGATGGCGCACGCGGCGTTCGGCCTGATCAACTCCACGCCGCACTCCGGGCTGCTCCCGGACGCGCCGATGCACGCGCTGCTGTGCCGGATGGCGGCGGGAGCGCTGGGCGTGCCCGCACTCCACCCTTAAAGACCAAGTTTTAAGAAACGATTGACGGAGTGTCTGACAACTGATTGGTTTCAAGGACCAACCCCGGACACCTCGCTCCCCCTGCTTCTCCGGCGGTCGCCCCGGCGTCCGCACACGGCGGTGCCGCGACGCGTCCCCTCGTGAAGGAGTCACATGTCCCATCCCCTCCGACGGCGCCGCTGGGCGGCGCGCGGACTCGCGCTGACCTGCTCGGTCGCGCTGGTCTCGGCCGCCTTGGCGGTAGCCGAGAGTCCTAGCGTCACCGCCGCCCCGGGCAACCCCGGCGTCGTGCTCGACCGTCACTCCGACGAGGAGGCGATGGTCGTCGAGGTCCTGCTCGCCGACACCGCCGAGATGGACCGCCTGGTCGCGACCGGCGTCGACCTCGAGCACGGTGTCGAGCAGACCGACGCCGGCATCACCGTCCGCGCCGTCGTCACCGACAGCGAGATCGAGGCGCTCACCGAGGCCGGCTACGAGTTCGGTGAGGTGCTCTTCACCTCCGAGGACTCCGCCCGGGCCCTCGCCGAGCGCGAGTGGACCATCGCGGCCGACAAGGCCGAGAACCGCAAGGCCGCCCGCGGCGCCACGGTGGGCATCCGCCCGCTGCCCGGCTCCACCCCCGCGGACCAGTCCGACGTCCGGATCATCCGCGCGGACTACTACACCAGCTTCGGCACCGGCGTGCTCTCCGTCGAGGCCAAGTGGGTCAACGGCCAGACCGCGACCACCCCGCTGACCGTGGAGCGCGACAGCGGTCCCGGCACCGCGCTGGGCTCCGGCGGCACCCAGACCATCAACCGGTTCGTCGACGCCGGCGTGTACATGTACCACCTCGGCGCGAGCAACGTGGACGTCGACGTGCGCGGCGACGCCGTCCGCCCCGACCTGGTGAAGATCACCAGCCCCAGCGGCGACATCGCGATCGTCAAGGTCAACGACTGGCTGCCGACCGGCACGGAGCAGGACCCGTTCAAGGGCGCCGGCTACCAGGAGGACTTCATCTCGAAGTACCTCGTGCCCACCGAGCTCTACGGCCGCATCAACCAGCTCGCGTCGACGTACCCGAACCTGGCCGAGGTCGTCGAGCTCCCGAACAAGTCCGGCGGCTACCGCCGCAAGGCGCAGGCGATGCTGGAGGAGACCAACCGGCTCGTCACCACCATCAACGGCCGCAGCGTCGAGATCCCGTACGCCGCCGCCACCAGCGGCGCGTTCGGTGCCCTGGCGCCGACCGAGACGACCACGCCCGCCGCGGTGCCGGTGCGTCGCGTGAGCGCCGCCGCCAACGCCGCCTGGCCCGCCGCCACGCCCAGCATGGGCTGCGGCACGATGACCGGGCTCACCGGCGCGATCGCCGTGATCGACCGCGGTGAGTGCAGCCTGGCCGACAAGGTCCAGAACGCCCAGAGCGCCGGCGCGGTCGCGGTCGCGCTCGTCAACGCCACGACCGGCCTGGCCACGGCCCCCAGCGGCAGCGCCACGCCGACCGGGTCCACCACCCCGGTGACCATCCCGACCGTCGGCATCTCGCTCCAGGACGCCACCAAGATCCGCAACGGCGGCACCACCGTCACCGGCCGGCTCGACCCGGCCCCCGCGGTCGCCAACAGCTCCCGCGTGGGCATCGAGTCCCTCGCGTGGGGCCACGAGGGCGGCAACGACCTCACCGCCCAGATCGTCAACCCGGGCACGCCGAACGCCCCGCTGACCGTCACCGTCGACGGCGCCAAGGTGACCGTCTCGGCCGCCACCGACGCCGCCGGCGCGATCACCACCACCGCCGCTCAGGTGGTGGAGGCGATCAAGGGGAACGCCGCGGCCTCGGCCCTGGTCGACGCCTACACCTACCGCACGGAGACCGGGACCGGCGTCGTCAGCGCCACCCCGGTGATCGCCCTGAGCGACAACCTCAACGCGCCGGCCTGGGTCTCCCGTGACCCGCACCCGGTCTACGCACTGAAGATCGGCAAGACCCGCGACGGCTCCAAGCCCGGCGTCCTCGCCTACGCCCAGGAGCACGCCCGTGAGTGGGTGCCGCCGCTGGTCACCGTGGAGGTCGCGGAGCGCCTGCTGCGCAACTACGCCACGCACGAGCCGACCCGCGAGCTGGTCGACAACCTGGAGATCTGGATCGCGCCGTCGATCAACCCCGACGGTGGCCACTACTCCTTCTTCGACTTCGCCTCGCAGCGTCGCAACCTGACCCGCCACTGCGCGAAGGGTGGCAACTACGACGCCACCGCTCGCAACAGCTGGGGTGTCGACCTGAACCGCAACCACACCGAGTACAGCGCGCACGACGGCTACTCCGGTGCCTCGACGACCAGCTGCACCAGCGACACGTACGCCGGCCCCTCGGAGCTCTCGGAGCCCGAGGCGCAGAACGTCGACTGGATGATGGCGCGGCCGAACATGCGCTACTCGATGAACATGCACTCCTCGGGTGACTACTTCATGTGGGCGCCCGGTGCGTACAAGGCCGAGGGCCGAGTCACCTCGCCCCGCCCGACCGTCGGCGAGGAGGCCTACTTCTGGCAGGCCTCCGAGCGGATCCTGACCGCGATCAAGCGGGAGCGCGGCATGGCCGTGACCCCGGCGCGCACCGGCCCGATCAGCGACGTGCTCTACTCGGCGGCCGGCAACTCCGGTGACCTCGCCTGGTACAAGTACGGCCTCTACGGCTGGAGCTTCGAGGTCGGCCGCACCTTCCAGCCGCCCTTCGAGCCGCTGGTTCCGACCGGCCCCGGCGCACACCCGGAGTCGCAGGAGTACGCCAACGGCATCATCGAGCTGCTCCGGGTCGCCCGGGCCGAGGACATCGACGTCACCGGTCCCGAGTCGAAGCTGGAGTTCATCGAGACCTCCGACCCGAACTTCGTGGAGTTCGTCTTCGAGACCGACGAGGCGGCGGAGATCTACTACACCACCGACGGGTCGGCCCCGACCACGGCGAACGCCCAGCAGTGGAAGACCGCTGGTGACCGCGAGGGCGGCGAGCGGATCCGCGTGCCGATCGGCACCAAGATCTTCTGGTACGCCGTCGACTCGGTCGACAACGTCGAGCGGGGCTACGACCCGACCGACGCCAAGGACCAGCGCTACCGCAAGGCGATCGCCGACCCCGAGTGGGAGCCGGAGATGGCCGAGCCGAAGGTCGAGCTCAGCGTCTCGCCCACCAGCCTCAAGCAGGGCCACACGGCCACGGCCACCGTCTCGGTGACCGCGACCAACGAGTTCGGCAGCGCCCCCACGGGCACGGTCACGCTCAAGGCCGGCGGCGACACGGTCGGCACCATCGACCTGGGTCCCGACGGCAAGGGCACCGGCCCGGTCGGCCCGTTCACCAAGGTCGGCTCGGTCCCCGTGACCGCGACGTACTCCGGTGACGACCTGACCGCCGAGGGCACCTCCTCGGAGGTCGTGGTCAAGGTCTCGGCCGCGAACACGGCCAAGGTCAAGTCCAAGGTCGCCGTCCTCAAGGTTGCCCCCGGCAAGATCACCCCCGGCACCCGGGCGCGTCTGACCATCCAGGTCACCGCCGCCGCCGCGGTGAGCGGCAAGGTCGTCGTCCGCTCGGGCGGCGAGGTCCTCGCCAAGGGCAAGGTCAACGCCAAGGGCCGGATCGTGCTCAAGCTGGACACGCTCGGCAAGCCGGGCAAGAAGACCCTCAAGGTCCGGTACGCCGGCAACGCGAAGGTCAAGGCGTCCACCACCCGCCAGGTGGTGCGCGTGGTCCGCTGACCCAGGTCAGCTCCACCGGCGGGGCCGGCAGCACCTTCGGGTGCTGCCGGCCCCGTCGCCGTTGGGCGGGCGTCCACCTAGAACAGGTGGTCGACCGGGTGCCCCTCCTCGAGCGCCGCCAGGACGCGCGCCGCGCGCAGCGCGGCCTCCAGCCCGCTCTCCACGTCGATCTCCTCGGGACCCACGCCGGGATCCACTCCGGGGCGCGGGGCCGGGGTGGCCTCCGCCCGCTCGTGCAGCCGGGCCAGCAGCTCCTCGCGCGGCAGGCCGCGCAGGTGGAGCAGCACGAACGGGTCGTCGTCGACGAGCCAGGCCAGCTGCTGGAGGACGGCGAGCGCGTGGCGGCAGGGGTCGGTCCAGGCCTCGCACGTGCAGGCCGAGCCGAGCTCCCCGCCGTACGGCAGCAGCTCGACGCCCGCCTCCTCGGCGTGCTCGACGAGGGTGTGCGGGAGGTCGCCGGCGAGCAGCGCGGCAATCCGGCCGGCCTCGGCCGCGACCGTCTCCACGAGGGCCTCGCGCGCCCCGGGGTCGAGGACCGGCAGCACGCCGGCCACCGTCCACATGCCGTGGTCGTCCTCGACGGCGGCGTGGTAGCCGCCGACGTCGACGGTGATCTGGCCGACCCGCCCGGCACGGGCCAGCTTGCGCCCGGCGAGCAGGTCCTCCTGGGCGTACGCCGACTCCTCGACCGCCCGCGCCCAGGCCTTGCCCCACCAGCTCCGGGCGCGGGGGGCCGAGCGCCGCGGCGGCAGCCGGGCGTGGTGACGCGGCGCCGCCGCCGTCACGGCGCCCGCAGGGTGACCAGGTCGCGCAGGTCCTCGTTGCTGAGCTCGGTGAGCGCCGCCTCGCCGCGGCCGAGGACCGCGTCGGCGAGCGCCCGCTTGCGGCGCAGCAGCTCGGCGATCCGCTCCTCGATGGTGCCGCGGGTGATCATCCGGTGCACCTGCACCGGCTTGGTCTGGCCGATCCGGTAGGCGCGGTCGGTCGCCTGCTCCTCGACGGCGGGGTTCCACCAGCGGTCGACGTGGACGACGTGGTCGGCGCGGGTGAGGTTGAGGCCGGTGCCGCCGGCCTTGAGTGAGAGCAGGAACACCGGCTTCTCCCCCGCCTGGAACCGCCGCACCATCGCCTCCCGCTCGCGCACCGGCGTGCCGCCGTGCAGCAACTGGTGAGGTACGCCGGAGCGGTCGAGGTGGGACTCCAGCAGCCGCGCCATCGCGACGTACTGGGTGAAGACGAGCACCGCGCCGTCCTCGGAGATCGCGGTGGCGAGCAGCTCGTCGAGCAGGTCGAGCTTCTCGCTGCGGCCGCCCAGCCGCACCGCGCCGGACTGCTTGAGGAAGTGCGCCGGGTGGTTGCAGATCTGCTTGAGCCCGGTGAGCAGCGCGAGCACCAGGCCGCGGCGGGCGTCCTCGTCGGCGCGCTCGATCCGCTCCATGGTGTCGCGCACGAACGCCTCGTAGAGCACGGTCTGCTCGCGGGTGAGCCGCAGCGGGTGGTCGGTCTCGGTCTTGGCGGGCAGCTCGGGCGCGATGCCGGGGTCGGACTTGCGGCGGCGCAGCAGGAACGGCTCGACGAGCTCGGCGAACTGCTTGGCCTTGGTCGGCTCGAGCCCGGACTCGATCGGCGCGGCCCAGACCTTGCGGAAGGCGTTGCGGCTGCCGAGCAGGCCGGGCGTGGCCCAGTCGAGGATCGCCCAGAGCTCGCTGAGGTCGTTCTCGACCGGGGTGCCGGTGAGCGCGACCCGCGCCGCGCTCGGGATCGCCCGCAGCGCGCGGGCGGTCGAGGACCGGGCGTTCTTGATGTGCTGGGCCTCGTCGGCGACCACGAGGTCCCACGAGACCCGGGCCAGCTCCTCGTGGGAGACGCGCATGGTGCCGTAGGTGGTGAGCACGAAGCCCGGACCGCCGCCGTCCAACCCCTCGAGGGTGCCGCTGCCGTCGAGACCCTCCAGCGAGCGCTGCCCGCCGTGGAACCGGCGGACCGGCGTGCCCGGGGCGAACCGCTCGATCTCGGCCTCCCAGTTGCCGAGCAGGCTCGCCGGGCAGACCACCAGCGTGGGTCCGACCGCGCGGCTGCCGTCGGTCGAGCCCGCCTGGACCCGGTGCAGGTGCAGCGCGATCAGCGTGACGGTCTTGCCCAGCCCCATGTCGTCGGCCAGGCAGGCACCGAGGCCGAGGCCGGTGAGCTCGGCCAGCCAGGTGAGCCCCTGGCGCTGGTAGTCGCGCAGCGTCGCGCGCAGGCGCGCCGGGACCTCGACGGGGTCGCCGTGACCGGCGGCCAGGATCCGCTCACGGAGCTGGAGCAGGGACGCGCCGACGACGACCTCCGCCTCCTCGGCCTCCTGGCCGGGAGGGGCGAGCAGCGCGGTGCCGGTGAGGGTGGCGGCGACCGCCTCGCCCGCGCCGACCCGGCGTACCAGCCGCTTGCGGGCCCGGCGGGCGACCGCGGGGTCGATGACCGCCCAGCTGCCGCGCAGCTTGAGCAGCGGCGAGGCGGCCGAGGCGAGCTGGTCCATCTCCTCGTCGGTGAGCGGGTCGCCGTGCAGCGCGACCTGCCAGTTGAAGGCGAAGACGTCGGCGGGACCGAACATCCCGGTCTGCAGCGGCGCCTCGCGCGGGCCGGCGGGCGCGCGGTCGAGCACGGCACGGGTGGTCAGGTCGCGGCCGAGGGAGCGCGGCCACAGCACGTCGACACCCCGGTCGCGGAGCGCGCCCACGCCGTCCTCGAGCAGGCTGGCCAGCTCGTCGCCGTCGAGGGTGATCTGGTCGGGCACCCGCAGCTCGAGCATCCGGTCGAGCACCGGCCAGGCCTCCGCCGCCGCCCGCAGCGCGATCGTGGCGTGGGTGCGGGCCCGGTCGCCGAACCCGTGGTCGGCGTCCGCCCCCGTCTCGGCCCAGAGCACGGCGGCGTCGGCGACGTGGAGCGGGTTCTGCTCGTCGTGGACCTGCAGCACCAGCCGGACCGCGTCCGCGACCAGCTCCTCCTCGTCGGCCTCGACCCGCAGCGACACCGACACCAGCTGGGGCCGCTGGTCGGGCGGCTCCTCGCGGTGCTGCTCGATCCGGCGCCGGAGCCGGGCCCGGAAGTCGGGCGCGGGCTCGGGGCGGGCCGCCGCCGGGGCGGTGCGCGGGACGGCGTCGACCACGGCGGCCAGCACGCCGCGGACCAGCTCGGCGGCCTCGGCCGGCGCCAGGCCCACCGCGCCGCGGCTGCCGGCGAGCAGCGTCACCCGCTCGCGGTCGTCGGCGTCCAGGGGGGCCACCCGCCAGCTCGGCACGGCGGTCGGCGCGGGCTCGAACTTGCCTCCGGCGACCAGCCGCAGCCCGAGCAGCGCGGCCCCGGCGAGCAGCGAGACCGAGGGGTGGGTGTCCTCACGCGCCTGCGCCTTGGTGAGCACCGGCAGCGCCGCGCGGATGGGCAGCACGACCGTGCGGCGCCCGTCGGTGAACTCGACCGTGCTCTCCCGCGGCGGCTCCGCGGCGCGGAAGGTCGCCGGGCCGGAGACGGGGACGAAGCTCACGGGGGCGACCGTAGCCCGGGACTCCGACACCGCTCTGGGAGGTGCTCACTACCCTCGGCCCATGAGCATCCTCGACGCCCCGATCGCCCGCCTCGACGGCACGCCGGCCACCCTCCGCGAGATCACCGGCGGCCGGCCGGCCCTGGTGGTCAACGTCGCCAGCAAGTGCGGCCTCACCCCCCAGTACGCCGGGCTGGAGCAGCTCCACGAGAAGTACGCCGAGGCGGGGTTCACCGTCGTCGGCGTGCCGTGCAACCAGTTCCTGGGCCAGGAGCCGGGCAGCTCCGAGGAGATCGCCGAGTTCTGCTCCGCGACGTACGGCGTCACCTTCCCCATGACCGAGAAGGTCGAGGTGAACGGCGAGGGCCGCCACGAGCTCTACCGCGGCCTGGTCGACGTCCCGAACGAGAAGGGCGAGACCGGCGACGTCCAGTGGAACTTCGAGAAGTTCCTGCTCGCCTCCGACGGCACCGTCGTCGCCCGGTTCAGCCCCGGCGTCGAGCCCACCGACCCCACCCTCGTCGACGCGGTCCGCTCGCTGACCACCCCCTGACCAACGGGGGGTGACGGATCCCACGTCCAGAACCGGCGCGAGGAGGTGCGCGGGATAGGAGCCGAACCTAACCTCGTGAAGTGACTAGTGCTCCCGAGACCGAACGCCCCGAACCGCCCGTCCCCGACAAGCTCGACCGGCACACCCTGCTGGTCGCCGGCGTGGTGGTGCTCGGCGCGATCATGTCGATCCTCGACATCACGGTGGTCTCGGTCGCCCTGAGGACCTTCGAGCGCGAGTTCGACGCGTCGACGGCCCAGGTCGCCTGGACGATGACCGCCTACACGCTCGCCCTGGCGAGCGTGATCCCGCTGACCGGCTGGGCCTCCGACCGCTTCGGCACCAAGCGGCTCTACCTCGCGGCCATCGTGCTCTTCGCCGCGGGCTCGGCGCTGTGTGCCGTGGCCACCTCGCTGGAGATGCTGGTCGCCTTCCGCGTGCTCCAGGGCTTCGGCGGCGGCATGCTGGTGCCGCTCGGCATGACGATCCTGACCCGGGCCGCCGGCCCGGAGCGGATCGGCCGCGTGATGGCCGTGATGGGCATCCCGATGCTGCTCGGCCCGATCGCCGGCCCGATCCTCGGTGGCGCCCTGATCGACAACGCCTCGTGGCACTGGATCTTCCTGATCAACGTCCCGATCGGCGCGCTCGCCCTCGTCTACTCCTACAAGGTCCTGCCCTCCGACGACCCGACCCCCTCGGAGTCCTTCGACTGGCTCGGCATGATCCTGCTCTCCCCCGGCCTCGCGCTGTTCCTGTACGGCATCTCCTCGATCCCCGAGACCGGCACCATCGCGGCCACCAAGGTGCTGCTGCCCGCGCTCGTCGGCCTGGCCCTGATCGCCGCGTTCGTGCCGTGGGCGCTGAGCCGGCGCAACATCCACCCGCTGGTCGACCTGCGCCTCTTCGCCAACCGCACCCTGACCTTCGCGGTCATCGCGATGACGCTGTTCGCGATCGCGTTCTTCGGCGCCAGCCTGCTGTTCCCGCAGTACTACCAGGGCGTGCGCGGCGAGTCCGCGATGATGGCCGGCCTGCTGCTCGCCCCGCAGGGCATCGGCGCGATGATCACCATGCCGATCGCCGGCGTGCTCAGCGACAAGATCGGCCCCGGCAAGATCGTGATGGCCGGCGTCGCCGTCCTCACCATCGGGCTGGGCCTCTACGCCACCCTCGACGACAGCACGTCGTACTGGTTCCTCGGCCTCGCGCTGTTCATCCAGGGCCTCGGCATGGGCGCCACGATGATGCCGATCATGTCGGCCGCGCTGCAGACGCTGCGCGCGCACACCATCGCCCGCGGCTCGACGCTGATGAACATCATCCAGCAGGTCGCGGCCTCGATCGGCACCGCGATCTTCTCGGTGCTGCTCACCAACGGCGTCAAGAACGACATCGGCCCGGCCGACCCCGTCGGCGACCTGGCCGGCGTGTTCAGCAGCGTCTTCTGGGTCGGCACCCTGATGGTGCTGCTCGTGCTGATCCCGGCGTTCTTCCTGCCCCGCAAGAAGGCCGAGCACGACATCGACCCGACCCTGCTCGCCGGTCACTGACCGAGCTCAGCCTGGGGAGAACCCCGTCGAGTCGGCGCACATGTGCGCCGACTCGGCGGGGTTTTTCCACAGCTACAGCGCGAGGCGTCCGGTGACCGGCGGCAGGTCCTTCAGCGTCACGATGCCGGGCGGCGCGGCCACGACGTACGGCACCGCGTTGGTGACCGGCATCGCCGTGTAGATCATCCCGAGCCCCATGAAGCCCTCCTCGGTCCAGTCCGCCGGGGGCAGGCAGTGGATGACCGTGCGCATGTTGGGGAGCCCGAAGACCTGGATCACGTGCCCGTGCGCGAGCGGCTTGGGCGGTACGACGTGGTCGCCCATGGTCCAGTTGAACCCGACGCTGACCACGTTGCGGTCGCCCACCCAGCCGCGGTGGTAGCCCATCACGCCGCCGACCGTGCCGGCCGGGATCGTCATGAAGCCCAGGTCGGTGTCGCCGGTGGCCTCGGTGAAGGTCACGTCGAAGGTCATCCGGTCCAGGGTCACCCCGAGCGCGTCGGCCATCATCGCCGCCGACTCGGCGAACACCTCCGACTCCCGGCGCACGCTCTCGGCGAGGCCGGGGGTGTCCGGCCGCTGCGAGAACCCCATCGCGGTCTGGGTGCCCGCCGACTCGTACGTCGAGCAGTCGACCGACTCGGTGATCCGGATCTCGTCGACCCGCTCGCAGGAGCCGCTGAGCACCATGCCGACCAGGTTCGTCATCCCGGGGTGGGCGCCGCTGCCGAAGATCGTCGCCCCGCCCCGCTCGCACGCGGCGCGCACCCGGTCGAGGTCCTCGGGCGACTGCTTGCCGCCGGTGATCCACGCGGCGCTCGTGCAGACGTTCACCCCGGCCTCGAGCAGCGCGCAGAGCTCGTCGAGGTCGGGCCAGAGCGGGTTGTAGCAGCAGGCGTCGGCGCCGAGGGCGAGCAGCGCGGCGACGTCGGAGGTCGCCGTGACCCCCGTCGGCTCCGGCCAGCCGCACAGCTCGGCGGCGTCGCGGCCGACCTTGTCCGCGCCGTGGGCGTAGACGCCGACGAGCTCGAGGTCGGGACGGGCGAGGATCGCGTGCAGCGAGCGTCGCCCGATGTTGCCGGTCGTCCACTGGATCACGCGCAGGGGTCGGGTCATGGCGCAAAGTAGAACGTGTTGCAGTTGCGCGTCTACCCCTGCAGCCGCGGCAGCACGTCGGCCGCGACGGCCTCGAGCACCGCGACGTCCCCGGCGTACGGCGCCTCCGCGCGCGGCCAGTGCGTCACCAGGTCGGTGAACCCGAGCTCGCCGACCCGCCCCGCGACCTCCTCGAAGAACCCGACGCTCGAGAGCGCGAAGCGGCCCGGGCGCGACGGCTGCGGCGTGTCGTCGGTGAGCACGTAGCGCGGCACGGTCGCGGGGTTGCGCCCCGCGTCGGCGAGCGCGGTCTCGAAGGTCTCCACCGACTCCGCGAGCCCGGCGGCCCACGCCGCGAACGACGCGGCGGCGTACGGCCCGGTGGTCACCCAGCCGTCGCCGTGCCGGGCGGCGAACCGCAGCGAGCGGGGGCCGTTGGCCGCGACGAGGTACGGCGTGCGCCCGAGCCCCGGGAGGGTCCGGGCGTCGGCGGTGGAGAACCAGCGACCCTCGGTGGTCACGTGGTCGCCGTCGCGCAGCGCCCGGAGCACCCCGACGAACTCCTGGAACCGGTCCACTCGGTCCCGGACGCCCATCTCGTCGGTGCCCAGCAGGCGGGAGTCGAGGTCGCCGCCGGTGCCGACGCCGAGCAGGAACCGCCCGCCGGAGACGTCCTCGAGCGCCTGCGCGTCACGGAACAGCTGGTAGGGGTGCCGGAAGTTCGGCGCCGAGACCAGGGTCCCGAGGCCGATCCGCGACGTGATCGCCGCGGCCGCGCCGAGGACCGGCGTCGCGCCGGCCCACGGCGAGTCCGGCAGCCCGCCCCAGGTGAGGTGGTCGTAGGTCCAGGCGTGGTCGAACCCCAGCTCCTCGGTGGCCCGCCACCGCGGCGCGGCCTCGGCCCAGGGCTGGTCGGTGAGCAGGGTGAGTCCGACGCGCATGCCGCGAGCCTAGGCCGTCGGGTAGCCGGCACCCCCACCCGCCGAGTCGGCGCCTGTGTCCGGGTTCTGCACAGGCTGTCCTGTGGAGAAGCCGGACATTCGCGCCGAGTCGGCGGACTTCTTGGCGCGCAGGCCGACCGCGACGAGGACGGCGCCGCCGACGGCACCGAGGACGACGCCCCACCAGGTGGGGTGGTCGACGAGCAGGACCCGGGTCGCGATCGGGGTGACCGTGACGGCCATCGCGACCACGAGCAGCCGGAAGCCGACGTGGCGGGTCAGCGCCGCGAGGGCCGTCCAGCCGAGCACGAGCAGGAACGCCAGCACCAGGATGGTCCAGCCGTCGTCGGAGAACCCGTCGGTGGCCGGGACCTCGACCGGGCCCTCGTCGAACCCGGCCGACAACGAGCCGAACACCGCGGTGAGCGCGCTGCTGATCGCCAGCACCCCGGTCAGCACGGCGAAGCCGGCGACGGTGATGCCGCCGGCGACCAGGGCGCTGAGCACCCGGGTCGCGGGGAGCAGCCACCCGGCGGCGGTGACGGCGACCGCGAAGAAGGTCAGGGCCAGCGCGATCTTGATGCCGCCGATGTCGTCCCCGTCGCCCAGGTCGAGCACGTCGTCCATCAGCTGCAGGTAGACCGCGAACAGCGCCAGCACGCCGACCACCACGAACGGCCCCCGGCGGGTCAGCCAGAGACCGGCCGCGCACAGCGCGAGAGTGGCCAGCCCGGCGAGGTAGACCGTCGCGCCGCTGTCGTCGAGCGCCACCGCGACCATCAGGCCGACGCCGGCGGCACCGAACGCCCCCGGCCAGGTCACCAGGTCCGTGCTCGCGTCCTGGTCGCGGGCCAGCAGAAACGCCGCTGCGGCGACTCCGAGCAGCCCGAGGGTCGCCGCGATCCCCACGAGGTAGTTGGACCAGTCGAGCTCGTCGTCGAACCGGGCGTAGAGGGTCGAGAGCACCACGGCCGTCGCGAGCAGGGCGACCCCGAGCCCGACGCCGGCACGGAGCAGGTCGAGCGGCGCGGCGGGACGAGGGACCGGGGGACCGGCGGGTTGGTGGCTCATGGCGCGGACTCTAGGGCAGCCCCGGCGTCCGGCCGGTCCCGCCGCTCCGCGTCAGGCCTGGGAGGCGAGGGCGAGCGGGAGCACGTCGCCGGCACCCGCGGCCCGCAGCGCGCGGGCGGCGACGGTGAGGGTCCAGCCGGTGACGACCAGGTCGTCGACCAGCAGCACCGACGCGCCGGCCGGGACGTCGGCGTGCAGGTCGAAGCGGCGTCCGACGGCCGCGACCCGCTGCGCGGAGTTGGCCTGCCCCTGGCCGGGGAGCACGTCGGGGTCGGCGATCGCGAAGGTCCCGAGGAGCGGGACCCCGAGGTAGCGCGAGAGCCCGGCGGCCAGGTCGGCGACCAGCGTCGGCCGGGAGGCGGACTCGACGTGCACGATCCCGTCGACGCGGGGCTGCCAGTCGCCGAGCACCTCGACGACCGCCTTGACCAGCGGCACCGGGACCGGCCCGTCCTCGACCCCCGGCCGGAACAGGTCGCGCAGCGCCTGGCCGTACCCGAGGTCGGTCAGCCGGGCCACGACCCGACCCTCGGCCGCGGGCTCCTTGATCCGGCCCTTCCAGTCGATGCCGAGACCGGCCAGCGCGGTCGGCCACATCTTGCGCGGCTCCAGGGGTACGCCGGGGCGCGCGAGCCGCGCGCCGGCCTCCTCGACCGCCGAGGACGACACCGAGGTGGACAGCTGGAGCCCGCCGCAGTTGTCGCAGCGGCCGCAGTCGGCCGCGTCGGGGTCGTCGAGCTGGTCGCGCAGGAACCGCATCCGGCACCGGTCGGTGTCGAGGTAGTCGAGCATCGCCTGCTGCTCGCGCTCGCGGGCCTCGGCCACCCGCTGGTAGCGCTCGGCGTCGTAGGCCCACGGCTCCCCGGTCGACTCCCACCCGCCGCGCACCCGGCGTACGGCGCCGTCGACGTCGAGGACCTTGAGCATCGTCTCGAGCCGGTTGCGGCTGAGGTCGACGTGCGCCTCCAGCGCGGCGGTGCTCATCGGCCGGCCCTCGCCGGCGAGCACCTCGAGGGTCTGGCGGACCAGCTCCTCGCGGGGGAAGGCGAGCGAGGCGAAGTAGGCCCAGATGTCGCGGTCCTCGGGGGCGGGCAGCAGCACCACGACCGCCTCGTCGGTGCCGCGGCCGGCACGGCCGACCTGCTGGTAGTAGGCGACCGGCGAGCTCGGGGCGCCCATGTTGACCACGAACCCCAGCGTCGCGTCGAAGCCCATGCCGAGCGCGGACGTCGCGATCAGCGCCTTGACCCGGCCGGCGGCGAGGTCGGCCTCGCGGGCCAGCCGCTCGGTCTGCTCGGTCTGGCCGGAGTACGCCGCGACGTCGTGGCCGCGGGAGCGGAGGTAGTCGGCGATCTCCTGGGTGGCGGCGACGGTGAGGCAGTAGACGATGCCGGAGCCGGGCTGCTCGGCGAGGTGGTCGGCGAGCCAGGCCAGCCGCTGCTCGGCGGTGCGCAGCCGGACGACGCCGAGCCGCAGCGACTCGCGGTCGAGCGAGCCGCGGAGCACCAGCACGTCGCCCAGGGAGCCGGTGCTGCCGAGCTGCTCGGCGACGTCGGCGGTGACCCGGCTGTTGGCGGTCGCCGTCGTCGCGAGCACCGGGATGCCCTCGGGCAGGTCGCCCAGCAGGGTGCGGATCCGGCGGTAGTCGGGCCGGAAGTCGTGGCCCCAGTCGGAGATGCAGTGCGCCTCGTCGACCACCAGCAGCCCGCAGGTGGCCGCCAGCTCGGGCAGCACCTCGTCGCGGAAGCCGGGGTTGTTGAGCCGCTCGGGGCTGACCAGCAGGACGTCGACCTCGCCGGCGCGGATCGCCTCGTGGGTGGGCTGCCAGTCCTCGATGTTGGTGGAGTTGATGGTGACCGCCCGGATGCCGGCGCGCTCGGCGGCCGCGATCTGGTTGCGCATCAGGGCCAGCAGCGGGCTGACGATCACCGTCGGCCCGGCGCCGCCCGCGCGCAGCAGCAGCGTGGCCACGAAGTAGACCGCCGACTTGCCCCACCCGGTGCGCTGCACCACCAGCGACCGGCGGCGGTGCACCGCGAGCGCCTCGATCGCGGCCCACTGGTCCTCGCGGAGCACGGCGTCGTCCCGGCCCACCAGCGCGCGCAGGTGGGCCTCGGCCTGACGGCGTACGTCGGTCGCGGTGTCCGCGGGGCTGGTCATGACGCCCTGTCTACCAGCGACCCCGGACAGCGCGTGCAGCAGCGGTCGGCGGCTGTGGAACGCGGCACTCGGGCCGTCGCGGGCCGCCTGTCAGGCGCCCGGCCCCTGGGCGCGCACGTCGGCGACCTGCTCCATGGCGGTCCGCAGCTCGGCGAGCCAGTCCCCCTCGTGCTGCCCGACCAGGCGCACGCACCACCCCAGCGCGTCGGAGCGCGACCGGGCCACCCCGGCCTCGACCAGGGTGTCGAGGACCCCTCGCTCGGGCTGCCGCAGCCGGGTCATCACGGGCGCGGAGACGTGCGTCCACAGCTCGCGGTGCTCCTCCTCGCCCTCGCCGATCCGGACGCCCCAGGAGACCTTCCGGTCGTAGCGGTGCTCGGCCTCGCGCGCGATCCGTATCCGGTCCTCGCGGGTCTCCTCGCGGAAGGCCTTCGCGCGGCCCGCCCGGGTCTCGGCCACCTCGGCGGCCGAGGCGCCCTCGGGCGCGTGCACGTCGGGCAGGGTCAGCAGGACCGTGATCTCCTCACGGTCGACGGTGACGACCGCGGGGGTCGTCGTCCAGGTCTCGGGCAGGCGGCCGGCGAACCAGCCCCGCACCCGCTCCAGCGCTTCGGTTGTCATCATGCTTACATGATTACACCGCTTCCAAGCGGCCCCGATTCTCGGCGACCGCGGAGAGCAGGAAGGACCCGGTGGCGAAGGCGGCCAGCACCCACCGCGGGACCGGTACGCCGTGCGCGGCGAGCCAGCGCTGCATCCGGGCGTCGAGTCGTACGGCAGGCCCCATCGTCGCCAGCGCTCCGCCGCCGGCGGCCAGCGCCACGCCCACCCGGGTGCGGGGCGAGAGCTCGAGCCCGGGGTCCTCGAGGGCGTCGTAGGTGCCCGCGGTGACGAGCGCCGCCATGGCCAGGCGGTAGGCCAGCAGCCGCCGGCCGGTGCAGGCCACCGGGTCCACCAGCGCCAGCGCCCCCGTCGCCGCGGCCAGCGCGACGTCACGGCCGCGCAGCGGCAGCCCGGTCACCAGATCCGCACGCGCTGCTCGGGGTCGAGCCACATCCCGTCGCCGGGGGCGGTCCCGAACACGTCGTGGAACTCGTCGAGGTTGCGCGCGATGTTGGCGCGGAACTCCGGCGGCGAGTGCGGGTCGATGGTGAGGTACTGCCGCTCCTGCTCCGGGCGGCGCTTGGTGCGCCACACGTAGCTCCAGTTCATGAACAGCCGGCGCCGGTCCTCGACCGAGGCGTCGCCGCCCTGCGAGATCAGGAACGCGCGGTGCGCGATGGTCAGCCCGCCGAGGTCGCCGATGTTCTCGCCGACGGTCAGCGACCCGTTGACCTTCTCGCCGGGGAGGCTGCGCGGCGAGAACCCGTCGTACTGCTCGATCAGCGCCTTGGACCGCACCTCGAAGGCCGCCTTGTCCTCGGGCGTCCACCAGTCGTTGAGGTTGCCGTCGCCGTCGTACTGCGCGCCCTGGTCGTCGAAGCCGTGGCCGATCTCGTGGCCGATGACCGCGCCGATGCCGCCGTAGTTCTCCGCCGGCAGGGCGTCGGGGCTGAAGAACGGCTTCTGCAGGATCCCGGCCGGGAAGCAGATCTCGTTGGTGCCCGGGTTGTAGTAGGCGTTGACGGTCTGCGGGAGCATGAACCACTCGTCGCGGTCGACCGGGCTGCCGATCTTGGCCAGCTGCCGGTCGGTCTCGAACGCCGACGCCGCCGCCACGTTGCCGAGCAGGTCGTGCGCGCTGACCTGCAGGCCGGAGTAGTCGCGGAACTTCTCGGGGTAGCCGATCTTGGGCCGGAAGGTCTCGAGCTTCTCGTAGGCCCGCGCCTTGGTCTCCTCGGTCATCCAGTCCAGCGCCGCGATCGACTCACGGTAGGCCTCGAGCAGGTGGTCGACGAGGTCGTCCATCAGCGCCTTGGACGTCGGCGGGAAGTGCCGCGCGACGTACTCCTTGCCGACCGCCTCGCCGATCGCGCCCTCGACCAGGGCCACGCCGCGCTTCCAGCGGGCCCGCAGCTCGGGGGTGCCGTTGAGGGTGCGGCCGTAGAAGTCGAAGTTGGTCTCGACGAAGTCGTCGGTGAGGTACGGCGCGGCCGAGCGCAGCACGTGGACGAGCATCCACTGCTTCCAGTCCTCGAGCGGCACCTCCTCGAGCACCGTCGAGAGGTGGCCGAGGTACGACGGCTGCCGGACGCAGGACTCCGCGACGGTCTGGTCGTCGCCGCCGAGGTTGGTGACGTAGGCGTCCCAGTCGAACGCCGGGCACAGCTCCTTGAGCTCCGCGAGCGTCATCAGGTTGTAGGTCTTCTGGACGTCGCGGGTCTCCGCGCGCTCCCAGTGGCCGGCGGCGAGCCGGGTGTCGATCGCGAGGACCGTCGCGGCCGCGGCGGCCGGGTCGGGGTGCTCGGCGAGCGCGAGCAGCCGGGTCAGGTAGGCGACGTACTTCTCGCGGACCTCGGCGAACTTCTCGTCGCGGTAGTACGACTCGTCCGGCAGGCCGAGCCCGCCCTGGACGAGGTGGAAGAGGTAGCGGTCGGACTTCCGGTCGTCGGTGTCGACGTAGGACCCGAACAGGCCGTGCCCGCCGACCCGCTCGAACTCGCCGAGGAACGCCGCCAGGTCGCGTACGTCGCGCAGCCCGTCGACCGCGTCGATCAGCGGCCGCACCGGCCGCAACCCCAGGCGGTCGATCGCCTCGGTGTCCATGAACGAGGCGAACAGGTCGCCGATCTTGCGCGCGTCGTCGCTCGAGTCGCCCTCGGTGGTCGAGCTTGTCGAGACCCCGGCCGCCAGAGACTCGATGATGTCGCGCACCTGGGACTCGGCGACGTCGGCCAGCTGGACGAACGGCCCCCAGCTGGAGCGGTCGCTCGGGATCTCGGTCTGCTCCAGCCACCGGCCGTTGACGTGGCCGAACAGGTCGTCCTGCGGGCGGATGTCGGGGTCCATGCCCTCGCGGGCGTCGTCGAGGATCGTCACGGGACCGACCCTAGGACACCGCCCCAGGGCCGGCGCCCCGCGCCGCGTCTCAGCCGTCGATGCGGGTGCGGATCTGGGCCAGCACGTCCTCGGTGCTGGTGCCGTCGCGCTGGGCGAGCTCGGAGACCAGCTGGCCGACGACGAGCAGCACGCCGTTCATCAGCGGGGAGATGTCGAGCTCGAGCTCCCCCTCGTCCTCGTCCATCGTGACCTCGATGGCCTCGATCTCGAGCAGCCGGCCGAACGCGATCTCCATCGCGTCCTCGTTCTCGACGTCGGCGGCGGTGATGCCGTCGAGGATGATGTGTCCCGCCTTGCGGGCCAGGTCGGCGTCGTCGCGGTCGGCGTGGTCGTGCTCGTGGTCGTGGGTGCTCATGGGGTCATCCTGCCGGGTGCCCGGTGAGTCCCACGTCACGGGTTCAGGGGCGGACCCGCACGACCGACTTGCCGAGCGTGCGCCGCTCCTCCATGTCGACCAGCGCGCGGCCGAACTCCTCGAGCGGGTACGTCGCGCCGATCGGGGGCGCGACCACGCCGGACTCCAGCATCGGGACCAGCCGCTGCCACTGCTCCTGCATGTAGCCCGGCCGCGCCATCGCGTAGGCGCCCCAGCCGACGCCGCGGACGTCGACGTTGTTGAGCAGCAGCCGGTTCACCTTGACCTGCGGGATGCCCTGCCCGGCGGCGAAGCCGACCACCAGCAGCCGGCCCTGCGGGGCCAGCGCGCGCAGCGAGTCGGTGAACGCGTCCCCGCCGACGACGTCGACCACCACGTCCACGCCCGTCCCGCCGGTGAGCTCCATCGCGGCGTCCTTGAACCCGTCGAGCAGCACGGCCTCGTCGGCGCCCGCGTCCTTGGCGACCCGGGCCTTCTCCTCGGTGCTGACGACCGCGATCACGCGCGCGCCCATCCCCCGGGCGACCTGGATGGAGGCGGTGCCGACGCCGCCGGCGGCGCCGTGCACCAGCACGGTCTCCCCCTCGCGCAGCCCGGCGCGCTCGTACAGGGCGAAGTCGGCGGTCAGGTAGTTCATCGGCAGCGCCGCGCCCTCGTCGTACGACGTGGCGTCGGGGAGCGCGAAGGTGAAGTCGGCCGGGCTCGCGACCACCTCGGCCGCACCGCCCCAGCCGCCGACGCCGCAGACCCGCTGACCGGGCGCGAAGCCCTCCCCGGAGAGCACGACGCCGGCGAAGTCGACGCCGAGGGTGAACGGCGGCTCGGGCTTGAGCTGGTACTCGCCCTTGCTCAGCAGCAGGTCGGGGAAGGAGATGCCGACGCTGTGCACCTCGACCAGCACCTGGCCGGCGCCGGCCTCCGGCTCGGGGACGTCGCGGACCTCGACGTCGCGGGGACCGGTGGGCGTGATGACCTGGGCGGCTCGCATGCGCGCAGGCTACCGATCAGGTGCGCGCGGCGTCCGGCAGCACGGCGTCGCCGACCGCGACCTCGCCCGGCTCGACCACGTCCACCACGAGCCCGGCGCACCGGTCGTTGCGCGCGGTCACCTCGTGCAGCACGGTCCGGCCGACCATCACGCAGCGCTCCATCGGCTCGCGCACGGCGAGCACCAGCCCGTCGCCGACGGTGAGCCGCCGCCCCGTCCAGTCGTCCTCCGCGAACGCCTCCAGGCCGGGGACGTCCACCACCAGGTTGGCGCGCAGCAGCGCCCCGTCGGCGCCGAGTGCCGCGAGCGTGGCGGTGGTGACCAGGTGCAGCGGCCCCTCGTCGTGGTGGGGGACGTCGCTCTCCCGCGCCACCACGACCGGCCGGCCCACGTGGTCGCTCATCGCCGCGTCGAGCGCCGGGTCGGGCGCGCGCCAGGACCGGCCGTCGGGGAAGGAGATCACCGGCCCGTCCGTCCCAGCGGCCCCGTCGTACGCCGCCGCGAGGTCGAGCAGCCCGTCCATCTTGCGGAACCGTTTCGTCGACTTGCCGCTGCCGAGCTTGCCGTCGGCGTCCCGCACCGCCCACTGTCGGTCACCGACCACGCCGCGGCCGTCGATCGCGGCGCGCTCCAGGGCCTCGCCGCGCAGCGACTTGACCGGGAACCGCAGAAGCTCGACGACCCGCATGTCTCGACGGTAGCCCCGCCACCCACGCACCCGCCGGTGGTCGAGCAGCGAGGAGCGCCCCGCCCCCGGTGGTCGAGCAGCGAGGAGCGCCCCGTCCCCCGGTGGTCGAGCAGCGAGGAGCGCCAGCGACGAGCGTTGTCGAGACCCCCGCAGCCCACCCACCACGCCGGCCTACGTCCGTCGGTGGAAGCTGATCTTGCCGTCGGGACGACAGGTGCTGGCGTACGCCGGATCGTGAGCCCGGGCGTGGTGCTTGGGACACAACAACCTGGCGTGGTCGATGTCGGTGACCCCGCCTTGGCACCAGGCCGGGTCGTGGTGGGCATGGCACATGCCCGGTGGCCAGTCGCAGCCCTCGGCGGTGCACCCACCGTCCCTGATCGCAAGCGCGATGCGTTGGGTCTTGGTGTGGAACCGGCGGGTCCGGCCCAGGTCGAGGACCTGGCTGGGTCCGCCGAGCACGGCGGGGATGATCCCGGCCTCACACGCGAGCCGGCGGGCTTGGCCGGCGCTGATGGTCGCCCCGGTGTCGAGGTGTGCGACCCCGTGTCCGCCGCGGAACGTCTCGAGGCCCATCAGGACCACGGCGGTGGCGTTGACCCCGCCGGCTTCGGGCAGCACCCCGGCCGGGATGCGTTCGATCAGCTCGCAGAACGCCTGTCCGAGGCGCTCCGGGCCGGGTCGCCGCTCCGGGAGCGACCCGTGGGCCGCGGTCTGGGCTTTCGGGGCGGCGATGGCGTGCAGGGCCTTCTTGAGCATCTGGGCCTGGGCGGTGGGGAGCTGGAACCGCCCGTAGGTGATCCCATGGCCGTCGTCGGTCATCGTCAACCGGGTGTGCGCCCGAGCGCGCTCCTCCTCGGCCTCGATCACCTTGGCCTCGTGGGCCTCGCCGATCTCGGGGGCAATCACGTCGAGGAGTCGCTTGCCGAGGCGGCGTAACGCGACGGGATCGTGGTGGGCGGCTTCGGCGAGCAGCACCTCAACGGCACGGGCGCGGGTCTCGGCCTCGATGTCGTCGGGGAGGGCGTCGACGGCGTCAGTAATCACGAGGGCCTGGTCGGGATTGACCCGTCCTTCGGAGAGCGCGACCCGGACCGGCTCAAAGGTCCCCCGGTCGAGGGATTCGGCCAGCCGCATGAACCGGTGGGTCGAAGTGCGGGACTGCCGGGTGGTGACCGCCAACCAGTTCGCCATCGAGGTGGCGCCGCTCTGGTCGGCGGTGCCGGCCTGTTGGGCGCGGACCGCGACCCGGGCCTGGAGCTCGGTGATCTCGGACTGCAACCGGTCCAGCTCCACCAACGCCTGCCCGGCTGCGGCGGCGTCCATCGAGACCAGCCACGCATCGCGCATCGCGGCGACGTTGTCAGCGGTGCGCGCGACCAGCCCGGTGACCGGGTGGACCCCTGCGACGGTGGCTGCTGACATGGCTCCATTCAAGCCGCCACCACCGACACTTCCGGGGTCTGAACGGGGTCTCCACAGGGCCCTCAGATCACGACTCGATCACGAAAACCGACACCCCTCCACAGTCACGGATCGCAGCTGTGGACACCGCCCCAGCAGCGCTTTCAGTACCGGTGGTCGAGCAGCTAGGAGCGCCAGCGACGAGCGTTGTCGAGACTGTGAGTCTTTCCTTGCAGCCCTGATCACTGATGGGCTGTGGGTACGACGGCCGCGGGCGTGACCCCTGTCGAGACTGGCCCTGCGAGTCCTTGGGGACTTAGAGGTGCCTTCCTCGGGACTTGTCCGCTCGTGGTCGTCGGCCCCGGCCCAGGTCGGAGGAGCTGGCCTGATCAGGAGCTTGACCGCCTGGCGTTAGCGGCGCCCGACGTGTCTCATCACAGTCCTGCCGATTCTCCGTCCCGGACCGGAACCACGTCCCCGTCCCGGCAAGGAGAGAACGCATGACCAGTCTGACTGACTCGATCGACCTGCGGGAGGTAGTCGACGTCGTCATCGGCGTCGACACCCACGTGCACACCCACTCGGCTGCCGTCGTCGATGCCCGTACCGGTGGAGTGCTCGGTGAGATCACCGTCGAGGCCACCTGCGAGGGCTACGCCGAGCTCATCGAGTTCACCGAGCGTCACGCCGCGCTGCGTGCCTGGGCGATCGAGGGAACCGGCAGCCACGGCGCCGGCCTGACCCGGGTCCTCAGCGAGCGCAGCGAGGTCGTCATCGAGCTCGACCGGCCCGTGCGGGCCAAGCGCCGCAACGGCGCGAAGTCCGACCCCCTCGACGCGATCCGCGCCGCCCGCGAGGCCCTAGCCCGACCCCGACTCGGCACCCCACGCACCGGTGGCGACCGCCAAGCCCTGGCCGTCCTGGTGACCGCACGACGCTCAGCGATCCAGGCAGCCGGCGATGCGCAACGGCAACTGTTCGCCCTGATCATCGCCGCCCCCGAACAGATCCGGAGCCGCTTCCGAGGCCAGCAACTGAAAACGATGATCCGCACCGCCGCCGCGATGCGCACCCACACCACCTGGGACCTCGAGACCACCACGACCGTGACCACACTGCGGACCCTGGCCCGCCGCAGCCAACACCTGCAGGCCGAGGCCGACGACTACGAGAAGACCATCACCGCCATCGTGAAGTCCTGGCGCCCAGACCTCCTCGACCAACCCGGGATCGGACCGATCACCGCCGCGATCGTGCTGTGTGCCTGGTCCCACCCCGGCCGCATCCACTCCGAAGCAGCCTTCGCGATGCTCGCCGGCGCCGCACCCATCCCCGCCAACTCCGGCCAAACCACCAACCGCTACCGCCTCAACCGCCACGGCGACCGACAACTCAACCGCGCCCTGCACACCATCGCCATCACCCGGCAACGCTGCCACCAACCCACCCGCGACTACACCGCCCGCCGTGCCACCGAAGGCAAGAACCCCCGCGAGATCCGCCGATGCCTCAAGCGCTACATCGCCCGCGACCTCTACCGACGCCTCGAGAACCCACCATCACCCCTTGACGCAACATAGGAGCGTCCCCCGCAGCGTCCCCGCCCACCTCGACCGAGGCCCTGCCTTCCCTCACCGGGTTTCGACATCGCTCAGGCGCAGAGCGCCTTCGCTGCTCAACCACCGGAGGACCGGTGGTCGAGCAGGGACGAAGTCCCGATGACGAGACCCCCGCAGCGTCCCCGCGCACCTCAATCGAGGCCCTGCCCTCCTCACCGGGTTTCGACAACACTCAGGCGCAGAGCGCCTTCACTGCTCAACCACCGGCAACCGGTGGTCGAGCAGGGACGAAGTCCCGATGTCGAGACCCCCCGCAGCCGACGTACCACCTCAACCGACGCCCTGCCTCACCTCACCGGGTTTCGACAACGCTCAGTCCCCGGCGACCGGTGGTCGAGCAGGGACGAAGTCCCGATGTCGAGACCCCCGCAGCCGACGTACAACCTCCTCGATCCAGGCCCTGCCTTCCCTCACCGGGTTTCGACAACACTCAGGCGCAGAGCGCCTTCGCTGCTCAACCACCGGCAACGCGCAGGGCGCCTTCGCTGCTCAACCACCGGGCTTCAGCGTGGGTCGACGAGCGCGTTCATCTCGAAGTGCATGGGGTCGGTGTAGTTCCAGTCGCCGCCCCAGGCGAAGCCCCACTTCTTGAACACCGCGACCACGGTGCGGTCCATCTCGCCGACGGTGCCGCGGCCGTTGCCGGGCACGTTCATGTCGAGCGCGGTGCCGAAGGAGTGGTTGGAGAGCGTGGTGGAGCCCGCGATGAACCGCGGGTAATAGCACCCGGCGTACTCCTCGGGGTTGATCTTCGCGGCCAGGCCGAGGTCGGTGATCTCCTGGAGCGCGGCGCGCAGCTGGGGGAAGATCAGCTTGTTGCAGGTGACCATGCCGAGGATCGGCACCGGCTCGGTCGAGATGTGGCTGCTCACCCACTCCGGCGCCGGCGCGATCCGCCCGCCGCCCAGCACGGTGTAGCTGAAGGTGCCGACCGCGTCGGCGGTCGCGCCGACGACGACGGCGGTCTGCTGGACGCCCGGGTCCAGGCCGTAGCGGGCGACGGCGTCGACGAACAGCAGCGTCCGGTCCTCGCCGACCGCCTTCGCCAGCGGCTTCTCGACGCTCTGCGGCGCGTAGCCGGTGGTCGCGACCACCAGCGCGTTGCCGAGGGTCATGTCGAGCTCCTCGGCCCACTTCTCGTTGACGACCGCGTCGACGGCGCCCTCGATCTGCGGGGCGAGCGCGCCGACGTGCGCCTGGGGTGCGTCCTTGTCGCTGCCGAGTCGGAGGAAGCCGTTCTTGTCGACCGGCAGCTTCTTCTCGATGCTCGGGTCGACCGCGATCTCGCCGCCCGCGACGCGCTCCCAGACCACCTGGGTGTCGGCGCTGCCGGCGTCCGCGAAGTTGCGGTACGTCGCGGGCTGGACCGCGGCGACGTTCACCAGCCGGTTCTCCAGGCTGACCTGCGCCAGCGAGATCCGCTCGGCGCTGCTGACCTTGGGCAGCGCGCGGACCGCCGCGAGCATCTCGTCGCTGATCGGCTCGGCGCCGGTGACCAGGATGTCGGCGTACGTCAGGGGCGTCTTGCGCGGGCCGGGCGGGTCGACGGCGTACTCCGCGATCGGTACGGCGGCCGGCGCACCCGAGGAGCCCTTCCCCGGATCACGCGGCGACGGCGAGGGCGACGCCGCCGCGGAGCCGCCGGCCGTGCTGGGCGACGCCTCGGTCGCGGGCTCGCCGCCCCCGGTCCCGCAGGCAGCGGCCAGCACGAGCACGCCGGTCAGCCCGGCTGCTCCCAGTGCGGGCCGCAGTCCCATGTGTTCCTCCCGGGGTCAGGGTAGATCGTCAGTCCTCGCGCAGCACCCGGTCCCGGATGGTCACCCAGGAGAGGAGACCGCCGAGCACCAGCAGGGCGGCGGAGATCATCGTCGCGGAGCGGTACGCCGCGTCGAACGCGCCCCCGTCGGCGTACTCGTCGCCGCCGAGACCCACCAGCACCGGCAGCGCCGCGACGGCGAGCAGCGTGCCGGCCCGGGCGACCGCGTTGTTGACGCCGCTGGCGATGCCGGCGTGCTCGTCGGGGGCGGCGGCGAGCACGGTCGCGGTGAGCGGCGCGACCATCAGCGCCAGGCCGAGCCCGAAGACGGTGACGCCCGGCAGCACGTCGCGCCAGTACGTCACGTCCTCGCCGACCGCGAGCAGCAGCAGGGTGCCCGCGCCCATCACCAGGGGACCGACGGTCATCGGGATCCGCGGCCCGATCCGCGCGCCGAGCTCGCCGCCCTTCGCGGCCAGGAACAGCATGCAGACCGTGATCGGCAGGCTCGCGAGGCCGGCCGCGAGCGGTCCGTAGCCGCTGACGGTCTGCAGCTGCAGGGTGAGGAAGAACAGCATCGACCCGAGCGCGCCGTACACGAGGAACGTCATCGCGTTGGCCGCGCTGAAGGTGCGGTCGCGGAAGATCCCCAGGCGCAGCATCGGCTCCGGGTCGCGGCGCTCGGCGACCAGGAACCCGACGCCGGCGACCACCGCGAGCACGCCGGCCCACGGCGCCAGCGGGCCACCCCACTGGATGAGCGCGTACGTCGTCCCGCCGAGCGCCGCGGTGGCCAGCACGGCGCCGGCGAGGTCGAAGTGCGTGGACGCGTCCGGGTCGCGGGTCTCCGGCACCGACCGCCGCGCGATCACGACGGTGAGCACCGCGAGCGGCAGGTTGATGAGGAAGATCCAGCGCCAGCTGGCGTACTCGACCAGGCCGCCCCCCAGGAGCGGGCCGATCGCGGCCGCGATGCCGCCGAGCCCCGACCACGCGCCGATCGCGGCGGCCCGGTCCTCGCGGACGAACGCGCCCTGGATCATCGCCAGGCTGCCGGGCGTGAGCAGCGCACCGCCGACGCCCTGGAGGACGCGGGCGGCGATCAGCACCTCGGGGTTGGGCGCGAGGCCGCAGAGCAGCGAGGCCAGCGCGAAGCCGACGGTGCCCCAGACGAAGACCCGCCGCCGGCCGAACCGGTCGCCGAGCGAGCCGCCGATGAGGATCAGGCTGGCGAGCGAGAGCAGGTAGCCGTTCGTGACCCACTGCAGCTCGGCCAGGCTGGCGTCGAGGTCCTCGCCGATCGTGCGCAGCGCGACGTTGACGACGGTGCCGTCGAGCATCGCCATCCCCGAGCCCAGGACGGCGGCGACGACGACGGCGCGGCCGCCCGGCGTACCCATCCGTACGGCGCCCGCGACCGCCTCCCCAGACACGTCTGGAACGGTAGCCCTCGCCCCCGCGGCGGGTCAGTCGCGCCAGAAGAGGTGGTGCACGACGCCGTGCGAGCCGGCGACCACGTCACGGTGGAAGCGGTCCAGGAGCTCCTCGGGGGACTCCCACAGCCGCGAGCCGCCTCCGAGCTCGAACGGCGCCACGGCGACGTGGAGCGTGTCGACGAGCCCCGCGTCCAGGAACTGGCGCACGGTGTCGGCACCCCCGCCGAGCCGGACGTCCTTGCCGTCAGCGGCCTCGAAGGCGCGCTCCAGCACCGTCGCGGGGTCGCCGTCGACGAAGTGGAACGTCGTGTCGGACAGCGAGAACGACGGCCGCGGGTGGTGGGTCATCACGAAGACGGGCGTGTGGAACGGCGGCTCGTCACCCCACCAGCCCCGCCACTCCTCGTCGGCCCAGGGACCGCGCTGGGGACTGAACTTGTTGCGCCCCATGATCTCGGCCCCGATGTTGCGGTGGAAGTCGCGGACCAGGTAGTCCTCGAGCCCCCGGCTCCCGCCCGGCTCGGCGCGGTTCGGCCAGCTCGCCGTGCCGAGCGCCCACCCCAGGAGCGACGGCGGGTCGACGTCGCCGAACGGGGTCTCGAGGCTCTGGCCCTCCCCCGCGGCGTACCCGTCGCTGGAGACGGCGAAGTTGTGGACCCGCAGGAGCTGCGTCATGACACGGTTGACCAGCTGTGGCCCCCGAACTCATCGCACCTACCGGCAGACCGCCCGGACCACCACCCGGGCCGCGTCGGCGACGAGGGCGTCGTCGGCTGCCGCGTCCGGCTCGCCGTGGCGGGTCATCACGGCGAGGACGAGCGGCGGCCGGCCGGGAGGGCGGACCACGGCGACGTCGTTGCGGGTGCCGTACGACGCGGTCCCGGTCTTGTCGCCCACCGTCCAGTCGTCCGGGACGACGGCGCGGACCAGCGCGTCGCCGGTGGTGTTGCGCTCCAGCAGGTCGTTGAGGAGAGCCCGGTCGGCGCGGGGCAGCCGCGGCCCGAGCGCGTACGCCGCCAGGGTCCCCGCGAGCGCTGCCGGCGTGGTCGTGTCGCGGTCGTCGCCGGGCGTGTAGTCGTTGAGGTCCGGCTCGCGCCGCTCGACGCGGGTGACGTCGTCGCCGGCGTCCTCGAGCCGCTCGTCGAGGGCGGCCGGTCCGCCGAGGACGTCGAGGAGCAGGTTGCCAGCAGCGTTGTCGCTGAGGGTGACCGCCGCGTCGAGGGCCTCGCGCACGCGGCGGTCGAGGTCGCCGGGACCCGCCTCCTCGAGCACGGCCGCGGCCGCCAGCGCCTTGATCGTCGAGGCGAACGCGAACCGCTCGTCGTCCCGGTAGCCCAGCGTCTCGCCGGTCGCGGGCACCACGACGTGCACGCCGACGCGGGCGCCGGTGCGCTCCTCGAGCGCGGCCAGGTCCGCCGCGACCTGGTCCGGGTCACCGCAGACGACCCGCGACTCGGGGTCCGTCGAGCCGGAGGCGGCGGGAGCCGGCGCAGGGCTCCGGCCCTCGGGGGCGTCAGCGTCCCGCGTCCTCACCACCACCAGGGCGACGAGCACCAGCACGAGCACCAGCGCCCCGGCGTACGCGGTCCGGGGAGCAGCTCGCATGACGCCGATGCTGCCAGCGCGCGACCGGTCAGCCGTCGGCGGCCCGCTCCACCTCGGCGATGTCGATCTTGCCCATCTTCAGCATCGCCTCCATCGCCCGGCGCGCGCGATCGGGGTCGGGGTCCTCCATCAGCTCGTTCAACCGGCGGGGCACGATCTGCCAGGACAGCCCGAACCGGTCCTTGAGCCAGCCGCACGGCCCGCCCTCGCCGCCGTCCGCGGTGAGCGTCGTCCAGAGCCGGTCGACCTCGGCCTGGTCGTCGCACTCGATGACGAACGACACCGCCTCGCTGAAGGTGAAGTCCGGGCCGCCGTTGAGCCCCTGGACCGGCTGGCCGGCGACGGTGAAGTCGACCAGCAGCACCATCCCCTCGGGCCCCGCCGGCGTCTCGACCGGGGAGCGCCACAGCTTGTCGACGTGGCTGTCGGGCAGCACCGACGCGTAGAACGTGGCCGCCTCCTGGGCGTTGCCGTCGAACCACAGGCAGGGGTAGAGCTTCGCGTCCATCGGGTCCTCCTCGGATCGGTCGTCCTGTCGTAGGACTGACCGGCCCAGGGCAGCCGATCCATCGCTGCGTGCGGTGCGGTAGACATCCGGGGCGAGGGCACCCCTGTGCCCCGGGGAGAAGGAGTGTCATGGACGCCGACGCCATCGTCGTGGGAGCCGGCCTCGCCGGTCTCGTCGCCGCCGCCGAGCTCGCGGACGCCGGCCGGCGGGTGCTGCTGCTGGACCAGGAGCCCGAGCAGTCCCTGGGCGGCCAGGCGTTCTGGTCGCTCGGTGGCCTCTTCCTCGTCGACAGCCCCGAGCAGCGCCGGATGGGCGTCAAGGACTCCCTCGACCTCGCCCGGCAGGACTGGCTCGGCTCCGCGCAGTTCGACCGCCCCGAGGACCACTGGCCGCGGCAGTGGGCGGAGGCCTACCTGCAGTTCGCCGCCGGCGAGAAGCGCTCCTGGCTGCGCGCGATGGGCCACCGGTTCTTCCCCGTCGTCGGCTGGGCCGAGCGCGGCGACGGCCGCGCCGACGGGCACGGCAACTCCGTCCCCCGCTTCCACCTGACCTGGGGCACCGGCCCCGGCGTGGTCGCGCCGTTCGAGCGACGGGTCCGCAAGCACGCCGCCGCGGGGCGGATCACCTTCAAGTTCCGGCACCGCGTCGACGCGCTGGTCACCCACGACGGCGCGGTCACCGGCGTACGCGGCGCGCTGCTCGAGGCCTCCTCGGTCGAGCGCGGCAAGGCCTCGTCGCGCGTGACGACCGGGGAGTTCGAGTACGCCGCGCAGGCGGTGCTGGTCACCTCCGGCGGCATCGGCGGCAACCACGACCTGGTGCGCCAGGCGTGGCCGGCCCGGCTCGGCGAGCCGCCGAAGCGGATGGTCGCCGGCGTACCGGCCCACGTGGACGGCCGGATGCTCAAGATCACCTCCGCGGCCGGCGGCGCGATCATCAACCCCGACCGGATGTGGCACTACACCGAGGGCCTGCGGAACTGGGACCCGATCTGGGAGAACCACGGCATCCGGATCCTGCCCGGCCCCTCGTCCCTGTGGCTCGACGCCGAGGGCAACCGGCTGCCCGCGCCGTACTTCCCCGGCTTCGACACCCTCGGCACGCTCCGCGAGATCACGAAGACGGGCTACGACTACTCGTGGTTCGTGCTCACCCAGAAGATCATCGAGAAGGAGTTCGCGCTCTCGGGCTCCGAGCAGAACCCCGACCTCACCGGCAAGGACGTCAAGCTCCTGCTCTCCCGGGTCAAGGCCGGCGCCCCCGGCCCGGTCGAGGCGTTCAAGCAGCACGGCGAGGACTTCGTCGTCGCCGACACCCTCCCCGAGCTGGTGGCGGGGATGAACAAGCTCACCGACGAGCCGCTCGTCGACGGCGAGAAGCTGCGGCGGCTGATCGAGGCGCGCGACCGCGAGCTCGACAACACCTTCACCAAGGACGCGCAGATCACCGCGATGCGTGGCGCGCGCAGCTACCGCGGCGACAAGCTGATCCGGGTGGCGACCCCGCACAAGCTGCTCGACCCGGCCGCCGGCCCGCTGATCGCCGTACGGCTCAACATCCTCACCCGCAAGACCCTCGGCGGCCTGCACACCGACCTCCACGGCCGGGTGCTCGACGGCGCGGGCGCGGCGATCCCCGGCCTGTACGCCGCGGGCGAGGTCAGCGGGTTCGGCGGCGGCGGGATGCACGGCTACAACGCGCTCGAGGGCACCTTCCTCGGCGGCTGCCTGTTCTCCGGGCGTACGGCGGGGCGCGCCGCGGCCGCTGCGGTCGGCTGATGCGGCTGAAGCTCGGCCGACCCGACCTGACGCGGTACGCCGCGCGCTTCGACGTACCCCGGGCTGCTTCTGACTTCTCCGTCACCTTCCTCGGCGTCTCCACCCTGCTGTTCCAGGACGCCGAGTCGGCTCTCGTGTCCGACGGGTTCTTCTCCCGGCCGTCGCTGCTCCGCGTCGGGCTCGGGAAGATCGCGCCCGATCTTCCCCGGATCGACGCGGCGCTGGCGCGAGCCGGTGTCTCGCAGCTGGACGCGGTGCTGCCGGTGCACACCCACTTCGACCACGCGCTGGACTCCGCCGTCGTCGCGGAGCGGACCGGCGGCGTGCTCGTGGGCGGGGAGTCCGCCGCGAACGTCGGCAGGGGTCACGGGCTCCCTGCCTCGCAGGTGCGGGTCGTCGGCTCCGGGGACTCGCTGACCTTCGGGAGCTTCGAGGTCACCTGGGTGGTCTCCGACCACTGCCCGCCGGACCGCTACCCCGGGACGATCACCGAGCCGGTGACGCCACCGACCCGCGCCGCGGCGTACCGCTGCGGCGAGGCGTGGTCGCTGATCGTCGGCCACACCAGCGGCCGGACCGCGCTCGTCCAGGGCAGCGCCGGCTTCGTGCCCGGCGCGCTGGCCGGACGCCGGGCCGACGTCGCGTACCTCGGCGTCGGCCAGCTCGGCGTCCAGGACGAGGACTACATCGCGGCGTACTGGGCCGAGACGGTGCAGGCCGTGGGTGCGCGGAGGGTCGTCCTCACGCACTGGGACGACTTCTTCCGGCCGCTCGACCAGCCGCTGCGGGCGCTGCCGTACGCCGGCGACGACCTCGACGTCACGATGCGGGCGCTCGACCGCCTCGCGATCCGGGACGGCGTCACGCTGCACTTCCCCACGGTGTGGCAGCGCGAGGACCCTTGGGCGCGTGGATGACGGCCTGATCGGGCTCCCCCGCGGGACCCTCGCGCTGCGCCCCTGGACGCCCGCCTGGGCCGAGGCGTACGCCGCGGAGCGGGCGCTCCTGCTCGCGCACCTGGCCGACTGGTTCGTGGACGTCGCGCACGTCGGCAGCACGTCGGTGCCGGGGCTGGAGGCCAAGCCGCTCATCGACCTGCAGGCCGGGCTGCGGGCCCTGGACGACGCCGCGCGGGTGATCCCGCGGCTCACCGAGCTCGGCTACACGTTCATGCCCGAGCGCGTGTACGGCGACTTCGTCTTCCTGCCCAAGGGACCCGAGGCGCTGCGCACCCACCACCTCACGCTGGTCGAGCACGGGTCGGCGGAGTGGCACGTGCGGCTGCGGTTCCGCGACGCCCTGCGGGCCAGCCCGGAGCTGCGGATCCGGTACCGGGACCTGAAGCGGCGGCTCGCGACCGAGCACGCCGGGGACCGGCCGGCGTACACGGACGGCAAGGGCGAGTTCGTCGCCGAGGTGCTCGCGCAGCACCCCTGACCGGTCAGGACAGCCGGTCCCGCAGCGCCGCGTACGACAGGACCGTCACCGTGCGTCCAGTCGAGGTCCGTGGCCTCGAACCGCAGCCCGTCCAGCGCGCCCTTCGGGACCAGGCCGCTGGCGGCGCGGGTGGTCAGGAAGTCCAGCGACGCCCGCGACCGCTGCTCCGGGATGTCGCGAGGGATCCGGCTGTCGGCCTTGGTGCGCAGCCCTCAGCGATCTCCTCGAAGATGTCCACGTCGACGATCCTGGCAGTCGGTCAGCTGCGCAGGTAGGAGGCGCCGTTCACGTCGATGATCGTGCCGGTGGAGAAGCGCGCCTCCGGGGACGCGAGCCAGAGCACCGCGGCGGCGACCTCCTCAGGGTGCGCCACCCGGCCGAACGGCGACTGGGCGCGCACGGCGTCCCCGCCGACGCCGTCGAGGACCTCGCGGGCCATCTCGGTCTCCACGAAGCCGGGCGCCACGGTGCCGACCGAGATGCCGTGCGGTGCCAGGGCCAGCGCCATCGACTGACCGAAGGCGTTCAGGCCGGCCTTGGACGCGGCGTACGCCGGGCAGTCCGGCTCGCCGCGGAACGCGCCGCGGCTCGACACGTTGACCACCGCGCCGCCGCCCGCGGCCCGCAGGTGCGGGATCGCGCAGAACGTCGCGTTGGCCGCGCCGGTGAGATTGGTGGTGATGGTCTGCGACCACACGGCCTGCCAGTCGGCGTACGACGTGGACAGCGGCGGGTGGGCGAGGAACACCCCGGCGTTGTTGACCAGCACGTCGAGCCGGCCCAGCCGCTCGGCGGCGGTGTCGACCGCGCCCCTGACCTCGTCGGGGCGGGTCAGGTCCGCCTGGACGGTGACGTGCCCGTCCCCGGGCAGGGAGGAGCGGACCGCCTCGGCCTTCTCGGCCGAGGTGCCGTAGTGGACCGCCACCCGGTCACCCCGCTCGGCGAAGGCCCGGGCGACGGCGGCGCCGATGCCGCGGGACCCGCCGGTGACGAGGACGGCTCGGCGCTGGGTGGCTGCGGGGCTCATGGCCGACATCCTGCCGCGCCGCCCCCAGTCGCCGAGCTCAGCGACGGGCCGTCAGGCTGCCGGAGCCTCCACCGGCGCCGCGTCGCGCCGTACCAGCAGCGCGACCAGCACGGCGACCGCCGAGATGACGCCGCCGTAGAACAGCGCCGCGTGCACACCCTCGGCGGTGGCCTCGACGATCGACGCGCCGGCCTCGGTCTCGCTGACCGAGCGCCGGGTCATCACGGTCACGAAGAGCGCGGTGCCGGCAGCGCCGGCCACCTGCTGCAGCGTCGAGACGGTCGCGCTGCCGTGGGAGTAGAGGTGCGGCGGCAGCGAGCCGAGCGCCGAGGTCATCAGCGGGGTGAACATCAGCGCCAAGCCGATGCTCATCAGCACGTGGATCGCGATGACGGTGCCCTGGCCGGTGCCGGTGTCGAGGGTCGACATCGACCACAGCGCCACCGAGGTGATCGCCGCGCCCGGCGCGACGAGCGGCCGGGGGCCGACCTGGTCGTAGGCGCGGCCGACCACCGGCGCCAGCACGCCCATGACGAGGCCGCCGGGCAGCAGCACCAGGCCGGTCTCGAGGGTGGTCAGGCCCAGGACGTTCTGCAGGTAGATCGGCAGCAGGATCAGGGTGCCGAACAGGGCCATCATGCTCACCGCGACCAGGGCGACCGCGACGGTGAAGGTGCGGCTGGCGAAGGTGCGCAGGTCGAGCAGCGCGCGCTCGCGCAGCGCCAGCTGGCGCCACGCGAACGCCGCGAGCGCCGCACCGCCGACGACGAGCGGGAGCCACACGGGCAGCGGAGTGTCGCCGGAGGCCGACTCACCGATGCTGCTCAGCCCGTAGATCAGGCCGCCGAAGGCGAGCGCCGAGAGGATCACGGAGAGCACGTCGATCGGTACGTCGCGCGGCTCGGTCACGTTGCGCACCCAGGCCGACCCGAGACCCAGCGAGACCAGCGCGATCGGGAGCACCAGCCAGAACATCCAGCGCCAGTCCAGCTCCGCGAGCACCAGGCCGGAGATCGTCGGGCCGATCGCGGGGGCCACCGAGATGACGATGGAGATCGTGCCCATCATCCGTCCGCGGCGCTCGGCCGGGACGATGGTCAGGATCGTGGTGATCAGCAGCGGCATCATCAGGGCGGTGCCGACCGCCTGCACGACGCGCGCAGCGACCAGGACGCCGAACGTCGGCGCCAGCGCGGCGAGCAGGGTGCCGGCGGTGAAGGAGATCATCGCCGCCATGAAGACCCGCCGCAGCGGGAAGCGGGTCAGCAGGAAGCCGGTCACCGGGATGACCACGGCCATGGTCAGCAGGAACGCGGTCGTGAGCCACTGCGCGGAGGTCGCCGGGACGTCAAACTCCAGCATCAGCTCGGGCAGCGCGACGCCCATGATCGTCTCGTTGAGGATGACCACGAACGCCGAGCCGACGAGCAGCGCGATCAGGCGGCCGGGCCGCTCCACGATCGTGGGGGTGGTCGGTTCGGCCGGGGCGGTGACGGTCACGAAGAGGTGCTCCAGTGCAGGCTGATGGGGCGCGAGGGACTGTGGCCCAACACGGGACGCGCCGACTGCATTCCGCCGCCCGGAGGTCAGCCGATTTGGCGCGGAGGCGTGCGCGACGCTGCGGGCCAGCCCCGAGCTCCGGACGCGATGTGCTGGCGCAGCACCCCTGACCGGGTCAGGACAGTCGGTCGCGCAACGCCGGGACGCCGTGGCCCTCCAGGTGGTCCAGCGCGGCCCGGCGGCCGGTCATCGCCAGCAGCAGGGACTCGGACGCACCCCGTACGACAGGACCGTCGCCGTGCACCCAGTCGATGTCCGTGGCCTCGAGCCGCAGCCCGTCCAGCGCGCCCTTCGGGACACAGCTGCTGGCGGCGCGGGTGGTCAGGAAGTCCAGCGACGTCCGCGACCGCTGCTCCGGGATGTCTCGCGGGATCCCGAGCGGCCAGCGGATGTCGAGGCCGTGCACCAGGACGTCGGTGAGCGGCGCCTCCGGACCCGCACCAGGAGGCGTGAACCGGCTGTCGGCCTTGGTGCGCAGCACCTCGACCATCTCCTCGTACGGCCGCTGCGCCTGCTTGCGCGCCAGCCGGACGTTGGCCCGGTCGAAGCTCCCGCCGCTGACCACCATGGCGAGGAGGAATCCCGGGATGCCGACCTCGAGGGGCACGACGAGGTGGGCCGCCACCTCCTGCACGGTCCACTCGCTGCACAGGCTCTGCGTCGCCCGATGCTCCGGCGGCAGCGCGCCGAGCAGGTCGGCCAAGCCACGCCGCTCGTCGGCGATCTCCGCGAAGATGTCCATGCGCGATTCTGGCACCAGATCTAGGAATGCTCGCTGAGTCCGGGAGCCCTCGTTGGTCGAGTAGCCCCCGAGGAACGAGCCCTCGGTGGTCGAGTAGCCCGCGAGGAACGAGCGGGCGTATCGAGACCACGGGCCACAGCCCTCCCCAGGCCAATCCCACCTCCTGCGGGCCGCAACGCGCTCGCCAGTAGCGTGAGGACCATGCCAAAGAAGAAGTGGTCAGACCTCACCGACGGACAGCGTCGAGCTGTCTTCCTCGCGGGTGCGGTGGAGGTGGCCCTGACAGGCGCAGCGTTGTGGGACCTCGCTCACCGCCCGGCGAGCAAGGTCCGCGGCCCGAAGGCTGCGTGGGTGGCCGCCGCCTTCGTCCAGCCTGTGGGCCCGCTGGCGTATTTCGCGAAGGGTCGACGCTGAGGCCACGGAGTCGCGTTGTGCTGTCGCGGCGGAGTGACGCGCCTTCAGGGTGCGAAATGCGGTGGATCACCTACTGGTCGGCGCCATAGGGCAGATCGACCACGAGGACTCGTAGGTTCGACCGGCCCTGATCGCTCCATTGCCCAAGGATCGTGACGAGGTCGTTCTCGCGAACGTCCTGGCTCACACGGAGTAGTCGAATTCCCGTGGACGCGGGCGTCGGCGCGTGTCTCTTGGCGCCGGAGGAGGCGCCTCGACGAGTGCTTCCCCTCTTCCGTGATTGGCGCCAGCGCAGGAGCAGTCACACGAAAACGGATCGCCGTCGTCATTCGCCCAACAACCCTCGTCGCAAGCGTCGGACCCGCCGAACTGCACGACGCGAACCCGACCGAACCGTTCCGCGAGTCCAAGGACGAGGCGCTGGGCATGATGGCGGCCGACAGAGAACGATCCGTTCGCATACTGCACAACGTCCTCCGGGACGCCGCTTGCGTCCGCGATGACCTCGTACCCCGACCCTGGCCGCTCGTCCCACGGCAACCCGCTCACCTCGGCGGTGCCTGGCCGGCGCTCGCCCTCTGGTCGGATGGTCACGGTGATCGTCACGGACAAATCGTGGCACACGTGAGCAGTCGCGTGAGCGCGCGTTTCGAGGTTGCGCGTGAGGCGAATGCGCTGGCAAAGCCGAGGAGAGCAGCACGGCGTGACCTACCTGTGTGCGGCCCCCGCCAACACTTTTGTTGTGTAGGCACGCTGACGCGGCGGAGTGACGCTCCCAGCGGGTGACTGATCGTTGATGCAGGTCGGTCGATCAAGGAAGGGCAGGGTATGTGTTTGTATGCCCTGCTTCAGTGACTCCGCTAGCGGAGCCACCCCCTTATGGTCCGCGTCGCTCGACGGATGACTTCTCGTGCCGTGCGCCGGGCACCTCTACCGGTTGGTTCCCTCTTCAGCAGGTTCTCATAGGCGTTGGGTCTGCCAAGCACTGCCCGCGCCGCTTGACGAACCTCGGTGCTCATATGGCTAGCAACCAGGCTCATAGCAATGTCACGAAGAGTTTGAGGCAGCGCTTCGCTCGCGTCCTCCAAGCCAGCTAGGACGCGAAGGGGCACCAGTGTGCCGTCCTCTTGCAGCAGCGCAGCGAGGCGTTCATCCCTGCCCGTTCGGTTCCAACTCGCATCGGTTATGGCGAGCGCTTGGCCAGCGAGGGACCGGACGTAGGCGTCCGCCTCGTAGGTGAGCCACAGGCAAGTGGACTCGAACCATTCGGACCTCTCCCCACGATGAGCCAAAGCTACGAGAGTCACACCCGCCTCGTGCCGGGAAGACGGCGTTCCCTTAGCCATCAGTTCGGCGACGAGCGAAAGTGGCGCCCCAACCCCCAATCCGCCAATCATCGCCAGCAGGCGCACTCCTGCGGGGTAAGGACGAATCGCGGAGCCCATGAACTCTGGGCCCCCGTCGAGGAGGTCAGAGGACCGCTGGCGCAGTGTCTCCGTGATTACCTCAGGCAGGTCGCTGGCCCGGCTGGCCATTCGCGTGAGCGCTGCCGTCTTATCGTCTCGTTGCACGGCAGGGTCCAGCACAAAGTTCAACACTTCGCTCCACAGGTCCGCGCTTGACGTGACGAACATCAGCGCTACAGCCAGTTCGGCCTCTTTCAGTCCTCCGCCAGAAAACCGCCCTTCGTGTGCGTCCTTCCGAGTGGCGGCCAGTTGGGCACGCAGAAGCGACTCGATACGCGGGACTACATCGTCTGGAATCTCCTCTGAATGCAACATCGCGCGGTCGACGTATCGCGCCACTGCCTGCAGATTGAGGTCTTCCTCCTTCCCGATCGCTGGGGCTGCCAATCTGTCGGCAGCCAGCTCGATCGCGCGCTTTAGCTCAACGCTTTTGGACGTGTCGATTTGGGTGGACAGCTCAGCAACCCGACTCCGGACTTTCGAGTCTTCCCATGCTGCAACTCTCCAAAGGCCGAGGAGGCGGGCGTAGGTGTACTCGTCAGCTTGCTCGCCCTCGTGGTTCTTGGCGACCTCTTCTAGCAGTACCTCAAGCGCTATCGCATCTGTTCCTTCTGCCTCCGACAGTGCATGTATCGCCTGCCAAGTCTTCTCAGCGCCTAGCGCCCCGCCGAGTCGCGGGCCGTCATGACTAGCGCGGTCTGCGAATAGGCGCGTGAGTGCAGAGGTTCGTGCTTGACTGTCTAGCAGAGACGCAGAATGGCGTATCACTACCAAGTCCGATAGCGAATACGCATCGTTGACATCAATCGACTCAAGAACTCGTTCGCCCTCATCCCGCAAGAGGTGCAGAGGACCCTGTTGGCGAAGGAATAGACTCGAAGCGCCAACTTCTTTATCCAGGTCGGCTTGCCGCAACAGGCGAAGGCCCTCTGCGGTCAACCAGCTTTCAGCGGAAGTCACGCCTCGCAGGAATCTCGATCGACCCAGTAACCCCCGGTAGTGCCTCACGAAGGGGCTACCAACATTCTCGTGCCAGACCAGCGCTTCAAAGAGCTCACTGTCGCCATTGGGCTCCTCTCCGAAGATTACTCGGCGTTCACTTGGGCGTGAAACGGTTGCCCGAAAGTCCTCCTTTAGGGCAACCTCGAGAGAGTCGCCAACTCTGCTGCGAATTCGCCATGCGAGTCGCGGGGTGGGTCGCCGCACGAGTTGTATCTGCGCGTTCCAATCGGACTGCGATCGAGCAGCATGGTGGACGGCCCCCCACCTCAGAACGTCCAAAATGTCCTGCAAGCACTCTTGCGAGGAAACGGAACTACCTAGACTGATGCTGAACGTGGCACCGCTGGGAATGTTTACGTCGGATGCAATCTGCTGGGCCCTTGCAATGCCGTCCAAGGTCCGATCGAGCATCGATTGCTGCGCGTTGGCTTCAACGTTTAGCAACCAAAGGGAAAGAAGGCGAGTCTCCCATCCCGACTGCCGCTCGACCTCCATCAGAGTATGGGCTAGAAGGGCGCGAGCATCCGAAGTGCGATCTACTTCGATCAGTGCGGTCGCGGCCATTACCGCACATGCAACCCGGAGGGCGAGATCATCATCGATGGCCAAACCTCTACGCGCGATGCTCGCAAGGGAGTCTGCTCCAGAACTGACTGTCCCAAGGCTCATGGACGCTCGCACAGCGTCAAAGAGCGGTTCGTAACCCTGCATGCCTGACCACACCTCGTCGCGCTTTCGGTCCGACACCAGGCGGGCATAATCTGTATGGCGCCCCTCCTCGAGAAGCGCCAGGACTCCGAAGGGCGTAACCGACTCAGAACTCCAGAAGTTGGGGTGAGGGCTGACGTCACGCGGCGCGATTACTGCGGCCACCCAGCCCATCTCAACCTCGGCGGGGCTGTCTTGTGTCATTCGTGTCGCGCCTCCATTGCCACTGTCATTCGTAACCTCGATCGAACCTGTTGGCATGGGTCATGGATTCCTTGGTTCGCTCGAGCCAGTTCAGTATTTCGTCTTCAAGATTCTGCGGTTCGCTCACTGGCGCGATCCACGCTGCTGGGCGCTCTTCGACATATCCCGCGAGACGTCGCGCGGCCTCGTCCACATCCTCACCAAGGGGTGCTGCCCCCAGAGCAAATAGCCGTCCTGACTCCATAGCCAGGCCGTACTCCCTAAACTCGGTCGCGGTTGCTTCCGCATCGCAAACGCCTGAGGGAATGATCCTCACCTGGAGGTGCGTCTCAGTGTCATCCTCGCGAGGTTCGTGTGTGGCGTCGTAAATAGTGATCCCGTCTGGCGAAACCTCAAACCGACGCAGGGCACCGTGAAAGGCGTCATGCCATGCACTATGAAGCGGGTCTCCGCGGAAGCGGGTCTTAATCACCGACCGAGTTGCGCGCAACGGAACATCCGCCTGTGCAAGTGACCGCGCCGCTCGCTCTACTACCCACTCGCGGATGTCATGGCGATGGAGAAACGATGTGTGTGTGCCCGTGAAGGTATCGACTTGATCTCCCCGCAGCGCAAAAGTGGCAGTGAAGTAGTCCACAAAACGGTCATGTGTTGCGGTGGCCGCCCAGATTGGTATGCGATATCGAGCTCTACCGCTACCTCGCCACTGCGTGTCCACTTGATTGGTAAAGAACTCCGAGTTCTGAGTGACTTCAGCGTTGTGGACCCGAAGTACGCGAGCGTCCTTCTGTCCGCCGAGAATCACTGCCCGGGCGCCGCTCCGGGGACTGGCCAGGGCGATCAAACCAACGGCACGATGGATCAATGCTTGACTGTGGCCGAACGGTGTCTTTTGGTGCGACAGGCGAATCGCCATCGAACAAATGATGCCGCCCATGCTATGACCTACGAGAATGATGCGTTTGTATTGCAGCGCATCTAAGTGCGAGTTGAGTTCACGGGCCACATCGATGATGTTCGGGCTGAATCCTAGGCGCCGGCGGAAACCACTGACGTAATCGAATACAGCTATGTCCGCGTCTAATCGGTCGCTTCGGTAAACCGCACCTGGCATCTCACCCCATGTGCCATATCCTGACCCGCTCAAGCCATGAACAAATACTACTAAGGCGGAAGCGTGATCGGCGTTCCGGAGATGCACTCTCAATCCACCGTCGATTGTCATCGACGGTCCAGGTGCCTCCTGAACGAATGTCGGCACTCCCAACCTCCTGGCGTTTCGGTGCGCTGGCACGCTCGCACTTCGGAGCATCCAAGCATGCCTCGGCTAGGACCAAGATCGCTCTGCCTAGTTCGAGGCGCTGTTGCGCTCCGCTTCTTGCCTACCGTATGGCTGCCGGAACATTCTGGGGGAGTGACTCTGTCCACGCCGGACTTCGTTGTCCGCAGTCCAGCCAGCGCCCCGCCCTAGACTCCCCCCGTGCCAACACGGGAGCCAACGGCAATCGTGCGCGCACACCCGTGGCTGACGGCGACGGTCGTGGCGGTCACGGCGGCACTACTGATCGTCACCCTCCTCGGCGGCTGGGCCCGCTCGAGCCCCGAGGGACCGGCGCAGGCGGAGCCAGGCACCACGGTCGAGGCGGAGCCGTTCCGGATCCGGCTGGACGAGGCGTCGGCGCGGTTCGTGGTCAACGGCGACGGCGCTGAGCCCGGCCAGGCGTACGTCGTGGTCGAGGGGCAGATCGAGCTCGCGGCCATGGAGTCGGTCGCCGCGGGCACGCTGACCGACGCGATCACCGCCGACCTGACCGACGCCTACGACCAGTTCGGCTCCCCGATCAAGGTGCCGGCGCCGGTGGTCCGGGTCCGGGCGGACGGGTCGAGCCTGCTCGGCCTCGGGCCGGGGCTGGCGTACGACGTGGAGATCGTCTTCATCGTCGCTGAGCAGTCCGTGCCCCGGCGGATGACCGTGACCCTGCTCGAGCACACCCGCCGCGCGAGCGCGCTCGACGGCGACCTGGGGTGGTACGACGAGGCGCCGGTCGCCCGGGTGACGCTCGACGTGGCACCGCTCCCCGCCGTACGCCCCGAGCCCGAGGGCCTGCGATGACGACGACGTGGCAGCACGCGGTCGGCACGGGGGCGGTCTGCCTCGGTCTGCTCGCGGCCGGCTCGGCGCTCCAGGGCTGGCTGCCCGACGACGACGCCGACCCCGGCGCCGAGCCGCACGTGCGCACCGGCGAGGTGGGCGACGCGATCGACCTGCGGACCGCGACGGTGACCGTCGACGAGGTGGCCGGGAGCACGCGCGTGGAGCAGTACGGCGGCGAGCTGGTCAGCCCCGGCGTCTGGGTCGTGGTGCGCTACACCGTCGTGGCGACGCAGGAGAACACCCCGCTCACCTTCGCCGAGCTCCGCGACGACGAGGGCCGGGTCTGGGGCCTGACCGGCCGCAACGCCAACGCGTGCACCGAGAGCCCGCCGGGGCTGCCCGCCCACTGCACCGTGTACGCCGAGGTGCCGCCCGACGCGCTCCCCACGCTCGACCTCCGCCTGGCGCGGCTGTCTCGCGACCAGCGCTTCGACGCGATCGCCGAGATCGACCTCGGCCTGACCGCCGACGACGCCGAGGCCTTCGCGAAGGCGCCGTCCTACGCCGTACCCCTCCCCTCGCTCGGCGACGAGGAGCCGTCGTGAGGAGCCTGAGCTGGCGCTGGCTGCTGGTGCTGCCCGTCGCGCTCGCGCTGGTGCTGGTCGCCTCGGCGAGCCGGCTCCAGGTCTTCTGGTGGCCCGAGCAGGTCCACGACGTGACGACCGGGACGCTGGGCGAGCCGCTGGAGCTCACCGACGAGTGGGAGGACGGGGACGGCGGCACGCACCGCCGCGACCTCACCGTCACCCTCCTCGAGGTGGTGCCGGCGACGGAGGTGCAGGGCTTCGCCGGCCCGGAGCCGGTAGATCCGGTCCCAGGTAGCGCGGTCTGGGAGGTGCGGCTGCGCTTCGACGTCGACCCGGACGTGCCGCTGGGCGGGTGCCAGGTGGCGCTGATCGACACCCGGGACCGGGAGAGCAAGGCCGTCGGCACCACGCTCGGCGCGACGTCCGTGCCCGCGCCCGACTGCGAGCCCGAGGGGCGCCGCGGCCCGGACTACGACGGCGGCCGGGCCGAGGGCGAGGAGCCGCGGCCCCCGACGTACGAGGTCTCCGTGCCGGTCGTGACCGACGACGACGCCGAGCCCGAGACGGTGCGGCTGTGGTGGGAGGCGCCGGACGCCGTGGAGCTCAGCCTGCGGGACTGACGGGGCTGAGCACCGCCAGCTCCTCGCGCTCCTCCTGCATGCGGCGGGTCAGCAGCCGCGACACCGCCGCGGCGACCAGCACCACGACGACCACGGTGTAGACGGTGCGGGTCGCGATCTCCAGGTACGGCGAGAAGGCGATCATCGCGTCCGGGTCCTGCGGTCCGACGACCGCGCGGAGCAGCAGCGCCGTACCCCACTCCGCCAGCTGGGCGAGGCCCAGCACCAGGCAGAAGGTGAGCACCGGTACGACGCCGGCGTGCGCGAGCGTGCGCACCCCCTGGACGAGTTCCTCGAACCGCCGGCCGAGCAGGTCGCCGATCTTCTCCGGGCGCCAGGCACGGGACTTCTGGAACCGGTCGATCTGCCCGCGCAGCCGCAGGCCGACCCGCTCGCGGGCGCGGACGACGAGCCGGTGCTCCTCGATCCGTGCGCGGCGGCTCTCGCGCAGGCCGCCCGCGAGCACGACCGCGCCGACGGCGAGCCAGGCGACCGGCGTCACCACGATCTCGCTGATCCCGGTCACGATGCCGACCAGCAGCTCGCCGACCGCGCGGACCGGTTCGGTCAGCGGCCCGAGCGCCGCGGTCACCCGCCGCCACCCGTCGGCGCCCGCGTCGATCACCACCCGGTCGCCCACCCAGCCGCCGAGGTCGTGCCAGCGCGAGGTCAGCAGCGCCGCCAGCCAGGTCAGCCAGGTGACCTCGACCAGCGCGACCAGGAACCCGCCGGCGGCGTTCCGGTGGGCCAGGTCGAGGCGGTCCATCACCGTGCGCAGCGCCAGCGCGGTGAGCACCAGGCCGACCTGCCAGCTGGTCACCGTCACCAGGGTCCGGTCGTCGATCTCCCCGCCGCTGAAGATCGCCCCGGACGCGAACTCGTCGGCGTAGCTCTCGTTGATGAACTGGTCGCGGTCGGCGTCGAGGTGCCCCTGCAGCGCATAGACGGTCAGGAACGGCACCAGCGCCGAGGCCAGCAGCGCCAGCCGGCGCTCCTCGGCGACCACGGTCCAGCGCGCCGACGACCCGGCCACCCGGAGCATCGCGATCAGCGCGATCACCATGGCGAGCGGCGCGAGCGGCACCAGCAGCGAGGCGAGCACCGGGTGCTCGCGGCCGAGCAGCACCGCGCCCCACATGGCGGCGTTCCGGGCGGCCAGGCCGAGCAGGAAGATGCTGATCAGCGCCGGCCAGTGCCGCGCGAGGAGGCGTACGGCGTCGCCGACGACGAGCACCGCGTCCACGACCGACTCGCGCAGCTCCCGCAGCACGGTCACGCGCGGAGCACCCGCTCGGCGATCCAGGCGATGTCGTCGGCGGTGGCGGCCGGCGTACCGGACGGCTGCATCACGTGGCTGAGCACGACCCGCACCACCATGTCGATGGCGGCGTCCAGCGAGGCCGCCTCCAGCCCAATGTCGTACGGCGTGATCCGGTCGGCGACGACCGCCTTCGCGGCGACCAGCAGCGACTCGGAGTTCGTGGTCAGCAGCGGCAGCAGCTCGGTGTCGGCGCCGTGCGTCGCGGAGACGACCGCGTGCAGCAGCGGGTTGTCCTGCGCGTGCTCGAGGACGCCGCGGGCGCTGTGCCGGATCGCCTCGACCAGCTCGCCGGGGTGCTCGTCGAAGGCGACCGTGACCACGGCGAGGAACCGCTCCAGCTCACGCTGGACCATCGCCTCGGCGAGGCCGGCCTTAGTGCCGATCTCGTTGTAGACCGTCTGCCGGCTCACCCCGACCACGTCGGCGAGCCTCGCCATCGTGACCTTCGACCAGCCGACGTCGCTGGTCATCCGGACCGCGGCCTCGACGACGCGGTCGCGGGTGCTGGCTGGCATGGGGGCAGTGTAGGGACGACCCCCCGCCAGGACGCTCAGCCGACCTCGCTGTGGCTCAGCGGGACGAAGTCGACCTTGTCGCGGACACCGCAGTCGGGGCAGAACCAGTCGGCCGGGATGTCGGCCCACGCCGTACCGGCCGCGAAGCCCTCGTGCTCGTCGCCGGCGGCGACGTCGTAGGTGTAGTCGCAGTTGGGGCAGCGCGCGGCCAGCACCTCCGCGGGGGTGGAACCGACCGCCGAGCCCGGCGTCTCCGCCTGGGGGATGGGCTCGGCGGTCGGGAACGGGTGGCGAGCGAGGAGTCGCTCGCGGGCGCCGGGCTGGAGGTTGGCCCGGGTCAGGTCGCCGTCGAAGTGCGCGACCACGCGGGGATCCATCACCCGGCGCCAGAGCGGCGGGACGATCGCGAGCACGATCATGCCGGCGTACCCGGTCGGCAGCACCGGGCTCTCCTCGAAGTCGCGCAGCGTCTGGTAGCGCCGGGTCGGGTTGGCGTGGTGGTCGCTGTGCCGCTGCAGGTGGTAGAGCAGCACGTTGGTGGCGATGTTGTTGGAGTTCCAGGAGTGCGAGGGGTCGACCCGCTCGTAGCGCTGCCGCTCGCCGACGCCGACCTTCTGGCGCAGCATCCCGTAGTGCTCCATGTAGTTGACGACCTCGAGCAGCGAGAAGCCGACGACCGCCTGGATCACCAGGTACGGCAGCACGCCGGGGCCGAGCCAGACCACGACGCCGGCCCACAGCACGGCCGACATCAGCCAGGCGTTGAGGACGTCGTTGCCGATCCGGAACGGGTGCTTGTCCTTGCGGGCGTAGCGGCGCTTCTCGATCCGCCAGGCGCTCTTCAGCGACCCGATCACCGTGCGCGGCCAGAACCGGTAGAAGCTCTCGCCCAGCCGCGAGGACGCCGGGTCCTCGGGGGTCGCGACGCGCACGTGGTGGCCGCGGTTGTGCTCGATGTAGAAGTGGCCGTAGAAGCTCTGCGCGAGCGCGATCTTGGAGATCCAGCGCTCGTGGCTCTCCTTCTTGTGGCCGAGCTCGTGGGCGGTGTTGATGCCGATGCCGCCGATGCAGCCGATCGAGACCGCCAGGCCGATCTTGCTGAAGGTGCTCAGGTCACCCTGGACTCCGAGCGGGTCGCCGTGGGCGATCAGGTACATCGCGCCGAGGAACCCGACGTACTGGATGGGCAGGAAGAGGTAGGTGATCCAGCGGTAGTAGCGGTCCTTCTCGAGCCGGTCGATCACGTCGTCCGGCGGGTTCGAGCGGTCCAGGCCGGCGACCAGGTCGATCGCCGGGACGACCAGCAGGATCACCACCGGGCCGATCCAGAAGAACGCACCGCTGCCGGTCGCGAGCCACGCGCCGTACGCCACGAAGGCGAGGGAGGGCACGACCAGGCCGATCAGCCACAGGTAGCGCTTCGGGTCACGCCAGGCCTCCGTCGACCCTGCGGGGACGGTGCTGTTGGCGATCTGCTCGCTGCCGGTCGTGGTGCTGGTCATGCGCCGTGCCTCCGGACGTCGTCGTGCGGTTTACAGGACCATAGGGTCTGTAAACCTGCTTGACAAGGGGTAGGCGAATGTAAAGCGGGACGACTGTCGGTGGCTCGACTTACGGTTCGTGATGAAACCTCCGCTTCATAAGGAACCGTGTGACCGTGCCGCCGCTGCCCAGCCCCTACACCCCCGGCGAGGCGCCGCCCGTCCTGGTCGGGCGCGGCGCCCAGCTCACCGACGCCCAGGCCGACCTCGCGCTGCTCGCGACGTACGGGCGGTTCCTGGGGCGGATCCGGGTGCACGTCGGCTCGCGCGGCGTCGGCAAGACCTCGCTGCTCAAGGCGGTGCGCGACGAGGCGGGTCGCGCCGGTGCCGTGGTGGCCTGGGTGACCGCGCGGGGCGATGAGAGCCTGGTGGCGGCGCTGGTCGCCGCGCTGGTCCGCGCCCTCGACGACATCGGCGTGGACGTCGGCCGCCGTACGGCGCTGCGCGACCGGCTGACCTCGCTGACCCTCGAGCTCGGCGCCGGCGGGACCAAGGCCGGGGTCGAGCTCGACGTCAGCCCGGCGGCGGCCCCCGGCACGGGCGCGGCCTCGGCGGCGTTCGGCGACTTCGTCGCGCTGGCGGCGGCCGCCGCCCGCGAGCGCGGCTCGGCGGGGCTGTGCCTGCTGGTCGACGAGGTGCAGGCGGCCCCCCGCGAGGACCTGCGCACCCTGGCCTACGCCTGGCAGGAGCTGCAGCAGGCCACGCCCGAGCCGTCCGCCGTCGTCATCGCGGCCGGCCTGCCGAACAGTCCCGACGTGCTGACCGCGGCCGTGACCTTCAGCGAGCGGTTCGCCTTCCGCACCCTGGAGCGGCTCGACGACGCCGACGCCGCGGAGGTCCTCGAGGCGCCGGCCCGCGACCACGAGGTGTCCTGGCACCCCGACCTGCTCGCCGAGGTGATCGCGCTGGCGCAGGGCTACCCCTACTTCCTCCAGCTCTTCGGCGACGCGGTCTGGCGCGAGGCCGGGCCACCCGCGGGCACGGTCCTCGGCACCGACCTCCTGGCCCGCACCCGCTCGCGCGTCGACGCCGAGCTGGCCACCATGTTCCGGGCCCGCTGGGGCAAGGCGTCGCCGGGCGAGCAGCGCGTGCTCGGCGCGATGGCCGAGCTCACCGGCCCGGCGGAGGACGACGTACGCCGCGGCGAGATCGCCGAGCACCTCGGGGTGAGCAGCAACGACCTCGGCGTACCCCGGCGCAGCCTGCTCGACAAGGGCCTCATCGAGGTCGCCGGCCGCGGCTCGCTGCGCTTCACCGTCCCGGGGTTCGCCGCCTGGGTCCGCCAGGAGACCGGCGGCTGACCCCCCTTGTCGCCGAGTCGGCGTGAAATGACGCTCGAGCCGGCGTGAATTGCCAGGGAGCCGCGGAACTCACGCCGACTCGGCGTACAACTCGCGCCGACTCGGCTGCTCGACCCCCGGTCTAGGGTCGGCCCATGACGAGCAGCGAGCACCCGTTCGGGATCGACTTCGGCGGCACCGGCATCAAGGGCGCCCCGGTGGACCTCGAGACCGGCGACTTCGCCGCCGAGCGGGTGCGGGTGCGGACCCCGAAGCCGTCCACGCCGACGCAGGTCGCCGCGGTCTTCGCCGACCTGCTGGCCAAGTTCCCCGCGTCCGGGGCGCCGGTCGGCGTCACGGTCCCGGGCGTCGTCCGCCACGGCGTCGTCCACTCCGCCGCCAACATCGACCGCGCCTGGATCGGCACCGACGCCGACGCGCTCTTCACCGAGGCCACCGGCCGCGACGTCCACGTCGTGAACGACGCCGACGCGGCCGGCCTCGCCGAGGTGGCGTACGGCGCGGCGCGCGGCCGCGGCGGCCTGGTCATCGTCACCACCCTCGGCACCGGCATCGGGTCCGCGCTCGTGCACGACGGGGTGCTGGTGCCGAACGCCGAGCTCGGTCACCTCGAGATCGACGGCCACGACGCCGAGTCGCGCGCCGCCAACAGCGCCCGCGAGGCCGAGAACCTGACGATGAAGCAGTGGGCCGAGCGGCTGACCCGCTACTACCGGACGCTGGAGAAGCTCTTCTCCCCCGACCTGATCGTCGTCGGCGGCGGGATCAGCAAGCGCAGCGACGAGTTCCTGCCGCTGCTCGAGCTCGACACCGAGATCGTGCCGGCGACGCTGCGCAACAAGGCCGGCGTCGTGGGCGCCGCGCTCTACGCGACCACGACCGCCTGACTACTTCTCGCCGCGGATCGCCGCGGCCACCGCCTTCGGCACGTCGGGGTGGAAGACGGTCGGGATGATGAAGCTCGGGTTGAGCTCCTCGTCCTTGACCACCAGCGCGATCGCCTCCGCCGCCCGCAGCAGCATGTCCACGGTCACGTCGGTCGCGCGCGCGTCGAGCAGGCCCCGGAAGACGCCGGGGAAGGCGAGCACGTTGTTGATCTGGTTGGGGTAGTCCGACCGGCCGCTGGCCACCACCGCGGCGTACTTCACGGCCTCGGCGGGGTCCACCTCCGGGTCGGGGTTGGCGAGCGCGAAGACGACCGGGTCGTCGGCCATGTCCTGGATCCACTCGGCCTGCAGGACGCCGGGCGCGGAGACGCCGACGAACACGTCCGCCCCGTCGAGCGCGGCGCGCAGGTCGCCGCGCACCCGCCGCGGGTTGGTGGCCTCGGCGAGCTCCTTCTTCGCTCCGGTGAGCTGCTCGTCGTCGGCCGAGAGGCAGCCCTCCTTGTCGAAGACCACGATGTCCGAGGCGCCGGCGGCGAGCATCAGCGTGACGATGGCGGTGCCGGCGGCGCCGCCGCCCGCGACCACGATGCGTACGTCGGGCAGCCGCTTCTCGACCACGCGCAGCGCGTTGGTGAGCGCGGCCAGGACCACGATCGCGGTGCCGTGCTGGTCGTCGTGGAAGACCGGGATGTCGAGGGTCTCGCGCAGCCGTCGCTCGATCTCGAAGCAGCGGGGCGCGGCGATGTCCTCGAGGTTGATGCCGCCGAAGCCGGGCGCGATCAGCTGGACCGCGCGCACGATCTCGTCGGTGTCCTGGGTGTCCAGGCAGATCGGCCAGGCGTCGATGTCGGCGAACCGCTTGAACAGCGCCGCCTTGCCCTCCATCACCGGCAGCGCCGCGCCGGGGCCGATGTTGCCGAGCCCGAGCACCGCCGAGCCGTCGGTGACGACCGCGACCGAGTTGCCCTTGATCGTCAGCCGGCGCACGTCCTCGGGGTGCTCGTAGAGCGCCATGCTGACCCGGCCGACGCCCGGCGTGTACGCCATCGAGAGGTCGTCGCGGTTGCGCAGCGGCACCTTCGACCCGACCTCGATCTTGCCGCCGATGTGCAGCAGGAAGGTCCGGTCGCTGACCCGGAAGACCTCCACGCCGTCGATCGCGTCGACCACGCCCTCGAGGACCTTCGCGTGGTCGGCGTCGCTGGCCGAGCAGGTCACGTCGACGACCAGCCGCTCGTGGCTGGACTCGGTGACGTCGACCGCGGTCACGATGCCGCCGGAGGAGGCGATGGCGGTCGCGACCGCGCCCACCACCGCGTGGTCGGGCACGGTGTGCAGCCGCATGGTGATCGAGTACGACGAGGTGGTGGCGGCGCGAGGGGAGGACACCGGAACACCTTCCGCCCCGACGCCGGTTACCGGCAAGTCGCAACGGCCCGGGGCACCGTGCGGCGGCGTACGTGACGGCCGTCACAAATCTGCACTCTTTGGTCCGTAGTGCAAGAATGCACTCCATGACCGAGAGTGCAACGGGCCGCGAGGGAAAGCGGCAGCGCACCGAGCGCCGGATCGCTCGCTGCGCCCAGCTGCTCACGGAGAAGAACGGCCTCGACGGCTTCACGATGGACGAGCTGGCCGAGGTCGCGGACGTCTCGCGCCGCACCCTGTTCAACTACTACCCCACGAAGCTGGACGCGGTCCTCGGCCCGATGCCCAGCCTGACGGCGGAGGCGCGCGCGACCTTCGTCGCCGGCGGGCCCACCGGCGACCTGCTGGAGGACCTGTCCGTGATCGCCGGGGTCATCCTCGGCACCCACGACGTCGAGCGCGACGACGTCGACCTCACCAAGCGGGTCGTCGTCTGCAACCCGCGCCTCGTGGGCGCCGTCCACGAGCGCTTCGAGGACCTGTGCCAGGACTTCGCGGACCTGGTCGTCGAGCGCGAGGGCTCGCGGATCGACGCCCGCAGCGCCCGCCTGCTGATCCGGCTCCTGGTGTCGGTCTTCGACGCCGCCATGACCGCGTTCGTCGACGGTGCCGACCGGCCGCTGCCCGTGCTCTTCGACGAGAACCTCCGCACCGCCCGCACCCTGCTCGCCTGACCCTTCCCCTCCCCTCCCTGGAGATCTCCCATGGCCACCCTGCTCCACCGCCTCGGCAAGGCGGCTTACCGCCGCTGGCCGATCGTCATCGCTGCCTGGCTGGTCGCGTTCATCGCCGTCGGCGTCGTCGCGGGGACGATGTCGAAGCCGATGACCGACGCCTTCTCCATCCCGGGCATCCCCTCGGAGAAGGCCGCCGACCTCCAGGCCGAGCTGTTCCCCGACGCCGTCGACGCCTTCGACCAGGCCGCGGTGAAGGTCGTCGTCGCCGCGCCGGAGGGGCACACCCTCGACGAGCCGGAGTACGCCGAGCAGGTCCAGGCGCTGATCAAGGACCTCCAGGGCCTGCCGCAGATGCCGGACACCCCGCTGGTCGACCCGGTCACCGCGGCCGAGCAGCAGGAGAAGGCCCTCGTCGACGCCGCCCAGAAGTCCGGCGGCGACGTCGAGACCGCCCGGACCAACGCCGCGGCGCTGTCCCCGCTGTCGGAGGACGGCCGGGTCGGCACCATCTCCTACAACTTCGACGTCGAGACGGTCGCCGACGTGAAGCCGGAGACCATCGAGAAGCTCGGCGAGGTCATGGACGACGCCAGCGAGGGCGGCCTGACGGTCGAGGCCAACGGCTCCGGCTCGGCCGGCATGCTGGAGGTCAGCGCGAAGTCCGAGCTGATCGGCATCGCCGTCGCCCTGCTGATCCTGGTGCTCACCTTCGGCTCCCTGATCGCCGCCGGCCTGCCGATCGTCACGGCGCTGGTCGGCGTCGGGCTCGGCATCACCGGCATCACCGCGAGCACCGCCTTCTTCGACATCGGGTCGACCACCCCGATGCTCGCCACGATGATCGGCCTGGCGGTCGGCATCGACTACACGCTGTTCATCCTGGCCCGCTACCGCACCGAGCTGGAGCACACCGACGACCGGGAGGAAGCGGTCGGGGTCGCGGTCGGCACCGCCGGGTCCGCCGTCGTCTTCGCCGGCCTCACCGTGCTCATCGCGCTCTCCGCGCTGGCGCTCGTCAAGATCCCGTTCCTCACCACCATGGGTCTCGCGGCCGGCGCGACCGTGCTGATCGCCGTGCTCGTCGCCCTCACGCTGCTGCCCGCGGTGCTCGGCCTGCTGAAGAAGCGCGCCTTCGGCGGCACCGTCCGCAAGCACCGGGTGCACAAGGACACCGACAACCTCACCCGCAACAACGGCGTGCGCTGGGCCCGCCTCGTCGGTCGCCGGACGATCACGGCCACGGTCCTGGTCGTGGTCGCCCTCGGTGCCGTCGCCCTCCCGCTGAGCAACCTGCACCTGGCCTTCCCCACCGACAGCACCGCCTCCCCGGAGACCACGCAGCGCAAGGCCTCCGACCTGATCGCCGAGTCCTTCGGGCCCGGCCGGGACGCGCCGCTGATCGTCGTGGTCGACGGCCGCGACCTGCCCGACGCCGAGGCGCAGATGGCGGCGTACGGCGGGGTCGTCGCCTGGGCCGCCGGGCAGGAGAACGTCCAGAACGCCCAGCTGATCGGCACCAACGAGGACGGCACCGGCGCGCAGGTGCTGGTCACCCCGGAGACCGGTCCCGAGGACACCGAGACCGAGGAGCTGCTCACCGCCCTGCGCGACGGGCAGGAGCAGATCGAGGAGGAGACCGGCACGACGACCGGCGTCACCGGCCTGACCGCCATCACCACCGACGTCTCCGAGCGGCTGAGCGATGCGCTGCCGATCTACCTCGCGGTCGTCATCGGGCTGGCGTTCATCCTGCTGATGATCGTCTTCCGCTCGATCCTGATCCCGCTCACCGCCACCCTCGGCTTCCTGCTGACCGTCCTGGCGACCCTCGGCGCCACCGTCGCGGTGTTCCAGGAGGGGGCCTTCGGGATCATGGAGGGCCAGCCGATCGTCAGCTTCATGCCGATCTTCCTGATCGGCCTGGTCTTCGGCCTGGCGATGGACTACCAGGTGTTCCTGGTGACCCGGATGCGCGAGGCGCACGTCCACGGCATGTCCACCCGCGAGGCGGTGGTCGACGGCTTCCGCAACAGCGCGCGGGTCGTGACCGCGGCGGCGGCGATCATGATCGCGGTGTTCGCGGCGTTCATCCTGATCGACGAGCCGATCATCCGCTCGATCGGCTTCGCGCTCGCGGTGGCGGTCTTCTTCGACGCCTTCCTGGTGCGGATGACGCTGATCCCGGCCCTGATGTACCTGCTGGGCGAGAAGGCCTGGTGGCTCCCCGCCTGGCTGGACCGGATCCTGCCGAACGTCGACGTCGAGGGCGAGAACCTCGACCGCCCGCACCTGCGCACCTACGCCGACGGTCTCGACGAGTCCGCCGACGACACGGTCCGCGTCTGACCCTTCCCGGGGATAGTCCGGCACGTTTCGGTCGCCCGCCACGGCGGATCACGACCGGAACGTGCCGGACTTCTTCTTTCTGGGCCGGTCGGGATAGTCCGACACACCCTTGTCGTCCCGGCCGCCGACAACAGCACGGGTGTGTCGGAGTACCCCGCCCACCACCGATCCGAGACCCATCCCGAGGTAGTCCGGCACGTTTCGGTCGCCCGCCACCGCGGATCACGACCGGAACGTGCCGGACTACTTCTTTCTGGACTGGTCGGGATAGTCCGACACACCCGTGTCGTCCCGGCCCCCGACCACAGCACGGGTGTGTCGGACTACCCCGCCAACGGGCCGACCCCGAGCTCCCGCAGCAGGTTGGCAGCGAACCGGTCGCCCATGGTGGCCATCACGCCGCGCATGGTGGAGGTGACGGCGGGGGCGGAGAGTCGCGGCAGGGGCAGGTCGAGGGAGATCTCGAGGCTGGTGGCGAGGTGGGTGCCGCCGTCGTCGGCGTCCGCGAGCGCGTACCAGCCCGCCACGCCCGAGCGCTCGGTGGTGCCGGCGGGCGGGTCGTGGTGGAACTCGATCCGCGCGCGGTCCTCGAAGACCATCCGCTCGGTGAACGACGGCGCCACCTTCAGGCCGAGGACGTCCAGGCCGGACATCTCCCAGCGCCAGTGCTCACCGTCGGCCACCACGGACTCGAGGAACGGCGTCATCTCCGCGATCTTGGCGGGGTCGACGAGCAGGTCCCAGATCCGCTGCCGCGGAGCGGGTACGACGGCCTCCGCCGTGGTCGAGGCGGAGAACCGGGTCACGCCAGCGCCTTCTCGATGTCGGCGGCGAGCTTCTCCGGCTTCGTGGTCGGCGCGTACCGCGCGAGCACCGTGCCGTCACGGCCGATGAGGAACTTGGTGAAGTTCCACTTGATCCGGTCGCCGAGCAGCCCGCCCCGCTCGGACTTGAGCCACTGGAAGAGCGGGTGCGCGCCGTCGCCGTTCACCTCGACCTTGGAGAACAGCGGGAAGGTGACGCCGAACCGGCGCTCGCAGAACCCCGAGATCTCCTCGTCGCTGCCCGGCTCCTGGCCGCCGAACTGGTCGCACGGGAACCCCAGCACCGCGAAGCCGCTCTCGCCGAACCGGTCCTGCAGCTCCTGCAGCCCCTGGTACTGCGGCGTGAAGCCGCACTGCGACGCGGTGTTGACGACCAGGACGACCTGGCCGGCGTACGCCGCGAGGTCGACGTCCTGGCCCTCGATCGAGCGGGCCTCGAAGTCCGTGAGCGTGGGGGTGGTGGGTTCCATACCCGGAGTATGACCGGGCCGTGGTCACCCCACCAGGCGTCCGCGCACCTCCGCCGTCGCCTGGTGCCCGACCGGGTTCGCGTGGCCGTCGAGCTCGACCAGCACCTCGCGGTCCCCGACCTCGAGCACGAGCGACCCGGGGGCGACCTCGACGACCTCCCCGCGGACCAGGTGCACGCCGCCCGGCTCCGGCTCGAGGACGGCACCCGGCCGGCTGTGCGCCACGTCGGTGGTGGCCCGCAGCACCAGCCGCGGCCGCCGGCGCCCGCCGTACCGCCAGGACAGCAGGGCCGCGGCCACCAGCAGCAGGTCGGCCAGCAGGGTGATCACCCAGATGGTGGCGCCGCGCACCTCGCCCTCGACCACGTGCACGGCCGGGTCGTCGGGCAGCACCCGCACCGTCACGGTCCCGCGCTCGACCGCCGCGTCGTGGGTCTCCTCGTCGACCTGGGCGGTGCCGGAGGGGCCGCCGTCGGGCAGCCGGTAGGAGAGCAGGTAGCGCCCGCCGCGCTCGGCGTCCGCGGTCACCTCGGCCACCACGTCGGTGCCGGTCCGCTCGACCTGGCGACGCTGCCAGGAGCTGTGCACGAGCGGCAGGTTGACGGCCAGCAGCAGGGCGAGCAGGAGGACGACCGACCCGCGGCGGGGTCGCGCACGGCGGGAGTCGGTCATGGCGAGCAGTATCCCCGGCCGCCCCCACCTCGGGGGCACCATGGGCGGGTGCTCACCAACTGGTCCGGCAACCACGCCTACCGCGCCGCGCGCGTGCTCCGCCCCGCCTCCGTCGAGGAGCTGGCCGAGGCCGTGGCCGGGGCGGGCCACGTGCACGCCCTGGGCTCGCGGCACTCCTTCACCGACGTCGCCGACGCCGGCCACACCGCCGACACCGGCGGGACGCTCGTCGCGACCGACGCGCTGCCGGAGGTGATCGTGGTCGACCCCGGCGCCCGGCAGGTGCGGGTCTCGGGCGGTACGACGTACGGCCGGCTCGCGGAGGTGCTGCACGAGGGCGGGTGGGCGCTGGCGACGATGGCCTCGCTCCCGCACATCTCGGTGGCCGGCGCGATCGCCACCGGCACCCACGGGTCGGGGGACCGCACCGGCTCGCTGGCCGCGGCGGTCGCGGGCCTCGAGCAGGTCGACGCCGACGGCGACCTGCGCGTCGTACGCCGCGGCGAGGCGGACTTCGACGGCCAGGTGGTGGCGCTCGGCGCCCTCGGGGTCACGACCCACGTCACCCTCGACGTGGAGCCGACGTACGACGTGCGCCAGGACCTCTACACCGACCTGCCCTGGGAGGTCGCGGCGGCGAACCTGGACGCGATCACCGGCGGTGCGCAGAGCGTCAGCCTGTTCACCGACTGGGCGAGCGGCCGGGTGGCGCAGGTGTGGCTGAAGAGCCGCGGCACCGAGCCGCCCGCCCAGCTGCACGGAGCGCTGCACGGAGCGCAGCCCGCGACCGCGACCCTGCACATGCTCTCCGGCGCCGACGCGGCGGCGGTCACCGCGCAGGGCGGGGTCCCCGGGCCGTGGCACGAGCGGCTGCCGCACTTCCGGATGGCGTTCACGCCGAGCCGCGGCGAGGAGCTGCAGAGCGAGTACCTCGTGCCCCGCGGCCGCGCCCTCGACGCGGTCGACGCGCTCCGGGGTCTGGCGGAGAGCTTCGCGCCGCTGCTGCAGGTCGCCGAGGTCCGCACCGTGGCTGCCGACCCGCTCTGGCTCAGCGGCGCGTCGGGCGTCGACGTGGTCGCGTTCCACTTCACCTGGGTCCGCGACGTCGCCGCCGTCCGCGCCGTGCTGCCGGCGATCGAGGACGCGCTGCTGCCGCTCGGCGGCCGGCCGCACTGGGGGAAGGTCTTCCTCGCCACCGCGGAGGAGCTGCGGCCGCTCTACCCGCGCTTCGAGGACTTCCGCGCCCTGGCCGAGCGGCTGGACCCCGCCGGCAGGTTCCGCAACGCGTTCCTCGCCCGGCACCTCGACCTCGCGTAGGTTCACCGGCGTGCCACACGTGACTGCCGAGACCTGGGTGCCGGTCCCCCCCGAGACCGCGTTCGCCGTCTCGCAGACCACCGGCGAGATCCGGCTGCTCTGGGACCCCTTCATCCGCGCGCAGCGGCTGATCGACGCCGACCGACCCGGCGCCGGCGTGCACACCTGGACCCACGCGCGGGTCGGCCCGAAGATGGTCAGCCGCTACGTCTCCTACCGCCCGCCCACCTCGGTCGGCATGACGATGGAGCAGGGGCCGTGGTTCTTCGCGACCTTCGGCGGCGGCTGGCGGTTCACGCCCGAGGAGCGCGACGGCGTCGCCGGCACCCGCACCGTCTGGAAGTACACCTGGGCGGGCAAGCCGGCCTGGCTCGCCCCGGTCGCCGACCGGGTCGGGAGCTGGCTGCTCGGCCGCGAGATCCGCGCCCGCATCGCCGCCTTCGCCCGCGCCTGCGAGGACCCGCGGGTGCTCGCCGCCGTCACGGGTACCTGAGCCGCATGCGGACCGACCCCGCGCCGGCGTACGTCGTCCGCGTGCTGCTGCTCCTCGCCCTCGCGTGCGGGCTGGTGGCGGCCACCGGGTCGCCGGCGACCGCCGACGAGACGAGCGGCAGCGACGGCGAGCGGCGCGTCGTCCGGGTCGGCACCGAGGGCACCTACCCGCCGTTCACGTACGTCGACCCGCGCACCGGCGACCTCACCGGCTACGACATCGAGGTGATGGAGGCGATCGCCGAGGAGGCCGGCTGGGAGCTGGACTTCACCCAGGCCTCCTTCGACGCGCTCTTCCCGGCGCTGGACGCGGGCCGGATCGACGTGATCGCCAACCAGGTGACGATCAACCCCGAGCGCGAGGCGCGCTACCTCTTCACCGCGCCCTACACCTACTCCCGCGGCGTCATCGTGACCGCCGCCGGCGACGACGACATCACCACGCTCGCGGACCTCGAGGGCCGCACGACCGCGCAGTCGGAGACCAGCAACTGGGCGCAGGTGGCGCGGGACGCCGGCGCGCGGGTGCAGTCGGTCGAGGGGTTCGCGCCCGCCGTCGAGCTGCTCGTGCAGGGCCGCGTCGACGCGATCGTCAACGACAACATCGCGGTGCTCGACTACCTCGCCTCCACCGGCTCCGACGAGATCGAGATCGCCGGCGAGGCCGGCGGGGAGGTCAGCGAGCAGGCCCTGGTCTTCGCCCAGTCCGACCAGGCGCTGCGCGACGAGGCGGACCGGGCGCTGCAGGCGATCACCGCCGACGGCACCCTCGCCGAGCTCTCCGAGGAGTACTTCGGCGCCGACGTGTCGGTGCCCGACGGCGGCGAGGTCGACGTCGAGGGCTCCGACCGGGGCCGCAGCCGGTGGCAGGTGCTGGAGGACGCCGCCTGGCCGATGCTGCGCGGTGCGCTGGTCGGCACCCTCCCGCTCACCGCGATCAGCTTCCTCGGCGGCCTGCTGATCGCGCTGGCCACCGCCCTGGCCCGGCTCTCCGGGATCCGCGCCCTCGACCTCCCGGCGCGGGCCTACGTCTCGATCATCCGCGGGACGCCGCTGCTGGTGCAGCTCTTCATCGTCTTCTACGGGCTGCCGCAGGTCGGGCTCAAGCTGCCGGGCTTCACCGCCGCGTGCCTCGCGCTCAGCCTCAACGTCGGTGGGTACGGCGCCGAGATCATCCGCGCCTCGATCCTCTCGGTGCCGCGCGGCCAGTTCGAGGCGGCGACCACGATCGGCATGGACTACTGGCAGGGCATGCGGCGGATCGTGCTGCCGCAGGCCGCGCGGATCGCCGTACCCCCGCTGTCGAACACGCTGCTCTCGCTGGTCAAGGACACCTCGCTGGTCTCCGTGGTGCTGGTGCCCGAGCTGTTCCGCGAGGCGCAGCTGGCGGCCTCGCTCAGCACGGAGTACCTCCCGCTCTACGCCCTCGCGGCGCTGTACTACTGGGTGATCTGCTTCCTCATCAGCCTCGCGCAGGGACCGCTGGAACGACGACTGGGCAGGTACGTCAGATGAGCACGAGCGACCTGATCGAGGTCGAGGGGATCGAGAAGTCCTTCGGCGAGCGCCGCGCGCTCCGCGGGATCAGCTTCACGGCCCGCCGCGGCACCGCCACGGTGCTGGTCGGGCCCTCGGGCTGCGGCAAGACGACCGTGCTGCGGTCGCTCAACGTGCTGGAGACCCCCGATGCCGGCCGCGTGCGGATCGGCGAGGCGGCCGTCGACTTCGACGCGCTCCCCCGCGACAAGGCGGTACGCCGACGCGAGATCGCCGCGCTGCGCTCCCGCAGCGGCATGGTCTTCCAGTCCCACAACCTCTTCCCCCACAAGACCGTGCTCGGCAACCTGATCGAGGGACCGGTGCAGGTGCAGGGCCGCCCGCGCGAGGAGGCCGAGGCCGACGCCCGCGTCCTGCTGGAGCGGGTCGGCCTCGCCGGCCGCGAGCACGCCTACCCCGCCCAGCTCTCCGGCGGGCAGCAGCAGCGGGTCGGGATCGCCCGTGCCCTCGCGCTGCGTCCCGAGGTGCTGCTGCTCGACGAGCCGACCTCCGCGCTCGACCCCGAGCTCGTCGGCGAGGTGCTCGCCGTCGTCCGCGACCTCGCCGAGGAGGACTGGACGCTCGTCATCGTCACCCACGAGATCCGCTTCGCCCGCGACGTCGCCGACCAGGTGCTGGTGCTCGACGAGGGCCTCATCATCGAGCGCGGCAGCGCCGAGGTGCTCACCGATCCGCTCGAGGAGCGCACCCGCCGGTTCCTGTCGCGGGTGCTGGACGCGGGCTGAGCTACGCGCTGAGCACGTCGTCGGCGTCGGTGGACAGCGCGATCTCGCGCTGCGCGTCGAGGGCGGCGATCCGGTCCTCGAGCGCCGCGCGGATCATCGCGTAGGCATCCGAGCCCAGGGCCAGGCGAGCCGGTTGCTGCTCCCGCTCGGTCACGTCGATCATGGCCTGCGCCATCTTCCGCGGGTCACCGGGCATCGCCTCCCTCGGGACGGCACCGACGCGGAGGACGCCGGCGTCGTCGTACCGGGGGTCGCGGCCCGCGACGGCGGACCTGCCGGCGAACTCGGTCCGGGCCATCCCGGGCTCCACCAGGGTGGTCTGGATGCCGAACGGCGCGACCTCCGGACCGAAGGCCTCGTAGAAGCCCTCGATCGCCCACTTCGAGGCGTGGTAGGCCGACATCCCCGGGAAGCCGACCTGGCCCCCGAGGCTCGAGAGCTGCAGGATCCGTCCCGCACCCTGGCGCCGGAAGTGCGGCACGAACGCGCGCGCGAGCTGGATCGAGGCGAGGACGTTGGTGTCGAGCTGGCGGGCGATCTCGTGGTCGGCCAGCTCCTCGGCTGCACCGAAGAGCCCGTAGCCGGCGTTGGAGACCGCGACGTCGATGGTGCCGAGGTCTGCGAAGGCCTCGTCGACGACCCGCCGCAGGGCGGCGGTGTCGGTGACGTCGAGGGCGCGCACCCACAGCCGGTCGCCGTGGTGATCCTGCAGCGCGGCGAGCGTGTCGGGTCGCCGGAGCGTGGCCGCGACGGTGTCGCCCCGTTCCAGCAGCAGCTCGGTGAGGTGGCGGCCGAAGCCGCTCGAGGTTCCCGTGATGAACCAGGTGGTCATGGTCTTCCCTTCAGGGTGCGTGGTGGTCGGGCCGGTCAGGCGACGGGCCCGAGGGCGAAGCCGCCGTCGGCGATGAACTCCGAGCCGGTCGAGAACGAGGCGTCCTCGGAGGCGACGAAGAGGACGTACTCGGCGATCTCGGCCGTGGTCGCCTGACGGGGGATGGCGAGGCCGCCGACCGGGACCAGCTCCTCGTGGGTGGTCGGGTCGTAGGCCAGCGGCGTGTCGATGATCCCGGGGTGGACGGCGTTGACGCGGATGTTCTTGCGCGCCAGCTCGGCCGCCGCCGTGCGGGTCAGGCCGCGCAGTCCCCACTTGCTCGAGGAGTAGGCCACGAGCCCCGGGGCGGCGTGCAGCCCGGCGATCGAGGAGATGTTGACGATCGAGCCGCCGCCGGCCCGCTCCATGCCAGGGGCGACCGAGCGGATGCCGAGGAACGACCCGGTCAGGTTGGTGTCGATCACCGCCCGCCAGGCCTCGACCGGGACCCCCTCGACGGTTCCGACCTCGAGGTGGGCCGCATTGTTGATCAGGACGGTCACGGGACCTGCGACCGCCTCGGCACGGGCGATCGCGTCCACCCACGCCTGCTCGTCGGTCACGTCCAGCGTGACGGCGGTGGCGCGCTCCCCGAGCTGCTGCGCGAGGCGCTCCCCCGCCTCCCGGTTCCGCGCGCCGAGGATCACGTGCGCGCCCTCGGCGTGGAAGGCGTGGCTCAGGGCTGCTCCCAGCGCCCCGGTGGCGCCGGTGATCAGGACGGTCTGGTCGGTGAATCTCGTGGCCATGGTCGGATCTCCTTGGTAACCATCTGGTTGGTTACTGCAACGTAGACCACTAACCGGTTGGTGACAAGCACTTCTTCGGTACCGTGCCCCGGTGACCGAGAAGAGCTCCCCCGCGCCTCGGGACAAGGCGGCGACCCAGCGGCGGATCCTCGACGCGGCCATCGCCGAGTTCGCCGCCCGGGGCCTCAGTGGTGCCCGGGTGGATCGGATCGCCGACGCCGCGGGCGCCAACAAGCGGATGATCTACGTCTACTTCGGCAACAAGGAGGAGCTCTTCGACCACGTGGTCGCCGAGGCGCTCCAGCGCCTGATCGACGCGGTCCCGCTGGTCCCCGAGGACCTGCCGTCCTACGCCGGCGCGATGTTCGACGCCCTGATGGACGACCCCTCGGCCTTCCGGCTCAGCATGTGGCGCCAGCTCGAGAGGCCGACGGCGACCACGGCGGAGAGCCGGTCGTACGCCGAGAAGCAGGACGCCCTGCGGCAGCTGGCCGACGGCCCGGAGGCGACCGCGGTGGCCGGACTGTCGCCGAGCACCTGCCTGGCCCTCGTCCTCGCCATCGCCCAGACCTGGCACCTCACGTCCCCGGCCCTGCAGGACCAGCTCCCCCCGCGGGCCGTCCTGCGCGAGGCGGTCGTGGAGTCGGTGCGCCGGATCACCGCGCCGTAGCACCGAGACGGGTGTGACTCAGGTCACGGCAACAGCGAGGCGGCGACGGACAGTTACTGGTGTGGAGCCTGAGCAGGAGACGCGCGCGTTGCGCCAGCAGTTGCGAGACGGCGACGCGGACGCGTTCACGACCCTCTACCGCGCGCACGTGGACCGGGTGTACCGCCTCGCGGCGAGCCTCTGCGGCGACGGGTCGCACGCGGAGGACGTGACAGCCGAGACGTTCCTGACCGCGTGGAAGATCCGGGCGACGATCGCCGACAGCGGTGACCCGCTCGCCCCGTGGCTGCTCGCGATCGCCGCCCGGCAGGCGCTCAACGTCGTCCGCGGCCGCCGACGCCAGATCGGGTTCGTGGCGCGCCACGGGCACCGCTTCGAGACCGCCACGGCGGACATCGCCGAGGAGGTCTCCACCCGGCTCGACGACGCCGAGCTCCTGGCGCGCACCCGCGCCGCCCTCGACCGCCTGGAGAGGAGAGAGGTCGAGGTCCTCGTCCTCTGCGTCTGGTCCGGGCTCAGCACCCGGGCCGCGGCGGACGCGCTCGGGGTGGCCGAGGGCACGGTCCGGTCCCGGCTCTCCCGTGCCCGCCGACGCCTGCGCGTCCTGGCCGGCGAGGAACCCACCGCGCCCGGCCACCACCGGTCCCCCGCCCTGTCATCGCGGACCACCGCCCCGGTCCGTCCCACCGCCTAGGAGCACCCCATGACCACCACCGGCACCCAGCACCAGCAGCTGCTGCACGACCTGCGCGAGCTCGCGCCCGCCCCGGCGCCCGGCGGCGTACCGGACGACGCCCGCGCGCGCATCGAGACCGTCCTGCTCGCGACCATCGAGGAGGCGTCACGCCCGCAGCGCGCCCGCGGGACCCAGCGCCTGGCCCTCCTCGGCCCGGGCGTCCTGGTCGCCGCCTGCCTCGCGGCCATCGCTGCGCTCCTGACAGTGTCGGTGGTCGGCACCTCGTCCGACGCGCCGTCCGCCGAGCCCCTGCCGGTGCTGGCCGACCCCGGCGCCGTGCGCGCTCTCCACGGGCTCGCCGCGGCCGCCTCCACGACACCGACCCCCACGGTCCGCGAGGACCAGTTCACCTACGTCCGCCTCACGGTCATCGAGAACGAGGGCCACTACGGCGGGGGACCCGAGCTCGGCGCTCCGCACGAGCGCGAGGTCTGGCAGTCCCAGGTCGAGGCCGCCACCAAGGACCAGGGGCTGATCCGCGAGTACGGGCAGGACTGGCCCATCGTGGGGGCCGGCGCACCGGCCGGCCGCTACCGGCCTACCTACCGGTGGATCTCCACGCTGCCGCGCGATCCCGACGAGCTCATCTCCGAGCTCGCCAGCCACCAGGACCCGGAGTCGCCCCAGACCTCCGCGCAGCACGTCTTCGAGACGATCGGGAACCTCATCCTCGAGGACCTCGTGCCGCCGGACGTCGCCGGCACGCTGCTCCAGGCCGTGACCAAGCTCCCCGGCGTCGAGCTCGTCGAGCAGGCCGAGGACGCGATCGGGCGGACCGGCTTCGGCATCTCCCGCACCGACGAGTTCTCCGGCATCACGGCGGTGTGGATCTTCCGCCCCGGCTCCCCGATGCCGCTCGGCGCGCGGTCGTACTTCGCGGGTCCCGCCTCCGCGCCCGACGAGGTCACGCTGTTCGGCGTCTCCGCGGTCCTCGAGCGCGGCGTCGTCGACCGGATCGGCGTCCGCCCCGGCGCCGGTGACCCGATGCCTGCCTGACCGTCCGCCGGACGTCGCGGGGTGCACACTCGATCGAGACCTCAGCAGGGCCGTCCCGCCCCGCGTCGCGGCATCGATCGGAAGGAAGCACCCCATGCCCCACCTGTTCATCGATCCCCCCGAGCTCCCCCAGGTCGACCTGTACCACCAGGTCTCCGTCGCCGCGCCGGGCCGCCTCGTCCACGTCGCCGGTCAGGTGGCCGTCGACGCGCACGGCCAGGTGGTGGGCGAGGACGACCTCGCGGCCCAGACCGAGCAGTGCTACCTCAACCTGGCCGCCGCCCTCGCCGCCGCAGGGGCCACCTTCGACGACGTGGTCAAGGTGACCGTGTACCTCGTCGACTGGACGCCGGGGAAGTTGGCGTCCTACCTCGACGGCGTCAATCGAGCAGCCGAGAGGCTGGGGAGCGACTCCCTCCTGCAGGCGCCGCTGACCGGCATCGGCGTGGCCGCCCTGGCCAACCCGTCCCTGCTGGTCGAGGTCGAGGTCGTCGCCGTGGTCGAGTGACCTCAGCCGTCGAGGCCGGCGAACGTGGGCGTCTCCGCCTCGCCGTCCCAGGTCACGCGGAAGGTGAACGCCTCCTCGAGGGCGGCGCGGTAGCCGTCGGCCTCGTCCTGGGTGAGGGTGCCGGCCTCCAGGAGCCGGTCGACCGCGGGGCTGCGGGACTCGACGAGGGCGTCGACCAGGGCCTGCGGGTCGACGCCGACGTCCTCGGCGACCGCGGCGAGGTTCTGGCCCTGGTCCATGCGCTCGTGCAGCTCGTCGTGGCTGAGGCCCAGGACCTCCTCGAGGACGTCCAGGACCGGCCGGTGGCCGCGGTGCAGCCCGAGGTCGGCGTCGCCGTACGCGTCCTCGACCAGGGCGACCAGGTCCTCCTCGCTGGTGCTCGACGAGGCGTCGACCCGGGCCCCCGGGCCGCTGTCGGGGTGCGTGGTCACGTCGGTCGACTCGGTGCCGCAGGCCACGGCCGTCGACAGGACGGCGAGCAGGCCGAGGGCGGCGGCGGTCGTGCGGGTCGTGCGGAGCTTCATGCTGGTCCTTTCCATCGCTGGTCTGTCGCCCACCACCTTGGGCCGCCGACCTGGGCCGGGCTCCTGAGCAGCCTGTGCGCCAGCCGTGAGAACGAGCGGGTCAGCGCCGCGGCAGCCGCACGGTGACCGTGGTGTCGCCGGGCCGGCTCGCGAGGCCGACCTCGCCGCCGTGGGCCTCGACGATCGCCGCGACCAGGGACAGGCCGAGGCCGGCGCCGCCCTCGCGGTGCCGGGAGGTGTCCCCGCGCGCGAACCGCTCGAAGGCGTGGTCGAGCAGGGACGGCGGGAAGCCGGGGCCGTCGTCGTGGACGGCGAACCCGTCCGGGGTCGCGGTCACGGTGACCGTGGTCCCGGCGGGGGTGTGCTTGCGGGCGTTGGTCAGCAGGTTGGTGACCACCTGGCGCAGCCGCGCCTCGTCGCCGGTCACCTCCACCGAGTCGGCGGGCAGGTCGAGGCGCCACCGGTGGTCGGGGGCGAGGACCCGGGCGTCGGCGACGCCCTCGAGCAGCAGGCGGGTGAGGTCGACGGTGTCCTCGGCCAGCGGCCTGCCGGCGTCGAGGCGGGCGAGGAGGAGCAGGTCCTCCACCAGCGAGGTCATCCGGCGCGCCTCCTCCTCGACCTTGCCCAGCGCGGTGGCCGTCGTCTCGCGGTCGGGACGGCGGCGGGCGAGCTCGGTGTAGCCGGCGATGGTCGCCAGCGGCGTACGCAGCTCGTGCGAGGCGTCGGCGACGAACTGCCGGACCTGCTGCTCGCTGCGGTGCCGGGCCGAGAGGGAGTCCTCGACGTGGGTGAGCAGGGCGTTGAGCGCGGCGCCGACCTGGCCGACCTCGGTCCGCTCGTCGCTGAGCCGGTCGGGCACCCGCTCGGTGAGGTCGATCTCGCCCGACGAGAGCGGGAGCGCCGCCACGGCGCGGGCGGTCGCCGCGACCTCGCGCAGCGGCCGCAGCTGGCGGCGTACGACGAGCAGGCCCGCGACGGAGGCGACGAGACCGCCGAGGAGGACGAGGACGACCTCCCAGGCCACCAGCGTCCCCACGACGTCGTCGACGTCGTCGGTCGGCAGCCCAGCGACGACGGCGCTCGAGCCCCCCTCGGCGACGGCGATGACGCGGTAGCTGCCGAGGCCGGGCAGCTCGACGTCGTGCGGCTCCCCGTCGACCGGGACGTCGCCGAGGACGTCGAGGGCCGCCGCCGAGAGCTGCTGCCGTGCGGTCCCGCCGTCCTCCTCCTGGACCAGCACGTCGCCCAGCCCAGCCTCGTAGTCCTCGAAGAGGAACGCGGTCAGCGTGCCCACGCCCTGGCCCCGGACGTCGCCGGGGCCCCGGCGATCACCGTCGCCGTCGCCGTCGAGGTCCACGTCGCCGGGCCCCGGACCGGGCTGGCCGTCGTCCCAGGGCTGGGTCCCGCCCGGCCCGGGTCGGCTCGCGCGCTCGAGCGCCGCTCGTACGTCGTCGTCGAGCCGGTCGTCGAGGTAGCCCCGCACGCCCAGCGTCGCCACGACCGCGATCAGCACCGCGACCGCCATCACCAGCGCGAGGGTGGTGGCGACCAGGCGGGCGGTCAGCGACCCGGGCCGGGGCAGCGCGGGGCCACGCACGTCAGGAGGCCGGCTTCAGGACGTAGCCCGCGCCGCGCATGGTGTGGATCATCGGCGGCCGCCCGGCGTCGATCTTCTTGCGCAGGTAGGAGATGTAGAGCTCGACGACGTTCGCCTGGCCGCCGAAGTCGTAGTTCCAGACCCGGTCCAGGATCTGCGCCTTGCTCAGCACCCGGCGCGGGTTGCGCATCAGGAACCGCAGCAGCTCGAACTCGGTGGCGGTCAGGGTGATCTCCTCTCCCGCCCGGAACACCTCGCGGCTGTCCTCGTCGAGGGTGAGGTCGCCGACGGTCAGCACCGAGGACGACGCCGCCTGCTGCGCGCCGGCGCGACGCATCAGCCCACGCAGGCGGGCCACGACCTCCTCCAGCGAGAACGGCTTGGTGACGTAGTCGTCCCCGCCCGCGGTGAGACCGGCGATCCGGTCCTCCACGGCGTCCTTGGCGGTGAGGAACAGCACCGGTACGTCGGGCTCGCTGGCGCGCATCCGGCGCAGCACCTCGAGCCCGTCGAGGTCGGGCAGCATGATGTCGAGCACCACCGCGTCGGGGCGCACCTCCTTGGCCGCCGCCACCGCCTTCGCGCCGGTGTGGGCCGTGGTCACCTGCCAGCCCTCGTAGCGCAGCGCCATCGCCAGCAGCTCGGCGATGTTCACCTCGTCGTCGACCACCAGCACCCGCAGCGGCGAGCCGTCGGGGCGGGTCAGCGAGGGCGGGTCTGTGGGAGCCACGGGTCTCACCTCCTCGACGCTACCCGTGGCTCCGCTGCCCGGCGGCCGTCCTCCCGGCAGGGGTCAGGACGGCTCACCGTTCCCGTCCAGGTCCTCGGAGGGCGCGCCGCCCTCACCCTCGGACGGGAGCTCGTCCTCGGACGGCAGCTCAGGCGCGCCCTCGGAGGGGACACCGCCCTCGTCGCCGTGGGGCATACCGCCCGGGCCGCCGAAGGGTCCACCGTCCTCGCCGCCGAAGGGGCGGCCGTGCTCGCCGTCGAAGGGGGCACCGTGCCGGCCGCCGCCCGGACCACCCGGGCCGCCCGGACCGCCCGGGCCGTCGTCGGTGGCGTGGGCGAGCGCGAAGCCTCCGACACCACCGACGAGCAGCATCCCCAGCGCCGCCGCGCCGGCCAGCACCCGGGTTCGCGTGAGCGCCTTGCGGAACCGGCTGCTCCGCTTCTCCTCGGCGGCCGGGCTCCCCTGGGTCGGGGTCGGGGGCGGGGTCGTGCCCGCGGCCGGCCGCTGCGGCTCGGGACGGGCGCCGACCGGCATCGTCTCGTCGTTCATGAGGCTCTCTCCTCGGTCTCGGTGCGACCGACGACCTCGTGTCATCGGCCTGTGAGACCAGGGTGTCGCCGGATCCTGTGACCCTCCTGTGTGCCCGCTCAGGGCATCCTGCGAGGCGGATCGGCGGGCGGACGCCGGAGAACGACGAAGGCCCCGGATCGATGATCCGGGGCCTTGCATCACGTGCGCGAGGGGGGAGTTGAACCCCCACGTCCTTTCGGACACACGGACCTGAACCGTGCGCGTCTGCCTATTCCGCCACTCGCGCGTGAAGCGCCGCTCACGCTATCCCAGCGGCGAGGACATTCCCAAACCGGGGAGCGGGGCGTCGGACCACCGGGACCGGGCATGGATACGATCGGTCGCGAACCCGGCGCCCGTCGGGTGCCCGGCATGCCGTGAGGCGGTCCTGGTCACCCTGCGGGTCGCGAGCACGGCACCGGCACGGCCAAGGGCACCACCACCGACACGACCACCGGCACGGACAGAGGACGGAAGGGGGACGCGGAGATGGGCGGGCTCCAGAAGTTCGAGCAGCGGCTGGAGCAGCTGATCTCCGGCGCGTTCGCCCGGGCGTTCCGCTCCGCCGTCCAGCCGGTCGAGATCGCCGCCGCCCTGCAGCGCGAGTGCGACAACAACGCGCAGATCCTCTCCCGCCAGCGGCGGATGGTCCCCAACGACTTCCACGTCGAGCTCTCCCCCACCGACCTCGAGCGGCTCGCGCCGTACGACACCGCGATGGCCGACGAGCTCGTCGCCCAGGTGACGCTGCACGCCGAGACCCAGGGCTACGTCTTCCCGGGCCCGGTCACGCTGTCCTTCGAGTCCGCCGACGACCTGACCACCGGCCGGTTCCGGGTGCGCAGCCAGGCGCAGGCGAAGGTGACCGGCAACAGCACCTACACCCAGGTACGCCGGGCGCGGGCGGTCCTCGAGGTCAACGGCACCCAGCACCCGCTGCACCCTCCCGGCCTGGTGATCGGCCGCGGCACCGAGGCCGACGTCCGCATCAACGACCCGGGCGTGAGCCGCCGGCACATCGAGTTCCTGGTGCACAGCACCTCCTCGCGCGACCGCGAGGACGTCGAGATCGAGGTCCACGACCTCGGCTCCACCAACGGGATGCTCGTCGACGGCCGCAAGGTCCCGCGGGCGCGGCTGTCCGACGGCTCCACCGTGCGGATCGGCAACACGACGATGACCGTGCGCGTGGTCGAGGAGGACGCCGATGTCTGAGCTGACCCTGCTGCTGGTGCGGATCGCCTACCTGGCGATCCTCTGGATCTTCGTGCTCTCCGCGATCTCGGTGATCCGCTCGGACATGTTCGGCGCGCGGGTCCCCGAGGGCGCCCGCGAGAAGGCCCCGCGCCGCGGCGGCGGCAGCAAGGAGAAGGCGCCCAAGGTCCCCTCCAAGCGCCGCGGCTCGCCCACCCACGTCCTGGTCGTCGAGGGCTCGAGCGCCGGCGAGCGCGCCGACCTCGACCACGCGCCGATCCTGATCGGGCGCGGCAACGACGCCGCCATCCGCCTCGACGACGACTACGTCTCGACCCGCCACGCCCGGATCGCCCAGTCCGGCGACCAGTGGTTCGTCGAGGACCTCGGCTCCACCAACGGCACCTACATCGGCACCGTCCGCATCACCCAGCCCACCACGATCACGATCGGCACCCAGGTCCGGATCGGGAAGACCATCCTGGAGCTCCGGAAGTGACGGGCTCCTCTTGATGCTGCGTCTCCAGTACGCCGCGCTCTCCGACGTCGGACGGGTGCGCCGCGACAACCAGGACTCGGGGTACGCCGGCCCCTGGCTGCTCACGGTCTGCGACGGTGTCGGCGGCGCCGCCCGCGGCGACATCGCCTCCAGCACCGCGGTCCAGCAGCTGCGCCGCCTCGACGAGCAGCCCACCGACGACCTGCTCGGCGCGGTCGCCGGCGCCCTGCACCGCGCCCACGACCGGATCGCCGAGCTGGTCGACGAGGACCCCTCCCTCAACGGCACCAGCACCACCGCGACCGTCGCGCTCTTCGACGGCCAGCGGGTCGGCATCGGGCACGTCGGCGACAGCCGCGCGTACCTGCTCCGCGACGGCCAGCTCCGCCAGCTCACGACCGACCACACCTTCGTGCAGAGCCTGATCGACGAGGGCCGGATCTCCGAGGAGGAGGCGCGGGTCCACCCGCACCGCAACCTCATCCTCAAGGCGCTCGACGGCGTCCGCGAGGCCGAGCCCGACCTGTTCGTGCTCGAGCTCGCCGAGGGCGACCGGCTGCTGCTGTGCAGCGACGGCGCGAGCGGCGTCCTCGACGACGCCCGGCTCGCCGACATCCTCGGCTCCGGCACCCCCGACTACGCGGCCGTCGAGCTGGTCCGGGCCAGCCTGGAGGCCGGCAGCTCCGACAACGTCACCTGCATCGTCGCGGACGCCGTCGCCTCCGACGGCACCCCCGCCGTCGACCTCGACGGCGAGCCCCTCCAGCCGATGCTGGTCGGCGCCGCCGCCGAGCTGCGCCGCAAGCCCACCGGCCGCGCCCTGTTCCGCGGGCACCGCTCCGGCGACACCGGCGAGCTGGACCCGGTCCCCGACCTCCCCGACGAGGTCCCGTACGCCATCCCGGCCGACCCCCTCGACCCCGAGGAGGCCCGCTACGCGCCCCGGCCGCCCGGCCGGTTCTGGTGGCTGCGCCGGCTGCTCGTGCTGCTCGCGGTCGTCGGCGTCCTGTGGATCGCCGCCGCCGCCGCGTGGTCGTGGAGCCAGCACCAGTACTACGTCGCCGAGCGCGACGGCGAGGTCGTCGTCTTCCGCGGCGTGAACGCCGACCTGCCCGGCATCTCGCTCTCCGAGCCCTACGAGACCACCAACGTCGACATCGACCGGCTGGCCGACACCTACCAGGACCAGCTGCGCGACGGCATGGGCAACGGCTCCCTCGAGGACGCCCACCAGATCGTCGAGAACCTCGCCGAGCGGATGTCGCCGGCGGAGGCGACGCCGTGAGCACCGCGACCGCCTCCGGCCTGATGGGCTTCGTGCACCGGCGCCGCCGGGGCGCCGAGCTGTTCCTGCTCGTGCTCGCGCTGGCCGTCGGCGTCGGGGCGTACGCCGCCGTCGGGGTCGGCGTCCAGGGCGAGGTACCGGCCGACCTCATCGGGTACGGCGGCTGGCTCGCCGCGCTGATCGTGGCGGCCCACCTGGTGGTCCGCTTCGTCGCGCCGTACGCCGACCCGGTGCTGCTCCCGGTGGTCGCCGCGCTCAACGGCCTGGGGCTCGCGGTCATCCACCGCCTCGACCTGGCCGCCGGCGGCGACTCCGCGGTCGCCCGCGCCCAGCTCACCTGGATGACCCTGGGCGTGGTGCTCTTCTCGCTGACCCTGATCGTGCTGCGCGACCACCGGGTGCTGACCCGGTTCACCTACACCTGCGGGCTCGGCGCGCTGGTGCTCCTGCTGCTGCCGCTGGTGCCCGGGCTGGGCAAGACCATCAACGGCGCCCGGATCTGGATCGGCGTCGGCCCGTTCAGCTTCCAGCCCGGCGAGATCGCCAAGGTGCTGCTGGTGATCGCGTTCGCCGGCTACCTGGTCCTGCACCGCGACGCGCTCGCCCTGGCCGGGCGCCGGCTGCTGGTCGTCGACCTGCCCCGCGGGCGCGACCTCGGCCCGATCCTCGCGATGTGGCTGATCAGCCTCGGCGTCCTGGTCTTCCAGCGCGACCTGGGCTCCAGCCTGCTGTTCTTCGGCCTGTTCCTGGTGATGCTCTTCGTCGCGACCGAGCGCCCGGGCTGGCTGGTCGTCGGCGGGCTGCTGTTCACCGCCGGCGCGGCCGGCGGCTACTACCTCTTCGGCCACGTCCGGAACCGCTTCGACATCTGGCTCAGCCCGTTCGACCACTACCAGACCGGGTCCGGGCCGCAGAGCGACCAGCTGGTCGAGTCGATGTTCGGGATGGCCTGGGGCGGCCTGCTCGGCCGCGGCTTCGGCGAGGGCGACCCGTGGCGGATCTCCTTCGCCAACTCCGACTTCATCATGGGCGCGATCGGCGAGGAGCTCGGCCTGACCGGGGTGCTGGCCGTGCTGGTGATGTACGGCCTGATCGTCGAGCGCGGCCTGCGGATCGCGCTGATCTCCCGCGACGGGTTCGGGAAGCTGCTGGCCACCGGGCTGGCGAGCGTCTTCGCGCTCCAGGTGTTCGTGGTGATCGGCGGCGTGACGCGCCTGATCCCGCTGACCGGCCTGACCACCCCGTTCCTCTCCGCGGGCGGGTCGTCGCTGGTGGCCAACTGGATCATCATCGCGCTGCTGCTGCGCATCTCCGACCTGGCCCGGCGGCCGGTCCCCGACCTCTCGGCGGACGACGACGACGCCGCCGCCGAGGCGACCCAGGTGGTGAGGCTCGGATGAACAAGCCCATCCGCACGATCGCGATCTTCTGCCTGCTGCTGTTCCTGGCGCTGATGGCCAACGCGACCTACCTGCAGTACTTCAGCAGCGAGTCCCTCAACGACCGCGCCGAGAACCGCCGGGTCTTCGACGAGGCCTACTCCCGCGAGCGGGGCTCGATCGTCGTCGGCGACGAGCCGATCGCCGAGAGCGTGCCCAGCGACGACCAGTTCGAGTACCAGCGCGTCTACACCCAGCCGTTCAAGTACGCCCCGCTCACCGGCTACTTCGCCTACCAGTACGGCGCCAGCCAGCTCGAGCGCACCCAGAACGACGTGCTCACCGGCCAGGACGACCGGCTCTTCGTGACCCGCCTGGTCGACCTGCTCAGCAACCAGGACACCCAGGGCGGCAACGTGGTGACGACCATCGACCCGGCGGCGCAGAACGCGGCGTACGAGGGCCTGATGTCGGTCGCGGGGAACGTCGAGGGCGCGGTCGTGGCGCTGGAGCCCAAGACCGGCAAGATCCTCGCGCTGGCGAGCTCCCCGACGTACGACCCCAACCGGCTCGCCTCCCACGACTTCACCGAGGTGAGGGACACCTGGGACCGGCTCCAGGCCGACGAGTCCGACCCGATGCTGAACCGGGTCACCCAGACCACCCTGCCGCCCGGCTCGACGTTCAAGATCGTCACGGCGGCCGCGGCGATCGAGAACGGCCTCTACACCTCCGCCGAGGACCTGGTGCCGGGCGGGCCGACGTACCAGCTGCCGCTGACCTCCGGCGAGAGCGGCCTGATCGACAACGAGGGCCGGTCCTGCGGCGAGGACAAGATCCCGTTCGCCCAGGCGATGGAGCAGTCCTGCAACACCACCTTCGCGCGGCTGGCGATCGAGGTCGGCGCCGAGGGGATGAAGGAGCAGGCCGAGGCGTTCGGCTTCAACAACGAGTACCTCGAGGACCTGCGGCCGCAGGCGGTCTCCACCTACCCCGAGAAGGCCAACGAGCCGGAGGTCGGCCAGACCGGCATCGGCCAGTTCAACGTGAGCTCGACCCCGCTGCAGATGGCGATGGTCGCCGCCGGGATCGCCAACAACGGCATCGTGATGCGGCCCTACGTCGTCGACGAGGTGCAGTCGGCCGACCTCGACGTCGTCGAGACCACCCAGCCCGAGGACTACTCCGAGGCCGTGTCCCCCTCGACCGCGAACGTGCTGACCGAGCTGATGGTCTCCACGGTCGACGAGGGCACCGCGAGCCCCGCGGCGATCCCGGGCGTCCAGGTGGCCGGCAAGACCGGCACGGCGCAGAGCGGCATCGACGAGGTGCCGCCGTACGCCTGGTTCGTGTCGTTCGCCCCGGCCGACGACCCCGAGGTCGCGGTCGCGGTGATGATCCAGAAGGCCGACATCCCCCGTGGCGAGATCGCCGGCGGGGCCATCGGCGGACCGATCGCGAAGGCGATCATGGAGGCGGTGATCCGGTGACGGCAGGAACCCCCGAGACGTACGCCGACGACGCGCGGCGCTACCTGCTGGTCAGCAGGATCGCCACCGGCGGCATGGGCGAGGTCTGGCGCGCCGAGGACACGACGCTGGGCCGCGAGGTCGCGGTGAAGCTGCTCAAGTCCGAGTACGCCGACGACGCGACGTTCCGGGCGCGCTTCGAGACCGAGGCCCGCCACGCTGCGGCGCTGCACCACCCGAACATCGCCTCGGTCTACGACTTCGGCGAGGCGCTCACCAGCGACGGCTCGAGCATCCCGCGGCCCTACCTGGTGATGGAGCTCGTCGACGGCCAGCCGCTCTCGGCGCTGCTGCGCGCCGGCGACGGCCTCGACCCGGTGGCGACCCGTGAGCTGCTGGCCCAGGCCGCCGACGCGCTCGGCGTCGCGCACGCCGCCGGCATCGTGCACCGCGACGTGAAGCCCGCCAACCTGCTGGTCACCCCCGACCGCACCCTCAAGATCACCGACTTCGGGATCGCGCGCGCCGCCGAGGGGGTCGGCATCACCCAGACCGGCCAGGTGATGGGCACCCCGCAGTACCTCTCGCCCGAGCAGGCGCGGGGCAACCCCGCCACGCCCGCCTCCGACGTCTACGCCCTCGGCGTGGTCGCCTTCGAGTGCCTGGCCGGGCGGCGCCCGTTCGAGAAGGAGTCGCCGGTCGCGACCGCGCTGGCCCACCTGCACGACGAGGTGCCCGACCTGCCCGAGGACGTGCCCGCGGACCTCGCCCGCGTGGTGCGCCGCGCGCTGGCCAAGGACCCGGCCGACCGGTACGCCGACGGCGCGGCGTTCGCCGCCGCGCTGCGGGACCCCGCCGGCGCCGGTCTCGACGACGCGACCCGGGTCGTCGCCGCCCCGCTGCCGGGCGACGACCAGCGCACCCAGGTGATGACCGGCGTGCCGCCGGCCCCCGCACCCGTCCCGACGCCGGCGACCGGCACCGAGGCCGCCGTACAGACCGACGACCCGAAGGACAAGGAGCGGCGGCGTACCCGCTGGATCGTGCTGGCGCTCCTGCTGCTGCTCGGCGTGGTCGCAGTGACCGCCGCGGTGCTCGCGACCCGCGGGGGCGACGACGAGCCCGACCCCGACGCGAAGATCGTGCGGGTCGACGAGAGCGACTACCTCACTCGGCCGGTCGAGGAGGTCGCCGACGAGCTCGGCGACCTCGGCCTCGAGGTGACCACCACCGAGGTGGCCAACCCCGGCAACCGCCGCCCGGGCCACGTGACCTCGGTCGACCCCTCCGGCCGGCTGCGGGAGGGCGACGCCGTCGAGGTCTCCTACTGGGGCGACCTGCCCGAGGAGGAGCCGACCCCGGAGCCCACCCCTGAGCCGACGCCGACGCCGACGCCGACACCCACCCCGGAGCCCACCCCGGAGGAGCCGACCCAGGAGCCCACGCCGGAGCCCAGCCCGGAGCCGACGCTCGAGCCGACCCAGGAGCCCACGCAGCAGCCGACGGAGACGCCCGAGCCCACGCCGAGCGAGCGGACCACGCCGCCGGCCGCGACCGCCCCGGGCGACGAGGAGCCGAGCGACGTCCCGCGGCCCGAACCGGACGACCGGGAGGTCCCGTCTCGATGAGCAGCTCACAGCCGGTCGTCGTCGGCGGGCGCTACGAGCTCGGCGAGCTCCTCGGCCGCGGCGGGATGGCGGAGGTCCGCAAGGGCGTCGACACCCGCCTGGGCCGGGTGGTGGCGGTCAAGCGGCTGCGCACCGACCTCGCCAGCGACGCGACGTTCCAGGCCCGGTTCCGGCGCGAGGCGCAGTCCTCGGCCTCGCTCAACCACCCCTCGATCGTCGCGGTCTACGACACCGGCGAGGAGCCCGCGAGCGACGGCAGCGGCGTCTCGCAGCCCTACATCGTGATGGAGTACGTCGCCGGCCGCACGCTGCGCGACATCATCCGCGAGGGCCGCAAGATCCTGCCCGAGCGGGCGCTGGAGATCACCAGCGGCGTGCTCTCCGCGCTCGACTACAGCCACCGCGCGGGGATCATCCACCGCGACATCAAGCCCGGCAACGTGATGCTGACCCCGACCGGCGACGTCAAGGTGATGGACTTCGGCATCGCCCGCGCGATGAGCGACGCCGCCAACACGATGACCCAGACCGCCGCGGTCGTCGGCACCGCGCAGTACCTCTCCCCCGAGCAGGCGCGCGGCGAGACCGTGGACTCCCGCTCTGACGTCTACTCGGCCGGCTGCCTGCTCTACGAGCTGCTCACCGGCCGGCCGCCGTTCGTCGGCGACAGCCCGGTCTCGGTGGCCTACCAGCACGTCCGCGAGCAGCCGCTGCCGCCGTCGGACCACGACACCTCGCTCCCGCCCGAGATCGACGCGATCGTGATGAAGGCGCTGACCAAGCGCCTCGAGGACCGCTACCAGTCGGCCGCGGCGATGCGCAGCGACATCGAGCGCTACCTCGCCGGCCGCCCGGTCCACGCCACCGTGCCCCCTCCGCAGACCGCGGCGACCGCCGTCGTCCCCGCGGCGGCCGACGCGACCGCCGTACGCCCGCCGGTCCCGGAGTCCGAGGAGCGCGGCCCGCGCACCGGCCTGCTGGTGCTGATCGGCCTGGTGGTGATCGCCCTGATCGTCGGCGGCGTGCTGCTGTGGCCCCGGCTCTTCCCGGGCGCGCCGGAGCAGGAGCAGGTGCCCGACCTCGGCCGGATGACCGAGCGCCAGGCGCGCACCGCCCTCGGCGAGGCCGGCCTCGCCGTCGGCCGGATCGGGCGCGAGGCCAGCACCCAGGTCCCGGCCAACCGGGTGATCCCGGGGTCCGAGGACCCCACCTCCGGGCAGTTCGTCGACCCCGGCACCAGCGTCAGCTTCACGGTCTCCACCGGTGAGCCCCAGGTGACCATCCCGCCCGACCTGGTCGGTCTGAGCCGCGAGGAGGCCAAGCAGCGGCTCCTCGACCTCGGCCTGGTGCCGCGCGAGCAGGAGGAGGAGTCCGACGCCGACGAGGACGAGGTGATCCGCACCGACCCCGCGCCCGGCACGCCGGTGTCGGCGAGCTCGACGGTCACGATCTTCTACTCCGACGGGCGCGAGGAGATGCCCGAGGTCGTCGGGCGCCGCCGGGGCGAGGCGGAGCAGATCATCAAGGACCGCGGGTTCGTCCCGCGGGTCTTCGAGGAGGACGACACCACCGCCCCCGCCGGCGAGGTCATCGCCCAGGACCCGCCCGCCGGGCAGGAGCTCGACGACGGGACCACGGTCTACATCACGGTCTCGACGTTCGTGGAGCCCACCGAGACGCCTGAGCCGGACCCGAGCGAGAGCCCGTCGGGTACCCCGGCGCCGTCGACGCCGACCGACCCCACCGACAGCCCGGGCACCGACGGCGAGGGCCGGTCGACCCCGTCGTCCCCGGCCGGTCGGGTCAGGCGATCGGCTCCGCGTACGTCAGGCCGAGCAGCCCGTCGTACGCCGGGGCGGTGAGCTCGGAGTCGACCTCGAGCTCCCAGCCGACCGCCACCTCCGGCGACGCGGCGTGCTCGCGGTAGGTCTCCAGGATGTCGTCCTCGGAGACCGCGTCGACCAGCTCGCCCTGGTCGCCGACCGCCGAGATGACGTACGGCGGGGAGTAGGGCTGGCCCTGCAGCAGCACCGAGTTGCCGACGCACTTGATGCCGGTGGTCGAGACGATCCGCTTGCCCTGCACGGTGACGGCGGTGGCGCCGCCGCGCCACAGCGCGTTGACCACGGCCTGGATGTCCTGCTGGTGGACGACGAAGTCGCTGAGCGGCGCGTCGGCCACGATCGCGGCCTGCACCAGCTCGTCGGGGGCGTCGGAGAGCGTGACGGTGACACCGGGGCCGGTGCGCTCGACCAGGCCGGCGGGGTCGCGCAGCTCCTCGATGCCCTCCCGGTAGCGGCTGACGGTGCGGTCCTCGACCGACGCCGAGAGGCTGGTGACCTCGTCGGTGAGGTCCTCGACCCGCTCCTCGAGCTGCTCGTACTGGCGCGACTCCGCGCGGACCAGGCTGGCGAGGTCGGTGTAGCGACCCGGGCGCAGGTCGGTGCCCTGGCTGTTCTCGGCGCTGATCACGAACAGGGCGCCGCAGAGGGCGAGCACCAGCGGCGTGCCGAGGGCTCCCGGGCGCGTCAGACGGCGCCACCTCGACGGCCCGGCGTGCGGGTGCTCGGGTGGCGTCGTAGGCCTCGCGTGGGTGCCGGACGTCACGACGACTAAGGTAACCCGCGACCCGCGGGCGGACGTCGCGGGCGGACCACGAACCGAGGAGCAACACCTGTGTCCAAGTCCAAGGACCTCCCGACCTTTGCCGAGCCCGGCCGGGGACCCCTCCTGACGCCGCGGTTCGTGGTCGCCCTGCTGCTGATCGTGCTGGGGATCGCGTGGATGGCGTACTACTACGCCGTCGTGCGGGTCGACCCGGCCGCCGTACCCGCCCCGGACCCCGGCAGCCCGAAGTTCATGGCCGACCTGGGCGACTGGAACTACCTGATCGGGTTCGGCGCGCTGCTGCTCGGCCTGGCGATCGCCGCCCACCCCTCGACCCCGCTCGGCCGCGGCCAGGGCGTCGTCGTCGGCATGCTGGGCTGCTTCATCATCGGCCTGCTGTGGATCTGCACGTTCTACCTGTTCAGCAACGACCCCGACACCGGCGGCATCCCGGTCTTCAACGACCTGGGCCAGAAGAACCTGTTCGTCGGCATCGGCTTCATGGCGATCGGCTTCACCTACGCCACGCGCTGGGAGTGAGCGGGCCGCCCCCCTCTCCGCACCGCCTCTGACGCCGGTCCGTCCCACCTGGGACGGGCCGGCGTTTGTGCACAGCTGGGGACAAACCTGTGGAGAACTACACCGGTGTAGTTCTGCACAGGTGAGTCCACAGCTGTGGAGAACTTTCTGCGGTTGCCGGTTCACCGGGTAGTCCGACACATGCGTGTCGTTCTCCCGGTCCGAAACGACACAGGTGTGTCGGAGTACCCCCGGGGCGGGATAGTCCGGCACGTTCCGGTCGTCCCCGGGGCTGGAATGACAACCGGAACGTGCCGGACTACCTGCCGGGTCGCGGGCGGGCTCCCGGGGGGACGATTCACCGGTCGACCGGTGAATCTTCCGCTTGACCGACGGAGTTTCGTCGGTCAAGCGGAAGGTCCGTCGGTCAGGTACGCCGGGGGCCGGCGACGGCCGCGGGCCCGCTCAGGCCAGGACGGCGGTGCGGGCGATGATGGCGATGGCGGTGAGGAGGGCGATGGCGAGCAGACCGCCCGTCTGGAAGGCGGTACGCCGTGGACCGCGCGGGGCGTAGACCAGGATCGCGGCGATCGCCGCGCCGCCGAGGAGGCCGCCGAGGTGGCCCTGCCAGGAGATCCCCGGGATCGCGAAGGTGATGAACAGGTTGACGCCGATCAGCACCAGGATCTGCTGCACCTGGCCGCCGATCTTGTACGCGACGACGAGCATCGCGCCGAACAGGCCGTAGATCGACCCGGAGGCACCCAGCGTGGCCTGGTACTCCGGGGCCGCCCAGTAGACGACGGCGGAGCCCGTGAGGCCGGAGAGCAGGTACAGCGCGAGGAACCGCACGCGGCCCAGGAGCAGCTCGAGCTGCGGGCCGAGCCAGTAGAGGGCCAGCATGTTGAAGCCCAGGTGCAGCAGCCGCGTGTGCAGGAAGGTGCTGGTCAGCAGCTGCCAGTACGCGCCGTCGGCGACGCCCGGCACCCAGGTCGGGCCGCACTGGCCCTCCGGGACGCCGAACGCGCCGGCGCAGAACCCCGCGGGGCGCAGCACCAGCTCGCGGAAGAGCTCTCCCCCGGACCCGCCGGAGCCGAGCACCAGGACGAACACCGCGAGGTTCACCCCGATCAGCACCATCGAGGTGATCGCGGCGTTCCCCGGCCGCAGCCCGCCGTACGCCGTGCGGGCCTGGCGCGTCGTCCGCGCCGCCTCCGCCACGCACTCCGGGCAGTGGAAGCCCACCGCGGCGTCGCGCATGCAGTCCGGACAGATCGGACGGTCGCAGCGCTGGCAGCGGATGTAGGTCTCGCGGTCGGGGTGCCGGTAGCAGGTGGGCACCCCGCCCGCGGGCTCGGACGGCTGGGTCACGGGAGGAGGGTCAGCGCAGGGTCAGGCGTCGACGATCTCGACGGACTCGAAGACGATCGGCTCGGCCGGACGGTCCATCGGGCCGGTCTTGACCTTCCCGATCTTGTCCACGACGTCGCGCGAGGCCTGGTCGGCCACCTCGCCGAAGATCGTGTGCTTGCGGTTCAGCCACGGGGTGGCGGCCAGGGTGATGAAGAACTGCGAGCCGTTGGTGCCCGGGCCGGCGTTCGCCATCGCGAGCAGGTAGGGCTTGTCGAAGACCAGCTCGGGGTGGATCTCGTCCTTGAACGTGTAGCCCGGGCCGCCGGTGCCGGTGCCGAGCGGGCACCCGCCCTGGATCATGAAGCCGTCGATGACGCGGTGGAACCCGAGGCCGTCGTAGAACGGGCCGCTGCGGCCGTTGCCGGCGTCGTAGGACTTCTCGCCCTTGGCGAGACCGACGAAGTTCGCGACCGTCTCGGGGGCGTGGTTCGGGAACAGGTTCAGGACGATGTCGCCCATGGTGGTCTTCAAGATGACCTGCTGGTCAGCCATGACTGCCCTTCTGATGTGACTACTCGTCAACGAGGTGGGTACGAGGAAGGCGACGACGATCGTTTCGTTGTGCCTCGCCGATCCTCGCACGCCTCCCAAGGGGCCCCTGCGCTGGTCGCCGCTCGCGCGACATGATCGACTGGCAATGACCGAACGAGAGGAAGTGACGCGCATGCGTCTCCGCAAGAAGAAGTCCCTCCTCGATCAGGCCTCGGACTACGTCGATGCCGTTCGACCCCAGGTCGAGTCGGCGGTGAACCAGGCCCTCGACGCAGTCGGTGACTTCGTCGAGACCACCGCCCGGCCCGCGCTGGCAGACGCCCGCGAGAAGGCAGGTCCGGCCCTGGCCGACGCCCGCACCCGCGCTGCGGCCGGGATCGCCGACGCCCGGGAGAAGGCAGGACCGGTGGTCGCCGACGCGCGCGCCAAGGCGGCCCCGCTGATCGCCACGGGCGCAGCGGTCGCGAGCGAGAAGGCCGCGGCCGTCAAGGAGATGGCCGACGCCAAGGTGGCGGTCCTCAAGGGCGAGCCGCCGAAGAAGAAGAAGGGCGGCAAGCTCAAGAAGGTGGCGCTGTTCGCGGTCGTCGCCGGTGCTGCCGGCTTCGTGGCCAAGAAGCTGCAGGGCGGCAAGCAGAGCGACAACTGGCAGTCCTCCTACGTCCCGTCGCCGCCGCCCGCCTCCACGACGGGCACCGGGCCGAGCACGGACACGCCGCTCGCCACCACCCCGGTGCCGCCCCCGGTGACCTCGGACGTCGACCCCGGCGGAGCCTCGCCCGACGAGGCGATCGCCGACCAGGCCGAGACCCCGCACCCGGTGACCACGCCGGACGAGCCGGCCGAGGTCATCGCGCTCGACGACAAGAACAGCTGACCGCAGCGCACGACCGTCAGGACCGGCCCGGGGGAACCTCCTCGGGCCGGTTCTGCTGTATCCAGCGGTCGATCTCCGCCCACCAGCCGTAGAGCCAGTCGATCCGCTCCTCGCGGCCCTGCGGGATGTCCTCGCGCGGGACCTGCCACCAGCGCATCACGATCCGCTTGTCCATCGGCAGCTCTCGCCACACGTCGCCGACGGTGAGCAGGTGGTCGAGCCCGGTGTGCGCGACCAGCACCACGTCGGCGTCCGGCGCCGCGTCGAGCGCGGCCAGGAAGCCGCCCGGCTTCGGGGCCAGCACGTGCATCATCGACTCCGCGCGCTCGGCCATCCGGTCCATGCCCAGCCGCCGCAGCCGCGCGATCGCCCGGTCGCGGCGCTGCGGCGTGAAGTTCCCGCCCTCCGGGAAGATCACGAACGCGTCGTTCGCGTCCAGGCCGGCGGCCAGCCCGGCGATCTGCGACTCCAGGTCCTCGCCCTCCGCGGGGTCCGGGGTGATGAAGCGGGCCGGGATCCGCCGCAGCACGACGTCGATCATCGGGTCCCAGGCAAGCGTGTCCTTGAGGACCACCCGCGGCTCGCGGGCGTACCAATGCATGAGCGCGTGGATGAGCGTGAAGGAGTCGCCCGGCCCCGCGTGCCGGCAGCACACCAGCAGGGGTACGCCGGGGTGCGCGTCCGGCGTGGGCCCGTCGGTCTCGATCCGCAGCCGCAGCACCCGCCGGGCCTCGCGGAAGAACACCCACAGCACGCCCTGGACCCACTCGTAGTGGACGCCCTCCCAGTACGGGCGCCGGATCCCGCGCCCGCAGCCGGACGCGAACCACGCCCCCCACAGCACCAGCAGCATCACCGTCTCGATGGACAGGTAGACCACCAGCACCCACAGCAGCCGCAGCGCCCGCCAGCGGCCGGGCAGCAGCGGGGAGAGCGCGGCGGCGACGAGCAGCCACAGGGGCAGCGAGAACCACAGCAGCGCGGTGATCCCGATGAGGGCCGGGGCCACGACGCCTCGGCGGACCAGCCAGATCAGGGTCACCGCAGGATCATCGCGGTCTCAGCGCAGGCCGTCCAGGTACGCCGCCGACGCGGCGTACGTCGCCTCGATGCGGTCCTCGACGCCGGAGAAGTCGCGGGTGCCGAGCAAGGAGTCGTCGCGCCCGGAGGTGCCGCGCGCGGGCAGCACGTGCGCGGTCACGCCGTCGGGCAGCTCGTCGAGCTCGCGGACGAACCGGTGCCGCCGGGCGATCTCGAAGGACACGCGCGCGACCTCCCACGGTCGCCGCGGCACGCTCAGCGGCCGGTCGATCCGCCCCACCTGCAGCACGAAGACCCGCGTCGCCCCGAGCCGGACCGCCCGGCCGAGGGGGATGGAGTTCACGATGCCGCCGTCGAGGTAGTGCTCGTCCCCGACCCGCGCCGGCGGCAGCAGCCCGGGTACGGCGGCGCTCGCCACGACCGCGTCGACGACCGGGCCGCTGGAGAACCAGTGCTCCGCGGCCCGCTCGATGCTCGCCGCGCACACCTGGAAGCGCACTGGGAGCTCCTCGAACGTCACCTCGCCGAGCTCGTCGACGAGCCGCTGCTTCAGCGGCTTCGCCGACCACAGGTGAGTGCCGGTCGAGACCGCACGCCGGACCGAGCGCAGCGGGCGGTCGCCGTACACCTCCTGGCCGGAGGTGGCCGCGGTGCGCCAGAGCCCGGTCAGCCGGTCCACGACCGCGGGGGTGGGGTCGGCGGCGACCAGCGCGCCGTTCAGGGCGCCGACGCTGGTGCCGAGCACCAGGTCGGGGGTGATGCCGCGCTCGAGCAGCGCGCGCAGCATGCCGACCTCGACCGCCCCGAGCACGCCTCCGCCACCGAGGACGAACGCGGTCGTCACCTACGACCTACGCCGGGGTCTCGAGGGCGTCGGCCGCGTGCTCGGCGCGCACCCGCTCGGTCGCGCGGTGCTCGGCCCAGAAGCTGAGGATCGGGACGGTGCCGCACAGCAGCGTCACGAGGGTGAAGCTGGGCTCCCACGCCTCCTGGCGGGCGAGCAGGAACGCGGTGACCAGGAAGATCATGTAGAGCCAGCCGTGGGCGACGCCGAGGTACTCGGTGATCGCGTTCCCGATCTCCTGGGCCGTCGATCCCGGGGTGACCAGCTCCGGCGTCGAGGGGATGAATCCCCACATGCCGGAGCCGTCGAAGTTGGCGAGCGGGACGCCGATTAGGATCAGCACGACCAGGAGGACACCGACGATCGTGGCCATCACGCGGTAGCGGGTCAGGGTGCCGTTCACGGCTTCGACGGTACCGGGTGCTCGACGGCGTTCTCGGCCGCGTCCTCGACGGCGTCCTCGGCTGCGGTCTTCGCCACAGCCGTGTCGCGGGCCCACCGCCACCAGATGAACGCGGCGAAGGCGCCGAAGATCCACCACTCGATCGCGTAGAGCAGGTTGCGCAGCGCGGTGAAGGTCCCCGCGTCCGGGAGCTGGTCGAGGGTCGCCGGCTCCAGGCCGCCGATCGGCTCGCGGGCCACGGCGTACGCACCGTAGAGGTCCTGGTCGACGTGTTGGATCAGGTCGGCGGTGCGCACCTGGGGCAGCACGTCGTCGTTGCGGTCCTCGTCGACCTCGTTGGTGCCCTGGGTGGGCTGCAGCAGGGCGACCAGGTCGACGGTCCCGGTGGGGGGCGGGGGCGCGTCGCTCGGGTCGGCGACCCAGCCGCGGACGATCGGCAGCGCCGGGGCGTCCGCGTCGCCGACGGCGAGCGGGGTGATCGCCCAGTAGCCGACCTCGCCCTCGTGCTCGCGGCCGGAGACGAAGACCGTGCCCTCGGGCACCCAGGTGCCCGAGACCTCGACCGGGCGACCCACGTGCTCGCCCGGGAACGCGTCGTCGGGACCGAGGACGTCGGCCAGCGGCTCCGGCTCCGCGGACGTCAGGTCGGCGGCCTCCGCCGCGCGATCCTCCTGCCAGGCGGCGTACTGCCAGTAGCCCAGCAGGCTCGCCGTCCCGACCAGCACCAGCGCGAGCAGGTGCGCGCCCCAGTAGCGCGGGGCGAGCAGGACGGGCACTCCTCCATGGTACGGAGGCCTTCGCCGCAGCCCCCGGGGGCCACGGAACCCTGGCACGATGCGCGGGTGACCGTCACCCACCTGAACTGCGGCTCGTTCCACCCCGTCGGCGCCCGCGGCGGACGGCTGCTTCCGCGGACGCTGGTGGCCCACTGCCTGCTCGTCGAGCGCGCGGCCGGCCTGCTCCTGGTCGACACCGGGTTCGGGGCCGCCGACGTGGCTGACCCCCAGCGGCTCGGCCAGCCGTTCCGCGGCCTGGTCCGCCCGGTGCTCGACCGCGACGAGACCGCGGTGGCGCAGGTGCGCGCCCTGGGCCACGACCCGGCGGAGGTCACCGACATCGTGCTCACCCACCTCGACCTCGACCACGTCGGCGGGATCGGCGACTTCCCGCGGGCGCGGGTCCACGTGTACGACGCCGAGCTCGAGGCGGCGCTGCACCCCACGCTCCAGGAGCGCGGCCGCTACCGCGCCGCGCAGTGGGCGCACGGCCCCCGCTGGGTGCCGCACCACGCGCACGGCGACCGCTGGCTCGGCCTGGAGGCGGTCACGGCGCTCGGGGACGACGTCGTGATGGTGCCGCTGGCCGGGCACAGCCGCGGCCACTGCGGCGTCGCGGTCGCCCGCCCCGGCGGCGGCTGGCTGCTGCACGCCGGGGACTCCTACTTCTCGGCCGGCGAGAAGGAGGACCCGCGCACCTGCCCGCCCGGCCTGCGTGCCTTCCAGTCCCTCACCCAGGTCGACAGCCGGCTGCGGCACGCCAACCAGCAGCGGGTCCGCGAGCTGTACGCCGCGCGCCGCGACGAGCTGACCGTCTTCTGCGCCCACGATCCCGCCGAGCTCGCGGCGCTGGCCGGCGCGGGGACCACGCGCCCGTGAGGCTCTCGATCGTCGACCTCGGGACCGTTGCGCCCGGCAGCACCGAGAGCGACGCGCTGGCCGACTCGCTCGCGGTCACCCGGCACGCGGAGCGCTGCGGCTTCCACCGGGTGTGGTTCGCCGAGCACCACCTCAGCCGCTCGGGTGCCTCCCACCACCCTGAGCTGCTGATCGCCGCGGCGGCGACCCAGACCTCGCGCATCCGGCTCGGGTCCGGGGCGGTGCTGATGAACCACTACAGCCCGTTCAAGGTCGCCGAGATGTTCCAGCAGCTCGAGGCGATGGCCCCCGGCCGCGTGGACCTGGGGATGGGCCGCGCGACCGGCGGCCCGGTGGTCGACCTGGCGCTGCAGCAGGACCGGCGTACCCGCCTCCAGCTCGACCACCAGCAACAGGTCCTGGAGACGCTGTCGTGGCTGTACGGGACCTTCCCCGACGACCACCCGTTCGCCGGCCACCCCCTCGCGCCGACGGCGCCCGGCGTACCGCAGACGTGGCTCCTGGGGTCGAGCCCGAGCGGGTCCGCCCTGGCGGCCGGGCTGGGCATCGGCTACACGTTCGCGGGGTTCATCAACCCGCCGGCGGCGGCGTCTGCGCTGCGCCACTACCGCGAGTCGTTCCGGCCGCAGGGCTTCGGGCTGGAGTCACCGCGCGCGATCCTCGCCGTCAACGTCACCGTCGGGGAGACCCGGGCCGACGGCGAGCGCCTGGTGGGGTCGGCGAAGGGGTTCTACGCGCGGCTGGGCCGGGTCGGCGGCGGCGCGACGATCCCGTCGGCCGACGAGGCCGCCCGCGAGCTCACCCCCACCGAGCAGGCGGAGCCGACCGCGATCCTCGACGGCCGCTGGCCGCGGTTCGTCGCCGGCGGCCCTGACGACGTGCGAGCCACCCTGGACCGGATGGTCGAGGAGAGCGGCGCCGACGAGCTGATGATCCAGAACCTGATCGCGGACCCCGCGGACCGGATGCGCTCCCACGAGCTGCTGGCGGAGGTGTTCGGGATCGCCCCCGCGTCGGAGTGACCGACGTGGGAGATTCGCCGGCGCCTGACGCCGGAGAACCACCCAGAACTACCTGGTGGAGCCTAGGGGACTCGAACCCCTAACCCCCTGCTTGCAAATCAACCTGGAGCAGGCGCAGGATGGCTCTGACCTGCGGAAACGTCGGACACGAGTGGACAAGATTCCCCTATTCGGGACACTCTTTCCCCCACCAGTCCCCCACAGGGACTCCCGTTGCCAACCAAGCAGGGGGTTAGGACTCGGGATCGAAGGGCGGCCCTCGGATGGCCAGGAGACGGGGCTTCGGTGAGGTCGAGCGGCGGGTCAGCGCGACCGGCAAGGTGACCCACCGCGCTCGCTACGCCATGCCCGACGGCACCCGCTACTCCCGCACCCTCGCCACCAAGATGGACGCCGAGGCGTGGCTCGCCGCGGAGCGGGCGTTGGTCGACCGGGAGGAGTGGACCCCGCCCAGGGCACGCCAGGTGGCGGAGTCCAAGCGCCAGTCCGCCGCGGCCTGGAACACGGTCGGCTCGTTCGCCGAGCGCTTCCTGGACGAGCGCGGCCTGCGGCCCACCACCCAGCGGAACTACCAGCAGCTGCTGCGGTCGCGGATCCTCCCGTACTTCGGCGCGATGCCGCTGACCGAGGTCACCCTGTCGGAGATCAAGCAGTGGCGCGCCTCGCTCGATCCCGCGACCGAGTCGAGCAACGCCGCGGCGTACCGGCTCGTGCGATCGATCCTCCAGTCGGCCGAGGAGGAGGAGCTCATCTTCCGTGCGCCACCGAAGATCCGCGGCGCCGGATCGGCCCGCGTGAAGAGGCTCGCCGTGCCGGCGACCCTCGACGAGCTGGCAGTCATCACTGAGGCGATGCCCGAGCGGCTGCGACTGCTCATCGTGCTCGCCGCGTTCGTCGGACTCCGCCAGGGCGAGCTGCTGGAGCTGCGACGCTCCGACATCGACGGCATCAGCGGTCGGGTCAGCGTGACCCGCAAGGTCGACAAGGACGTGATCCCTGGGGCCAAGGACGCCTGCCCCAACTGTGGTCGGGTCATCAGCGCACCGAAGACGGCCAGCGGAGTTCGCACCGTGCATGTCCCGCCGCCATTCCTCCCGATGCTGCAGAAGCACCTGCTCGAGCACACCGCTCCCGGGCCGGCTGGACTGCTGTTCGGCGGCGACCGGACCGACCACATGAGCGTGCGGTACCTGATGGACCGCTACCGCCCTGCCCGCGAGGCTGCTGGTCGACCCGACCTGACCATCCACCACCTGCGTCACACCGCGCTGACGATCGCCGGTCAGCACGGCGCGACCGCGGCCGAGCTCCAGGCACGTGCCGGCCACGCTTCCCAAGCCGCAATGGCGATCTACCAGCACGCCACCGTCGACCGCGATAGGTCACTCGCGGAGAAGATCGGAGCAACCTACGAGGCGTGGCTCGAGAACCGACCATAGCCTTGTGGCGGGCGGCCGAGGCCGAGGCCGTGAGTTCTTTCTCCGCGAGCCTGACGAGAGAAAAGCAGCGCTAATCCTCGGTCCTCTTGAGCCCTCCCCGGGCAGCCTGCACGCCGTACATCCCGCAGTTGGGGAACTTCTCGCAATGCACGAGCATGGCGGCGGTGAAGTTCTCGTAGCGGCGCGCCATACCCTTGATTGCCTTGTCCCCGCCCCAGGCTTTGAACGCGCTGGCGCCATGGCCACACGGTTCGGTACTGCCCGCATCGAAGCGGTCGAACTTCCTGGAGTTGCCGACCTTGCGGTGGTAAATCACTTCTCCGGCCTCGAGCATCCTGCTCGACGGGACCGGCTGGCTGGCCGCAACCGCTTCGGCGAGGAGGTGGCTGCGCACTTGCGTCAGAACGGCGTCGAACCGCTCTCCCCCGTATCCCCATTCCGTGACTTCGAGGGAGCTGTCGGCCGAAGCGACGTCAGAGTCAGTAGGAAGCTCGCCAGCTGCCTTGCTGCCGCGCAACACAACCGCGTGCTCGATGCGGTCCACGACGTTCCACGTGAGCATCTGGCCCGCTGACTCCACGACAAGCGGCGCGACGCCGTAAACGCCGCCCAATCGCGTGACCCGAACGCGCCAGTCCGCGGGAACTTCGAGAATGCCCAGGTGCTCAGGGTCGCCGAGCCACGCCCAATCCCTCAGCGGAAGCGGAGAGGGCACCAGCACGTTCGGCATCGGGAACTCGGTCCACCACTCTTCGACCTTCGCGACGAGCGCGCACTGGTCAGCGGCATCGCCCGCGTCTACGTGACCGAGGTCTGCTGAGACGAGCTTCGCAGTGCCAGGTGCACCAGGGACGGCGCGAAGGCGCACGGTCACCTCAGCGTCGAAGTCGTCAGGATGTCCAGATACGACGACCGACTGAAGGATCTGTTGCTCGCCACGGCTGCCGTTCTGCGTCGCGACGGTGGGGAGGGCGAGGACGGCGAACGCGAAGCTGCGCGCATCGGCTTCGGTCAGGTTGCCCGAGATCTGGGCATGGAGCGAGGAGACGACGTCCTCAACGAACGACAAGTCGCTGCGAGCCTGAATCTCGGCACGGATCGGACTGCTGGAACCGGAGCGGAGCAGCGCAGCGCCGACGTCGGCGTGCGGCAACGGCTTGCCGATCGTCTCCAAGTAGGGCAGGGCGCGACAGTCGAACCTTGCCTTGTCGTTCTTGGACACAGCGCGAACCTCAGGAGTCCAGCAGGTGCTCGGCGCGCACGGGAATCTGAGCGAGCTCGTCCCATGTCATCTGGTCGATGGCGCGATGGAGCTTGGCACGCAGCATCTCGGTGCGCGTGAGGCCCGAAGTCTCGCCCGTCCCATCACATCCAGTCACCGTGGCCGCGCCCTGACGGGCCGTCCGCACCTGCACGGGGGCCGACCCCGCTGGGCTGCGCGTGGGTGCCTCGGACCGCGTGACCGGATCGGTATCGCGATGCCGGGTCTCCATGATTGAGGACACTTCGATGTTGGCTTCGTCGGCCCAAGCGATGGCCACATCGAGAATGTGTGCCCTCAGAGCCTCTCGCCATGCCCGGTTCAGGCCTCGCTCGCGCAGTTCGCGGCGGAACGCCCCGCGCGGCGCGTTTTCTGACAACGACACCCGCAGAGCTGTGCGATCAGGGTCCGGCTGTCTTTCAGCGAAACTTTTCATCCAATCGATCTGCATATCCTGCAGCGCGGGTGCGATTTCGGAGAAACGGCTGGCGTCGACCACCTCGGGCGTCCAGCCCGGAATAGCCGGAACCATAAAGGCGCGATCGTGCGACCGGTCCCAGAAACGGCGAAAAGACAAGTTCCAATCGACGAAGGAGGTCCACACGTCGCTCTTGAGGCGAAGTTCGGCGTCTAACGGGGCGACGGTCCTGGGGTGCTGCGCCGCGTGCACCTCTTCGAAGTCACTCAACTGCTCGCCGGGCAACAACACGAACCGATGCCCATTCGACTGTTGCTGGACGGAGAGGAACCCCAACGCAGTCGCCTGCTCCCAGAACTCCCTATTCGTCGCCATCCCAAGGGACTCGATGTCCAGAATTCCGTCGATCTTGAGCGTCGACGTGAGCCCGGCGGTGGTGGTGCGACGGCCGGAATTACGCCAATCACGGACTATCTCGCACGTTGCCGCGAACGCCTCGTTGCGGCGGGCGTTGATGTCTTCACCGGTTGTCATGACATGACCTCCTAATGCAGAGAAAGCCCTCCGACCAGGAGGGCTATCTCGGATCATGTCGTCGACACGTCTGGGCAGTGACCGTGTGGCGTTCGTTACCTCTCGCCACCCCCGTAGGAGGCTGGTTCCTCTCGCATCGCGACGGTTGGCGTCACGGAGGCGACCAGCTACGGTATGCCGTCTGGCTGGTGAGGCCCGACGACGGTATGAACTTGGTATCTAGCTAGGGGTAGATAGAACCATCTTCCCTAGAGATGGCGCAATGATAGCCACAGACGCCGAGATGCGCAAAGTTTGAAAAATCGTGTCACCAATCGGGACCTCCTAGACGGAGACCGCAGACTTGCATCAGCCCCTGAGAGTCGCCTGCCTGGAGCAGGGCGGCTCCATCACGACCGTGCTGACGGGATGTGCCGGGGCGCCGCCTCCAGGTCCTCAAGCTTGATCCGGATGGCCCGCTTGCCGCAGCGGTACGCCGGGAGGGTGCCGGCGGCGATCCAGCGCCGGATCGTCTTGACCGAGACCGACATGGCCTCGGCCGCCTCTTCGAGGCTGAGGTAGACCGGGATGGGGCGCCGCTCAGCCATCGGAACGCACCTCCGGCCTCGAGGTCGTGGCAGAGGCGAGGAAGCGTCGGGCCTCGGCGACGGTGATGTAGAGCCGGCCCACGCCCTGGAAGCGGGTCCAGCGCGGGCCGACGCCGCGCCGGCGCCAGTCGCGGACGGTGCGCTGCGGCGTGCGGATGAGCTCGCAGAACTCCTCGAACAGGATCAGGTCGTCGTCGTCCCAGTCGTCCGGGATACCGATGGGTGTCACCATCACTTCACCTCTCGCCGTGGGCAACCGACCGATTCGGCGCCTCCTACCTGGAGAAAGCAACACGTCGATCGACGAAGTGGCCGATAGTGACCGCACCTGTCGAGACCCGGGCATCTCCTGGTCTCCTAAGTCACTCGGACCCTCTAAGCGATCACGCGTCACGTGAAGTTGGTCAGCGGCCGATCCCACGGGAGCCGGTCGGGAAGGCCGGGGTCGGGGGCGGAGGTTGGCGCCTGGACGCGTCTCGTAGCGCCGCGGCTTGGATTCCAGCAAGAGACGGTTGGGGGTTCGGGCCGTACCGGTCGATGTCCTCCTCGGCTCTCGCCGCTGCGTTCCTGGGGCCGAGGTCGGCGCGATCGCGGTTGAAGACGTCGACCCATTGGCTTCGGGCGTCGTCAGTGGACTCGGCGACGAGGTGGGCGGTGTTGCGGTGGCGTCCGCGAGTCATGCCGACGTACGCAGAGGCGGCGCCGGTCGTCTCTCCGATCGCAAGATGGGCCGAGTCGACAGTCTCGCCCTGGGCTCCGTAGGCGGTGGTGGTGAAGGCGAGCTCGACGTGATCGGTGACGTACGCGGCGGGCAGGGTGCGTCGGCCTGCCCGCCCGGTGACGAGCAAGCTGCCGTCATCACCGACCCCGGCCACGGTCCAGGTGTCGCGGTTGGCGACCTCGAGGTCGCGGTCGTTGCGTCGGGTGGCGACCCGGTCACCGAGAGCGATCGACTCACCACGGCGCGTGGTGAGTTCACCAGACTGCTCACCAACGAAGCGCCGGTCGCGGATCGCCGCGTTGAGTGCGCCGACCTGGTCGCGGGTGTCGGTGATGACGAGCTGGTCGCCGTCGGCGCCGATGGTGGCCAGGGCAGCCGTGCGTTCGACCTGGCTGGCGTGGACGACGAGCTCGCCACGTTCGAGGAGGGCGTCGAAGACCTCACCAGCACGCTCACCGGTTCGCATGAGGAGGCTGAGGTCGGCGTACGCCGGATCGCTGAACCGGTGGACCGACTCGAGCTCGTGGTGCGCCTCGGGTCTCACCCAGCGCGTGGCGAGGTCGAGGACGCCGCCGCGGCCGACGGCCGAGAGCTGGTGACGATCTCCGAGGAGCGCGACGGTGGCCTCCGCCCGGTCGGCGATGGCGAACAGCGCGCGAGCGGTGTCCTGGTCGAGCATGCCGGCCTCGTCGACGAGCAGGACATCGCCGGGGAGCAGACGTGCGCGGGCCTCGGGCGCTGCCTCGGTCCGCGACCAGTCTCCGTCGTCATCCCAGCGGTAGCCGTGCTGGTGAACGAGCCAGGCGGCGGAGAAGGCGTCGGTGCCGACCTGCTGTCGCGCTGCTTGGGCGGCCTTAAGCGTGGGCGTGACGACCACCAGTCGACGATCGACGTCGTCGAGGACCTGGCGCGCGGCGGCCAGGGTGGTGGTCTTGCCGGTGCCGGCTGCGCCTTCGATCACCAGAAGGCCCGCGTCCCCGGCGAGGGCCGCGACGACGCGCCGTTGTGCGGGGTCGAGGCGCGCGATCCCGCGGAGCCGGACCGCGTCAGAGACCGGCCGCATGGAGCGGACAGCGATGCTGTCGACCAGGTTGGCCTCGACGGTAAGGACGTGCTCGGACGTCAGGCTGCGGACGTGCCCCGGGACGTCGTCGCGTTCCAGCAGCGGCACGCATCGTGCTCGCGCACGGTCGGCGACGTCCTCGACCAGCTCGTGCCGGACGGGTCGCGCGGCGACCACCCCGGCGGAGGAGATCAGCCGTTCGGCCTCGCCGCGGATGTCGGCTGCGTTCCACGCCGACCGCTTGGCGCCGAGCCGGGTGAGCACGAGGTCGGCGGCGACGTCGCGGTTGAGCCGGCCGATTTGAAGACCTGGCTCTGACGCGCGGCTGGTCGGTGGGGTGAAGCCGAGGTCGCGGAGTTCGCTGTTCCATGCGGAGACGAGGTCGGCGCCGCTCCGGGGTACGACCTTGTCGGGCCGTGCGTCCGACCAGGCGCGTCGGTCCCAGGTACGGCGCAGTCGCGGGCCGGGTTCTTCGTCGGGGTGTTCGGCTCGCCATGCGGCCTCGTAGCGGTCGACGTTGCGGTTGATCTGGGCAGTGCGCTGGCTGAACCCGCCGGCGTACGGCGCGAGCTGCTGGATCTCGCCGTCGTCGTCGAGGCTGTAGCCGCGGCCCGCGAGCGCGGCCCGGAACTCGGGGTCGCACATCACGGCGGCATGGCCGATGCCGTTGAGTGCCTCGACGCTGTCCACGACGCCGACCGAGTGCAGGCCGCGCCATGCTCCGCATGCGAAGACGCGCGCGTTGATCTGCACGTGGAGGTGGCGGTGCGGGTCGCCGGCTCGCGAGGTGTAGTGGCGTACGACGGCGGCCTCAACTATCTCGACCGGCACCTGCACCTGTCGGCCGCGTGGCCCGAGCCGGGTGGTGGCGTGCTCGGCCACCCACCCGATCACTTCGCCCGCTGCTCGATCCATCGCGGCGTCGTACGCCGCTGCGATGTCGGGGTGCAGGGCGGCGGCGAGCGACCAGGACTTCGGTCCGTTCACGGTGACCTCAACGAACCGCAGCGCCCGTGAGTCGTCACGCAGGCGCCCCTTGGCTGCGCCGGTCAGCACGTCGTACCCGCCGACCCAGCGCTCGTACGTCGGGCCGTCGAGGTCGCCGACGCGCCGCACAGCTCCGGGGCCGGCGAGGTAGTGCTCGGCCAGGCCGCTGCCTTCGGCCAGGTAGTAGTCGTCGGCGCGTGAGTGGTCGGCCTCGACGTAGGAGCGCGCGGCGGCGGCGGAGCCGCGGTAGAACTTCACTCCCCCGTGCATCGGCCTCGTCACCGCCCGTCAGTACTCGTCATCTAGCCTTGAAATGACGCTCGGCCCACCCCGAGGGGCGGACCGATCTACGGACCTTCGTAGCATGCGTGCCGCTCGTTTTGGAGGGGCTCGGCGCGCTACTTCTGTTGGCAGTTCTGTTGTCGTGACTTGTCGTCAGTAGCTGCGCTCACGGTCGGTCGTCTTGAAGCCAGGACGTTCGGAGACCAAGTTCCTGGACGACAGCTTCGACGGTCTCCCCCAGGGTCAGCGAGGTGGTGTCTAACCGAAGATCCGCTCCAGTCCTAAGGTCCAAGATGTTCCGCTCGGTGATGTGCTCTCCACTAACCGCGAAGTCGGCAGATCTCTTTACCTCGTCACTCGCCGCGGACCTGGCATAGCGGATCCGCCTCGCATCTGTGTTGGCTTCCAGGTAGACAAGCCGGGCTGTGCTGAGGTTCTCGAGTATCGGGACCGTCTGCCGCATAGTCCTAGCGGAGTCGAGGACGATCAGGTCCTTTTCGGACTGATCGAGGCGCTCCTCCAAGGCATAGAGCAGCCACCGGCCGTTTGTGCGTTGATCCAAGAGCCTGCCGCCGGTCTGGAGCGAGGTGCGGTCCGCTTCGGCCCCTGTCTCTCGCAACAGCACACGCCGGGCGCTTACGACATCTGCGAGAAGTTGGTCAGCCAGGGCGTCCGCCACCGCCGTCTTTCCAACGGCAATCGGCCCCGCCAGCACTACGACCTTCGTCATGACCCGGCGGCTGCTACTTCACTGCTGACCGTAGCGACCGTGCCGTCTTGAAGTTCCCCGCTAGGGAGCAGGTTCATCTCGTCGGGGAAGTGGTTGTCGAGGTCCTTTGGCGTGATCCGGAGGCGCCAGTATGGCTGCCCTACTACGATCGGGTCAGCGTCGTCAAGGCTCGTGCCGCTGTACTCCACTACCGGGAAGAGCCTCTGCTCGCGCCTCTGACTGTCGATCAACTTCTTCACCAGATCGTGCGGGGTCGGCTCCTGCGCGCCGTTGGTCCCGGCGGCGTGCGACCAGTCGTTGGTCAAGAGATCGCTTTTGAGGCCTCGCACACCCGACTCGACGTTGGTGGCGGTGATTTTGTCGTTGAGATCGGGGAGGTTCTTGACTGCCTGAGCCAACGAGGCCAGCTGGTCATACCTGATCAACGCCAGCCACGCGGCAGCCTGATCGTCGTCGACTCCCTTTCGAATCCCACTTTCCGCCTTTGCCCATACGTCCGGCGACACCTCGATCTTGTGCTCCTTCAGGAGCACGGTTGTCTTTGCGTCTGGCCCGGGCGGCAGGACGAAAAGAGCGGCATCGAAGCGTCCGGACCTCTTAATGGCGGGGTCAACGTCCTCGATGTTGTTCGTGTTTGCGAAGAAGAGCACCTTCCCTGCGGTCCACAACTTCGACAGTCGCGGCAGCATGGTGGTCGTAAAGAACCGCGAGAGCTGAGGTGCGTCTTGTCCACGCTTCTGGACGAGTTCATCGATCTCGTCCAGGAGGATCACGCACCGGTCGAGCTCCATCATCCGGCGGAAGACCTGGTCGGCACGCGCCGACACCATGTCCAGTCCCTCATTCAGGAACATGTCGGGCGTAATTTCCACGAACGGCCATCCCATCCGTCCGGCCAGTGCCTCGGCCAGGGTGGTCTTGCCCGTCCCGGGTGGGCCAAAGAGGACCGCGGACCGGCCTGCGCCATCCGCGATGACCTCCTCGTCTGGGTCCTCAGTGAAGTGGTCGGAGCAAGGTGGATGCTTCAAAGCCAGGGCAACTGTGGGAAGGGCAAAGTTCGTCGACAACTGGGTTCCGGCGGTCCCGAATCCGAGGTTCCATGTTCCGCCCCGCCGAGCCAGATCCTTCTTGCCCTTCGTCGCGGTGCGTGCTCCAAGGTCCGCCTGGGCCGTCTGATTCGTCCATGATCCGAGGAGGAGTCGCAGTCTCTGCGCATACCTGAATATCGAGGCCGTAGCCCAGGCCTCGGCGTTGTATGCGTTTGGACTATGCCCGGAGATCCATCCCCGTCCACCTCCGGTCCTCAATGCAGTGGCATCGGCGTGCCGGAGAAGGTTCACCAAGTTGTCGGCATACGGCCGAAGCATGTTGGCGAACTGGCGGTGCTCATTGACGGCAGGATCCGTGGCTACCGCGAGCATCTCGCCAAGGGTCTCGAATATGTAGCAGTACGCGTTCCCTGAGCCGTTCGAGTAGTTGAACAGGGGGGCTCCTCGCGGCCAGTCGCCGCGCGGGTCCTGTTGGTCGAAGAAGTTTCGAAGTCCCTGCCGGACGATGTGATAAGTCTGGGCACCTTGAACGAGATCGGTTCCCTCGGCGTGGCAGACGATCCCCGTGACGGCCCATGCCAACTGCTGCGGATCGGCGAACGGCGAGTCCGCGGCGAGCAGAGCCATCTGTTCGCTTGCAATCAGCCGTAGCCGATGGCTGCCCGCCGCCAGATGCTGGTTCTTCTCAGGCGGAGAGGCGCTGGCCGGTGCCCGGCGGAGTGCCGTAGTTGCCCAGTACGTGTGGTAGGCGTTTGTGGGGTAGGAGACTGTGGCGGGAGCCTCCGAAGCCAGGTTCGGGTCGATCACGACCTCACGTGCGCCATAGGCACCGAGCAACTTGTTATCCGGTTGGCAGGACCAGATCTGCTGCAGTAGAGCCTTCGTCTCGCTCGGAAACGCTTCGATAGCTTCCTGCGCATAGCGCGTGATCACGCCAAGCGTCCGCGTCCGGCAGTAGATGAAACCTGCCTCCTCAGAGCGCCAATGCTCGGGGTGCTGCAAGGCGAGCTTCGCGAACTTCACCAACTCGCCGAGGCGCTCTGCGTAACGAAGCCCCGAGTCGTTGTCAGACCTAATTCCCTTCCGGTCCTCGAGCAGGGATTCCCAGCAAGTGTGGACGGTCGTGATATGCCGTACGGGTTTACCGTCAGTGACAATGTGCTGCTCATCCTCGCGATGCTTGAACCAACCGGTCCCGCCGGTGGCTTCATCATCACGAAAGGTCAAGACGCTTCGCTCGTGATCGACCACGAACTCTTGGACGAAGTGGCGATCGGCGGCCAGTTGGTCAAAATCACTGTGCTGGGGGGCAGCCATCGGATCTAGGCGGAAGCCCTAGCGGCGGAATCACCTGTGGCGCGGGCCGCGTTGATGCGTTCCTTGTCGGAGACAGCCGTGGCCAGATCAACTCCGAGCGTATTCGCCAGGTGCACGAGGTAGAGCTGCACGTCGGCAACCTCGTGCGCGACATTGACCTCCTGATACCCGCCGGCTCGGGAGAGGCCTTCTGCCTTGCGTACGGCGCGAGCGAGTTCGCCGAGCTCCTCGGTCAACATGAGGAGCGTGTCACGAGCGCCCTCCTGGTCCCAGCCCCGCCGACCTGCGGCGCGCCCGTAATAGCTCTGGAGTGCCCCAATCCCTGCGCCGGGGGCAACCGAGCCGGCGACCTCTTCGACCTCGACTTCGATCGGCGAAGAGACCTGGTGGACGAGGCCGTTGAGCATCTCGTCCGCGAGGACGGCGTCAGTGAAGATGGGGATGCCGAGTGCGTGTGCGTGTCCAATCTCCATCGAGGCGCTGAGGCCGACGTAGCCGTCCGGGGCGTGCAGCCAGACGAAGTCTGCGTTGGAGATCGCGTCGAGGTGGCGTCGCTCAACCGTCAGGGCGCTCTCGTCGTGCTCGTCGGCCAGCCGAACGAAGGCCGCGTTGGGATCGACGAAGTCGAGACTGCGCGGCGCGAGGACCTGGAATTCGTCCTGGAGAGAGTCGAAGGTCTCGCGCAGCCCGACGGGATCGCGTCGGAAACTTCCACAGAGGACAGTCCGCATCAACTGTCGGCGCGAGGCAGAGGACGGTGAAAATTCTGCGGGTGCCAGCGTCTGAACGGTCATGGGACTACCTCGGTCCTGGATGTCAGCCCCGGCGGGCCTCCTGAGGGTGATCCTACCAAACTTGAGACTAAAGTGACATTAGCTTTACTATGGGGTATGGCGTCTTCCCCGACCGTCACCCTCGCTGTGCGCACAAGCGTCGTTTGTGCCGCGGTCAACGTCGCGCCGTCGACTCTTGCCTACTGGATTCGAGTGCGGGTGGTCTCGCCCTCCGTTATCGGCTCGACCGGCAAGCGCTACGAGCGCTGGTGGTCTCTCCAAGACGTGATGGCCGTCCGCGCGGTCAAGGCGCTGCGCGAGAGCGGGTGCCCGCTCCAGAAGGTGCGGGAGGCCGTTCGGCTCCTGGAGAAGTCGAGTGCCTCGCTTCACTCGACACGACTCGTTTGGGACGGTCAGGACGTTTTCCTGCAAGACCAGTGGGGGAGCATCGTCAGCGCTATCCGTAAGCCGGGTCAGCTCGTCCTGCATACGACGGTGCTTCCACTGGGTCAGTGGGAGGCCGAGACGTCGGCAATCGCCGAAGAAGTCGCCGTGCGCTCGGAAAAGCGGCGACGCAGGGAGTCCCGGAGTAGTCGGACAGAGACGACGCGTCTGTCCTCGTAGGGGAGATGCCCTGCGGCCTGCCTTAAGAGTCCCTGGGAGTGGTGGGGTTTGAGGGACCAGCGGCGGGGCGTCAGCACGTAGACGGCCATCGGCGGGATCTTCGGTGTGTACGGCCAAGCACTCACCGAAAGAGGTCCACCGATGGCCTTGCCCCAGTCTGCCCTGTCCGAGCTCCTTGAGGCGTTCCGTGCCGGTGATGGCGTCGACCTGATCCGTGACTCGGCCGGGTCGCGTTGCAGGACCTGATCGAGTTCGAAGCGACCGAACGGATCGGCGCCGCACCCTATGAGCGCACCGAGGACCGTGTCACCGAGCGCAACGGCCACCGGCCGCGGCTCCTGACCACCAAGGCCGGCGACGTCGAGCTGCGGATCCCCAAGCTGGGGAGAGGCTCGTTCTTCCCGATCATCCTCGAGCCCCGCCGCCGCATCGACCAGGCGCTGTATGCGGTGGTGATGGAGGCCTACGTCCACGGAATCTGCACCCGCAGCGTCGACGATCTCGTCGAAGCGATGGGCGGCACGGGCGTCTCCAAGTCCGAGGTCTCCCGGATCTGCACCGGCCTCGACGAGACCGTCGGTGCGTTCCGCACCCGGACCCTGGACCACGTCGAGTTTCCCTACATCTACCTCGATGCGACCTACCTCCACGTCCGCAACGCACCCGGCAGGGGCGGCCAGGTCGTGTCGATGGCGGTGGTCGTCGCGACCGGTGTCACCGCCACCGGTGAACGCGAGATCCTCGGCCTAGACGTCGGCGACAGCGAGGACGAGGTCTTCTCGCGCAGCTTCCTGCTCAGCCTCAAGCAACGCGGCCTGGCCGGCGTGAAGCTGGTGATCAGCGACCAGCACGCCGGCCTCGTCAAAGCGTTGAAGCGCGCCTTCCAGGGCGTCGCGCACCAGCGGTGCCGGGTCCACTTCGCCCGCAACCTCCTGGCCCACGTCCCCAAGGGCCAGGCCGACTACGTGGCCGCTGCGTTCCGGATGATCTTCGCCCAACCCAGCGCCGAGGACGTCCATGCCGCGTGGGACAAGACCCGCGACGAGCTCGCCGCCCGCTTCCCCAAGCTCGGGCCGCTGATGGACGAGGCGAAGGCCGAGGTCCTCGCCTTCACCGCGTTCCCACGCGAGCACTGGCGCAAGATGTGGTCGACCAACCCGCTCGAGCGGGTCAACAAGGAGATCAAGCGCCGCTCCCGCGTCGTGGGCATCTTCCCCAACGCCGCATCCGTGATCAGACTGGTCGGAGCGGTGGTCATCGACATGCACGACGAATGGATCGCAGGCGACCGCCGCTACCTCTCCGAAGGATCCATGGCCAAGCTCTACGCCACCAGCGATACTGAACCCGTCGCCGCCATCGACAACGGCGACGCGTAGGCATCGGGGATCACCTCAAAGCCCACCACCCCACGGGGCTCTGTCCGGCCTGCGTCACCCCCTCAATGAGCGCTGAGCCCTTCGCAGGACGTATGCCCGAGTGCGGGTTCCAGACCCTAGTGCCCATCGCAGACAGGTTGCGCGAACCCAATCCGGATTCGATCGGCTGACGTCGTTTACCCAGTTGGCCACGGAGTCCTGCACATACCGGCTCGGGTCATCTATCACGGCGTCCAGGAGTCGCTCGCCGATCCACGGCTCTCGAAGGAGAAGCGGGATGTGCCGGCTCCAGACCCCGCGCGGTCTCGTAGCCTCGACGGCGAATCGCCTGATGTTGGGGTCCTTCGAACTAGTCAACCGCTGCAACTCTTCAACGGCGCCAACGGGTGCGCCGGTAATGGGACCCCTAATGCCCAACCACGCCCACTCTCGGACCGCGAAGTGGGGATCGGCCCCGTAGACCACTGCCTCGGCCACCAATGCGGGCAGCGGTCGATCCCTCATGCCGACGGCGAACGCCGCCCACCCTCTTGCGGTGTCGCTCGGCCAGGTTGCGGCAACCGACACAAGGTCGTCGTCAAAGCGCTCCAACGAGAGTGCGGCTCCAGCGCGCATGCGGTCGAGGAAGCGCGGGACGCGCAACCTACCGCCCTCTCTCGCCAACTCCGGATACATCCAGGCTAGGAGGGCACCCTGATCCATCGCCATCTGCTCGATGTGGTTGGCAGAGGGCATGCCGCGTTCTAGCGCGGCAAGAATTTCCCTCGGCACGTCGACAAGCCGTCGCGCTCCCTTGCGCGGCGCAAGGGAGCGAGGGATCGAGTGCACGGATCGCATTGTCCTTGCGCCTGGCCCTCCCGTCGCCGGTTCGGGCAACAAGGTCCGTGTGGTCGAGAGCCGGGACGCCCCAACATTCCTGGCCGAGTGAGCTAGGGGGCGCATCCGCGGTCTTTCCCCCGTCAGTCCCCCCGGCGGCCGATTTGCCCCCGCGGAGGGATGCCGTCCAAAACCAGCCCTGGGCTTTCTGACCTGCGTATTTACCTGGTGGAGCCTAGGGGACTCGAACCCCTAACCCCCTGCTTGCAAAGCAGGTGCGCTACCAATTGCGCCAAGGCCCCCGGCGGGAGTGGAGCCGCTCAGCCCTTGCGGGTGACGGAGTCCGTCGCCTCGGCCCAGAGCGCCTGCTCGGTGCGGCCCTCGTCGAGCTTCTTCTTCGCGACGACGGCGCCGGCGGCGGCGATCGCGAGGAGGACGAGCTTCTTCACGGCGGGCTCCTCAGGTGAGGGGGCGGAGGGGGATGGGTGGGCCTAACAGGACTTGAACCTGTGACCTCTTCCTTATCAGGGAAGCGCTCTAACCGTCTGAGCTATAGGCCCGAGTCTGGTCGTTCCGACCAGGTGGTCGCCGGACGACCGAGGCGTGACGATACCCCACGGCTGAAGCGGCGGACAAAACGGCACCGGGGCTCAGTTGTCCTCGGAGAGGGTGACCTCGATGCCGCCGAGGAGCGCGGCCGCCATGTTGTAGAGGAACGCCCCCAGCGTCGCGATCGCGGTCAACAGGACCACGTCGACGACGGCGATCAGCATCGTGAAGCCGACCACCCGCGAGGTGCCGACGTAGTTCTCGACGTTGAAGTCGCGAGCCTCCTCGCCACCGACGATGTCGCGCACCGAGGTGTTGATCGACTCCCAGACGCCGGCGGCGTCGAGCACGCTCCACACCATCAGCACCGAGACGATCGTGACGATGCCGAAGGCGATGGAGAGCAGGAACGCCGTCTTCATCACCGACCAGGGGTCGACCCGGGTCAGCCGCAGCCGCGCCCGGCGGGCCGGTCGCGACAGGCCGGGGGTCGCGGACGAGTCGGCCTTCGCGTTCGCCGACCCCCCGGCCTTGGTCGCGCCGCCGGCGGAGGCGTCGGCGGCGCTCGCGCGCCGCTCCTCCACCACGCTGCCGATCCGCGCCTGCACGCGCTCCCTCAGCGGGGGCCGTACGGCGGTGTCGTCCGGCGCGGCATCACGTCCGGGCCCGGTCGAGGCGCGCTCGGCGAAGCGATCCGTCATGCGTCTTCATCCCCAGGCTCGTCGGTCGCGGTTCCATCGATTGTTGCACCCGGGGCCTCATCCGACGACTCCTCCGCCTCGAGGTCCGCCTCCACCCCGTCGGTGTCGCGGACGTCGGGGACGCTCTCGACCACCGGATCGGTGGCGGCGTCCTCGGCGGCCTCGGACCCGGACTCGGCGACCGCGTCGGCCGCCTCCTCGGTGACCTTGGCCTCGACCGAGCGGGCCACGACGGCCACGCTGTCGCCGGACTTGGGCGTCACGAACTTCACGCCCATCGTCGAGCGGCCGGTTGGCCGGAAGTGCTCGTTGACGGGGCTGCGGACGACCTGGCCGTTGGCGGTGATCGAGAGCACCTCGTCGCCGTCCTCGACGATGAAGGCGCCGACCAGGCCGCCGCGGTCCTCGTTGGTCAGGGCCATCGCCTTGATGCCGAGGCCGCCGCGCGACTGGAGGCGGTAGTCGTTGATCCGGGTGCGCTTGGCGAAGCCGCCGTCGGTGATGGTGAAGACGAACTGCGGCTTCACCTCGGCCACCTGCTCGGTGGTCGCCTCGACGTCCGGGGAGTCCTCGTTGCCCTCGGCGAGGCCGGCGGCCTCCTCGGCCGCGACCTGGCTGGCGCGGATGACCGACATCGAGAGCAGCGAGTCGCCGTCACGGAACTTCATGCCCGAGACGCCGGACGTCGCCCGGCCCATCGGCCGCAGCTGGGAGTCGTCGGCGCGGAACCGGATCGCCTGACCCTTGCGGGAGACCAGCAGGATGTCGTCGTCGGCGCTGACCAGCTCCGCGCCGATCAGCTCGTCGTCGGCCTCGCGGAAGTTGATCGCGATCACGCCGGCCTGGCGGGGGCTGTTGTAGTCGCCGAGGCGGGTCTTCTTCACCAGCCCGCTGCGCGTGGCCAGCACGAGGTACGGCGCCTGCTCGTAGTCGCGGATCGCGAGCACCTGGGCGATCGACTCGTCGGGCTGGAAGCTCAGCAGCCCGGCGACGTGACCGCCCTTGGCGTCGCGGGACGCCTCCGGGAGGTTGTAGGCCTTGGTGCGGTAGACCCGGCCGGCGGTGGTGAAGAACAGCAGCCAGTGGTGGTTGGTCGTGGCGATGAAGTGCTCGACGACGTCGTCGCCGCGCAGGGTCGCGCCGCGCACGCCCTTCCCGCCGCGCTTCTGGGTGCGGTACTGGTCGGCGCGGGTGCGCTTGGCGTACCCGCCGCGCGTGATGGAGACGACGAGGTCCTCGTCGGGGATCAGGTCCTCCATCGACAGGTCGCCGTCGGCCGCGATGATCTGGCTGCGCCGGTCGTCGCCGTACTTCTCGACGATCTCCTCCAGCTCGTCGCCCACGATCTGCCGCTGGCGCGCGACGTTGGCGAGGATGTCCTGGAGGTCGGCGATGATCTCCTCGAGCCGGGCGAGGTCGTCGATCGTCTTCTGCCGCTGCAGCGCGGCGAGGGCGCGCAGCTGCATGTCGAGGATCGCGTTGGCCTGGACCTCGTCGACGTCGAGCAGCTCGATCAGGCCCTGGCGGGCCTCGGTGACGTCGGGCGAGCGCCGGATGAGCGCGATCACCTCGTCGAGCATGTCGAGGGCCTTGACCAGGCCGCGGAGGATGTGGGCCCGGCGCTGCGCGTCGTCGAGGCGGTACTGGGTGCGCCGTCGGATGACCTCGACCTGGTGCTCGACCCAGTGGCTGATGAACTGGTCGACCGAGAGGGTGCGCGGCACGCCGTCGACCAGCGCCAGCATGTTGGCGCTGAAGTTGGTCTGCAGCTCGGTGTGCTTGAGCAGGTTGTTGAGGACGACGCGGGCGACGGCGTCGCGCTTGAGGACGACGACGAGGCGCTGGCCGGTGCGGTCGGAGGTGTCGTCGCGGACGTCGGAGATGCCCTGCACCTTGCCGGAGTCGGCGAGCTCGGCGATCTTCAGCGCCAGGTTGTCGGGGTTGACCATGTAGGGCAGCTCGGTGACCACCAGGCAGGTGCGGCCGCGGCTGTCCTCGTCGACCTCGATCACCGCGCGCTGGGTGATCGACCCGCGCCCGGTGCGGTAGGCCTGCTCGATGCCCTGGCGGCCCACGATCAGCGCGCCGTTGGGGAAGTCGGGGCCCTTGATCCGCTCGAGCAGGGCGTCCTGGAGCTCCTCGCGGCTGGCGTCGGGGTGCTCCAGCGCCCAGCGCGCGCCGTCCGCGACCTCGCGGAGGTTGTGCGGCGGGATGTTGGTGGCCATGCCGACCGCGATGCCGGCCGAGCCGTTGACCAGCAGGTTCGGGATCCGGGCCGGCAGCACGACCGGCTCCTGCGAGCGGCCGTCGTAGTTGGCCTGGAAGTCGACCGTGTCCTGCTCGATGTCGCGGACCATCTCGAGCGCCAGGGGCGCCATCCGGCACTCGGTGTACCGCATGGCCGCCGCGGCGTCGTTGCCCGGCGAGCCGAAGTTGCCCTGGCCCTGGATCATCGGCGCCCGCATCACCCACGGCTGCGCGAGGCGGACCAGGGTGTCGTAGATCGCCGTGTCGCCGTGCGGGTGGTACTGACCCATCACGTCGCCGACGACGCGCGAGCACTTCGAGAAGCCGCGGTCCGGCCGGTAGCCCCCGTCGAACATCGCGTAGAGCACCCGGCGGTGCACGGGCTTGAGGCCGTCGCGGACGTCGGGCAGCGCGCGGCCGACGATCACGGCCATCGCGTAGTCGATGTAGGCGCGCTGCATGGAGGTCTGCAGCTCGACCGGCTCGACGCGGCCGCCCGGTGCGCCGCCGTCGGTGGGGGTCTGGGTCACGATGACTCTCTCTGGTCGGTTCTACGAATATCTAGTGGTGTCGCTAGATCCCTAGATATCGAGGAATCGGACGTCCTTGGCGTTGCGCTGGATGAAGGAGCGGCGCTGCTCGACGTCCTCGCCCATCAGGATCGAGAAGACCTCGTCGGCCTGGGCGGCGTCGTCCAGCGTGACCTGCAGCATCAGCCGCTGGTCGGGGTCCATGGTGGTCTCCCACAGCTCCTTGGCGTTCATCTCGCCGAGGCCCTTGTAGCGCTGGACCGGGTTCTCCTTGGGCAGCTTCTTGCCCGCGGCCTGGCCGTCGCGCAGCAGCGCGTCGCGCTCGGAGTCGGAGTAGACGAACTCGTGCTCGTTGGGCTTGTTCCAGCGCAGCCGGTAGAGCGGCGGCTGCGCCATGTAGACGTGGCCGTGCTCGATCAGCGGCCGCATGAACCGGAAAAGCAGCGTGAGCAGCAGGGTGTTGATGTGGTGGCCGTCGACGTCGGCGTCGGCCATCAGCACGACCTTGTGGTAGCGCAGCTTCTCCAGGTCGAACTCCTCCTGGATGATGCCGGTGCCGAGCGCGGAGATGATCGACTGCACCTCGATGTTGCCGAGCACCCTGTCGATGCGCGCCTTCTCGACGTTCAGGATCTTGCCGCGGATCGGCAGGATCGCCTGGATCCGCGGGTCGCGGCCCTGACGGGCCGAGCCGCCCGCCGAGTCGCCCTCGACGATGAAGACCTCGCACTCCGCGGGGTTGGTCGACTGGCAGTCCGACAGCTTGCCGGGCAGGCCGCCGCCGCCGAGCAGGCCCTTGCGGCCGCGCGCCAGGTCGCGCGCCTTGCGCGCGGCGACCCGGGCGGACGCCGCGGCCTGCGCCTTGCGGACGATGTCCTTGCCCTCGGCGGGGTTCTGCTCCAGCCACGCGCCGAGCTGGTCGTTGACCGTCCGCTGCACGAAGCCCTTGGCCTCGGTGTTGCCGAGCTTGGTCTTGGTCTGGCCCTCGAACTGCGGCTCGCCGAGCTTGAGGGAGATGATCGCGGTGAGGCCCTCGCGGATGTCGTCGCCGGTGACCCGGTCCTCCTGCTTCTTCATCAGGCCCCAGTCGAACCCGGCGTTGTTGATCAGCGTGGTCAGCGCCGCCCGGAAGCCCTCCTCGTGCGTGCCGCCCTCGTGGGTGTTGATGGTGTTGGCGAAGGTGTGGACCGACTCGGTGAACGAGGTGTTCCACTGCATCGCGACCTCGAGGCTCATGTGGTTCTCGACGCTCTCGGCCGTCTCGGCCTCGAAGGCGATGACCGAGGCGTTGGCCTTGTCCTTGCGCCGGTTGAGGTGCTCGACGTAGTCGATCAGGCCGCGGTCGTACTTGAAGACCTGCTCGACGCCGCCGCCGCTCCCGGGCTTCAGCGCGTCGTGGCCGGCGGAGTCCAGGCTGTTGTCGACGGTGTCGTCGGCGACCGCCTCGGCGATGTCGGCCGACTCCGGCCGCTCGTCGCGCACGACGATCTCGAGGCCCTTGTTGAGGAAGGCCATCTCGCGGATCCGCGCCGAGATCGTCTCCAGCGAGTACGTCGTGGTCTCGAAGATGTCCTCGGAGGCCCAGTAGGTCACGGTGGTGCCGGTGCTCTCGCCCGGCTCCATCGGCCGGACCTGCTCGAGGTCGCCGTCGGGGACGCCGAGGCTGAAGCTCTGGCGCCACAGGTGGCCGCGGTTGCGGACCTCGACGATCAGCTTGGTCGAGAGCGCGTTGACCACCGAGACGCCGACGCCGTGCAGGCCGCCGGACACCTTGTAGCCGCCGCCGCCGAACTTGCCGCCGGCGTGCAGCATCGTGAGCGCCATCGTGACCGCGGGCATGTCGGCGCCCGGGGCGGTGTCGGTGGGGATGCCGCGACCGTTGTCCTCGACGCGGACCGCGCCCTCCTGCGTGAGGGTGATGACGATCCGGTCGCAGTGGCCGGCGAGCGCCTCGTCGACCGCGTTGTCGACGATCTCCCAGATCAGGTGGTGCAGGCCGCGCTCACCGGTGGAGCCGATGTACATGCCCGGGCGCTTGCGCACCGCCTCGAGGCCCTCGAGCACCTGGATCGCGGAGGCGTCGTACTCGGAGTCGACGTGCTGGGATCGCAGGGGGGCCGCCGGTGCCGCCTCCTCGGGGAGGGCGTTCTCGGGGACGGGGTTCTCGGCGGCGGCTCGGTCCGACACGGACACCTCTTCGCTGACGGGCGACCCGCCTGGAGCAGGTCGCGTGACACACAGAAGGTCGCAGCGGCACGGGACCGGCGACCTGTGACCCATGATAGCCCGCTGAGGGCCTCAGAACACGCGTCTGTCCGTGTCGGGGAGTCCCCTGTGGACGGCGACGGCCCCTGAGCGGCCCGTGAAGGGCTCCGGAAGCGGCGACCAGGGTCCCCGCTGCATCCCCGTACGTCGACCCGGCTCCTGGATCGTCCTGCGTGCCCCTCGCCGGTCCGGCCGCCGTCGACCCGTCCCGGTCAGCCGTAGGTGTCGCGCGGACCGCGCCCGTCGCGGACCGAGCGGAGGCCCTTCTTCCACGACGGCAGGTTCGGGCCGAGCACCTCCAGGAGCGCGACGGTGCCGTGCCCCAGCTGCTCGTTGAGCCGGCGGACGACGGTCGGGGCGAGCAGCCGCAGCTGGGTCGCCCAGGCGGTGGAGTCGGTGCGCACGACGAGCTTGCCGTCGGCGAAGGACTCCGGCGTGCAGTGCGCCGCGACCTCGTCGCCGACCAGCTCGGCCCAGCGGCCGAAGACGCCGTGCACGCGCAGGTCGAGCTCCCAGCCGTGGTCGCCCACGAGCCGGCCGAGCGTGGACTCGAGCAGCTGCGGGTCACGGTCATCGGGGTGCGACCCGCTGACCCGGCCCCCCGACGTACGCGGCGGCGGCTTGCGGGAGCGCCGGCGCGCGGTGGGCAGCGACCCCGCGGTCGCGCGGGTCAGCGCCTTGGCCAGGTCGAGACCGTCGTCGCGGCGGTCGGGGTCGGCCGGCGCGGCAGCCTCGGCCTCCGGGGTCTCCTCGTCCTCACTCACGGGTGACCTCGCCGCCGGCGACGAGGTACCGCACCCCCGCCAGCGCCTCGGGGACGTCGGCGCCGACCGCGGCCGTGACCAGCACCTGCTCGGCGCCGGCGACCAGGTCGGCGAGCTGGGCCCGCCGCTCGGTGTCGAGCTCGGCGAAGACGTCGTCGAGGATCAGGATCGGGTCGTCGCCGTCGGCGCGGAGCAGGTCGTACGACGCCAGCCGCAGCGCGAGCGCGAAGGACCAGGACTCGCCGTGCGAGGCGTACCCCTTCACCGGGAGGGTGGACTCGCCCGGGCCGTGCCCGAGCGTGAGCAGCAGGTCGTCGCGGTGCGGGCCGACCAGCGAGACGCCGCGGTCGAGCTCGTCGCGGCGGCGGCGCTCCACCTCCGCCAGCAGCAGCGCGGTGAGCGTCTCCTGGTCGGTGACGCCGCCGAGGTCGAACGACGGGCGGTACTCGATCTCGGCGTCGTCGCGGCTGGCCCCGCGGGCGACGGTCTCGTAGGCCTTGCCGACGTACGGGCGCAGCTCCTCGACCAGCGCGAGCCTGGCGGCGAGCAGCTCGGCGCCGGTGCGGGCGAGGTGGTCGTCCCACACCCCGAGGGTCGAGAGCGCACCCTCCTGGGAGGAGCTCCCCCGGCGGGCCGCGCCGGCCGTCTTCAGCAGCGAGTTTCGCTGCCGCAGCACCCGGTCGTAGTCGGCGCGGGTGCCGGAGAGCCGCGGGACGCGCAGCACCAGCAGGTCGTCGAGGAACCGGCGCCGGTCCGACGGGTCGCCCTTGACCAGGGTGAGGTCCTCGGGCGAGAAGACCACCGTGCGGACCAGGCCGACCAGCTCGCGCGCCCGCGGGAGCGGGGTCTTGTTGACCCGGGCCCGGTTGGCGCGGCCGGGGTTCAGCTCGACCTCGAGCACCGCCGTACGACCGTCGCGGACCACCGCGGCGCGCACCACCGCCTGGTCGGCGCCGGCCCGGACGAGCGGGGCGTCGGTGGCCACCCGGTGCGAGGAGAGCCGGGAGAGGTAGTCGATCGCCTCGACGAGGTTGGTCTTGCCCTGGCCGTTGCGCCCGATGAACGCCGTGACGCCCGGCTCCAGCGGGACCTCCGCCGAGGCGTAGGACCGGAAGTCGTGCAGGGACAGGTGCGAGACGTGCACGTGCGGCCGGCTAGCTCTCCGCGGGCTCGACGTCGTCGCCGGAGCCCGCCTGCCGCGCGGAGCCGGTCTGGTCGGGCATGCCCCCGCCGTCGGAGTCGGCGTCGCCGCCCTTGGGCGCCGCCGTCTGCATGGCGTGCCCGCCGAACTGGTTGCGCATCGCCGCGACCGCCTTCATCGCCGGCGAGTCGTCCTGGCGGGAGACGAACCGGGCGTAGAGCGCCGCGGTGATCGCCGGGGTCGCGACCGCGTGCTCGATGCCGGCCTCGACGGTCCAGCGGCCCTCGCCGGAGTCCTCGGCGTAGCCGCGGATGCCCTCGAGCCCGGGCTGCTCGTCGAGCGCGGCGACCAGCAGGTCGAGCAGCCAGGACCGGATGACGGTGCCCTCGCGCCAGGACCGGAAGACCTCAGTCACGTTGTCGACCATCGGGACCTTCTGGAGCAGCTCCCAGCCCTCGGCGTAGGACTGCATGATCGCGTACTCGATGCCGTTGTGGACCATCTTGGAGAAGTGCCCGGCGCCCACCGAGCCGGCGTGCACCGACCCGAACTCACCCTCGGGCTTGAGCGCGTCGAAGAACGGCTGGACCTTCTCGACGTGCTCCTGCTCGCCGCCGTACATCAGGGCGTAGCCGTTCTCCAGGCCCCAGACGCCGCCGGAGACGCCGCAGTCGACGAACCCGATGCCGAGCTTGGCGAGCTGCTCAGCGTGCTCGAGGTCGTCGGTCCAGCGCGAGTTGCCGCCGTCGACCACGACGTCACCCTCGCCGAGGAGCTCCGCGAGCTCGGCGACCGTCGCCCGGGTGGCGTCGCCCGCGGGCACCATCACCCAGACCACCTTCGGCGAGGGCAGCTGCTCGACCATGTCGGCGAGCGAGGTGGCGTCGCTGACGTCCTGGTTGCGGTCGTAGCCCACGACGGTGTGGCCCGCGCGGCGCAGGCGCTCGCGCATGTTGCCGCCCATCTTGCCGAGTCCGACGAGTCCGATGTCCACGTGCGGGGTCCTTCCCTCGGGGTGCTTCCAGCGGTCGGTGCCCACCATAGGCGCCGCGGGAACGGCTCAGGAGAGGAGGCGCCGCGGCATCAGCAGGTAGCGGAACCCCGGGTCCCCGCCGGCGTCGCCGACCGAGCCGCTGATCACCACGGGCTTGGACGCCTGGGTGAAGGCGAGCTCGACGACGGGCTCGTCGATCGCGGTCAGCCCGTCGAGCAGGAACTGCGGGTTGAAGCCGGTGGTGATGTCCTCGCCCTCGATGGTGGCCTCGATCGACTCCGAGGCCTGGGCCTCGTCGCCGGAGCCCGCGTCCAGGGTCAGGACGCCGTCGCTGAACGACAGCTGGACCGCGGTGTTGCGCTCCGCGACCAGCGCGACGCGCTTGACCGACTCGACCAGCGCTGCCTTCTCGACCTTGGCGACGGTCAGGTGCTCGGAGGGGAACAGGCTGCGGACCTTGGGGAACTCGCCGTCGAGCAGCCGGGTCGTCGTACGCCGCAGGCCGCCGGCCGCCGCGCCCTCGAAGCCGATGATGCCCTCGCCGCTGCCGCCCGCGGCGAGCGCGATGGTCACCTCGGAGCCGGCGGTGAGGGACTTGGCCGTGTCGCCGAGCACCTTGGCCGGCACCAGCGCGGCCACCGACTCGTCGGGGCTGCGCGGGTCCCAGCCGAGCTCGCGGTGGGAGAGCCGGAACCGGTCGGTGGCCAGCAGCGAGATCGTGGAGCCGTCGATCTCGATCCGGACGCCGGTGAGCACGGGGAGCATGTCGTCGCGCCCCGCGGCGGTGACCGCCTGGGCCACCGCGTGCGCGAACACGTCGCTCTGCACGGTGCCGGTCGCGGCCGGCATCTCGGGCAGCGTCGGGTAGTCGTCGACCGGCATGGTCTGGAGGCTGAACCGGGCGGAGCCGCAGGTCAGCGAGACGCGGCTGCCGTCGAGGACCATCTCGACCGGCTTCGCCGGGAGGCTGCGGCAGATGTCGGCGAGCAGCCGGCCGCTGACCAGCGCGCGGCCGTCGTCGCTGACGTCGGCCGCGAGGGTGGCGCGGGCGGAGGTCTCGTAGTCGAAGGTGGAGAGCACCAGACCCTCCTCGCCCGCCTCGATCAGCAGGCCAGCCAGGACAGGGACGCTGGGTCGGACCGGGAGGCTGCGCGCAGCCCAGGCGACGGCATCAGCGAGGACGTCGCGCTCGACGCGGAACTTCACGATTTCTGGTCCTTCGACTCGGGTTGCCGGGATGCGCATCCTGCCATGCGGCGGCGGGTTCGGGCAGGTGCGGTCTGGTTGTCCCCAGGCAAGGGGCCAGGTGTAGTTCGACCGTCGATCGTCATGGTTGGAGGTGAGGAGGAGTCACAGCAACGGTGGAAACTGTGGACAACTCCTGTCGTCGCAGGTCAGCGCGCTCGATCGTCGTGCACAGGGGCTGTGCACGACGCGGGCACGGACCGCGGCGGCCTGTGCACTCGGCCGGGTCCCGCCGGTGTTCCTGTGGTTCCTCCACAGGCTGCCGGGCTAGGTGGTCGACCTGGACCACAAGAAGTGCACAGGCTGCCGGGTCGCTCAGCCGACTCAGGCGACGCTGAGGGTGACCTCGATGTTGCCGCGGGTGGCGTTCGAGTACGGGCAGACCTGGTGCGCCTGCTCGACCAGCTTCTGGGCGGTCTCGGCGTCGACGGCGGGCAGCGAGACCTCGAGCTGGACGGAGAGCTGGAACCCCCCGGTCTCGGTGGGGTTGACCGAGACGTCGGCGACCACCTCGGAGTCGGTGGTGTCGGCCTTCGCCTGGCCGGCGACCAGGCGCAGGGCGGAGTGGAAGCACGCGGCGTACCCCGCGGCGAAGAGCTGCTCGGGGTTCGTGGCGCCCCCGGAGCCGCCCATCTCCTTCGGGACGCGGACGTCGAGGTCGAGGACGCCGTCGGTGGACTGGACGTGGCCGTTGCGGCCGTCGCCCGTGGCGGCGGCGGAGGCGGTGTAGAGGGAGGTCATGCCGCCAACGTAGGACGGCCCGTGCAATCGGGCCGCTCGGTCAGGACTGCCGGGCCTGCATCTTGACGCGGTTGGTGAGCTCGCTGACCTGGTTGAACACGGCCCGCCGCTCGGCGAGCAGCTGGTTGATCTTGCGGTCGGCGTACATCACCGTCGTGTGGTCGCGGTTGCCGAACTGCGCGCCGATCTTGGGCAGCGAGAGGGCGGTGAGCTCGCGGCACAGGTACATCGCGATCTGCCGGGCCATCACCAGGTGCCGGCCGCGGCTGGGCCCGGTGAGCTCCTCGATGGAGAGCCCGAAGTACGCCGCGGTCTGCGCGATGATCAGCGCCGCGGTGATCTCCGGCTCGCCACCCTCGGGGATCAGGTCCTTGAGCACGATCTCGGCCAGGGTCATGTCGACCTCCTGGCGGTTGAGGTTGGCGAAGGCCGTGACCCGGATCAGCGCGCCCTCGAGCTCGCGGATGTTGGTCTGGATCTTCGAGGCGATGAACTCCAGCACGTCCGGGGGCGCGGTGAGCCGGTCCATCGCCGCCTTCTTCCGCAGGATCGCGATCCGGGTCTCGAGGTCGGGCGGCTGGACGTCGGTGATCAACCCCCACTCGAAGCGGTTGCGCAGCCGGTCCTCGAGCGCCTCGAGGCGCTTGGGCGGCCGGTCGGAGGTCAGCACGATCTGCTTGTTGGCGTTGTGGAGGGTGTTGAAGGTGTGGAAGAACTCCTCCTGGGTCTGGGTCTTGCCCTCCAGGAACTGGATGTCGTCGATCAGCAGCACGTCCACGTCGCGGTAGCGCCGCTTGAAGCGGTCCTGCCGGTCGTCGCGGATCGCGTTGATGAACTCGTTGGTGAACTCCTCGCTGGAGACGTAGCGCACCTTCGCCCCGGTGTAGAGGCTGCGCACGTAGTGGCCGATCGCGTGCAGCAGGTGCGTCTTGCCCAGGCCGGAGTCGCCGTAGACCAGCAGCGGGTTGTACGCCTTGCCCGGCGCCTCGGCGACCGCCACCGCCGCGGCGTGCGGGAACCGGTTGGACGAGCCGATGACGAAGGTCTCGAAGGTGTACTTGGGGTTGAGCCGGGTCTCGAGCGCCGCGGGCTTGGTGGGGCCGGTGTGCGCCGGGTCGAGCGACTCGTCGGCCGAGGACAGCGAGGGCGGGCCGGGGGCGGGCTCCACCGGACGCATCTGCGTCGACATGTCGACATGTCCACTTGTCGGCGAAGCGTGCACCTCGGGCGTCGGCGGCGTCTCGACGTCCTCGAGGACCGGGTTGACGGTCACGGCGATCCGGATCTCGCGACCGAACGAGATGGTGAGCGCGTCCTCGAGCTGCCCGCGGAGCCGGCCCTCGAGCTGGCTGCGGGTGAACTCGTTGGGCACCGCGATGATCGCGGTGTTGCCGTGCAGCGTCACCGGCTCGCTGGCGCGCAGCCAGGCGCGCTGGTTGGGCAGCAGGTCGTTGACGACGCCGTGCCACGCCGTCTCGAGGTCGACGCCCGGGGCGTCGGGGCGTCCGGAGGGGTCCTGGTCCACGGTTCCCGTGTCCTTCATCGAGTCGGGGGGCCCGGGAACGTGTCCCGGGTGGTGTCGGTCGGTCTGTCCACAGCTTTGTCCACAGGCTGTGAACCGGGCTCCGCAGTGCTGGAGGAGA